>CAMPJJ010000016.1 GCA_946886855.1 uncultured Roseateles sp. | reverse complement strand
GCCCCTCAGCCCCTCAGCCCCTCAGCCCGTCAGCCGGCCGCCGGTCAGCCCGTCGACACGGCGATGCGCCGCGGTTGCGCATGCGCCTGCTTCGGGATGCGCAGCGTCAGCACGCCGTCCTTCATGCCGGCTTCGATGCGTGCGACATCGAGTTCGCGGCTCAGCGTGAACGAGCGGCGGTAGCGCGGCACGTTGACCTCCGCCCACAGGCCGCGCATGCCGTCCGGGCTCGCCACGGCGACCTCGCCTTCGATGACCAGGGTCTCGCCGTCCAGCCGGACATCCAGCTTCTCGCGCGGCACGCCCGGCATGTCGGCCAGCAGCGTGATGCCGGCACCGTCCTCGAGGATCTCGACCGCCGGCTGCGCCGTGGCGCGTGCGCCCGGCGCGGCGCGGCGCGTCGACGACGCGTCGTTGGCGGCCACCGCGTCGCGCTCAGCCTCGGTGCGGGTCAGTGGGTTCTGTTGAGTCATGACAAGCTCCTTGCGATGGGTGATCCAGTCATTGCACGTTGATGCGTTGCGGGCGGGCCGCCTCGCGCAGACCGACGCTGACGCGCAGCACGCCATCGCGGTAGCTGGCCTCGACGCTGCCGGTGTCGGCGTCGTCCGGCAAGGTGACGGCGCGGTTGAACCGGCCATGCCAGCGCTCCGCGGCATAGACCTGCACCGTCTCGGCACTGCGGCGATCGGTCGGCCGGCGTTCGCCGGAGATCCTCAGCACGCCGCGCTCGACCGTCACGTCGATGGTCTGCGCATCCAGGCCGGGCGCGAAGGCGTAGACCTCGACGGACCGCTCGGCCCGCCCGACGTTGATCGGCGGGAAGCTGCCCGCGGCCGCGGCGCGGATGCCGTCCGGGAAGCCTTCCGAGGTCAGCGAGCGCGAGAGCGACTGTTGCAGCTGGGAGAGTTGCTCCAGCAGGCCTTGAGGACGATGGAATGTCGTATCGAACATGAGAGAACTCCTTTCCGTGGTCGATGAAGGATGCCGACGCGGCACCGCGTCGGTCTTTGAAATCCGCTTGCCCGGAAAGACCGCTCAGCGGTCTTGAGGCGAGGGTCCGGCGTCTGTCGGTCGGGTGGAGGGATCGCGCGCGAAGACGGGGCGCGACGGGCCTTTGAGGCGTCGCAGCGTCTCGCGTGCGAGCAGGTAGGCCTGGAGTTGCGACGGGCTCAGGAGCCGCGAACGTCGCGCGGAGCGCTTCGTGGAAGCCTCGGAGATGTCGGAGATGTCGGAGATGTCGGAGGTGTCGAGCTGCTTGGCCATGATCCAGTCCTCGTCCGAATCGATTGATGGCGGGTCGAGACGGATTTAGGAGCTCTGTCCGGGACGTTCAAGAGCCTCGAGAGTCAGTGAAAACCCTGATCTTTGCGCGATGCCTTCAGGCCGGTGCCCGACAGGCGCCGGGCGGTCTCGGTCAGCACGGGCGTCATGACGGCCCACCCGGCGGCCAGGATGAGCATCGCCTGCGTGGTGTTCTCGAAGCTGCCGGCGCCCAGGCGCACCGCCGCCAGGTAGGACAGCGGACCGCCGACGCCGCCCAGGACGGCCGCCAGCAGCGGTCGCCCGTGCAGCCACGCCAGCGGTCCCCGCAGCAAGGTCGCGAACAGCGCCCACAAGGCCAGGATCCACGCGGGGGCCAGCAGGCTGAACGCGCCCGGTCCCGGCGACGCGTAGCGCACCCAGCCGGCCCGCAGCATCAGCGTGTCCCAGACCAGCCCCATCAGGACGGCCAGCACGGTGAGGAGGACGTCCACGCCCCGCCGGTCGCTCAAGGCCCAGGTGACGAGCACGGCCGCGACCACGGCCAGGACGCCCAGTCCGGCGCGGCCATGGGCGGCGCCGAGCACGCACGCGAACCAGGCGGCCTGGAACAGGCAGAAGAGGGCGACGCCCTGGAGGAGCTGCTTCAACGCGGGGTGGTGGCGCATCTGGACTTTTCTAGTGTTGGTCGGCGAAGCGGGCGCGGAGCCGGCCCGCCTGTGCCTGGATGGCCAGCACCTCCTCGTCGGCGAGGCGGTCGAGGTGGCGGACCTGCGCGCCCAGCCGCGGATGGCGCGCGAAGCGCGCGCGGTGCTTCAGCAGGAAGTCCCAGTAGAGGGTGGTGTACGGGCAGGCCTGCGGGCCGACGCGGAGCTCGGGCCGGTACGGGCAGCGCGCGCAGTACTGGCCGCTGCTCATGCGTTCGATGTACTTGCCGCTGGCGACATAGGGCTTGCTGGTCATCGCGCCGCCATCGGCGTACTGGCTCATGCCCAGCGTGTTGGGCAACTCCACCCATTCCACCGCGTCCACGTAGACCGCCAGGTACCACTCATGCACCGCGGCGGGCCGCACGCCCAGCAGCAGCGAGAACAGCCCGGTGACCATCAGCCGCTGGATGTGATGGGCGTAACCCAGTTGCAGCGTCTGCCGCAGCGCGTCGGCCAGGCAGACCAGCTCCGTGTCGCCGGTCCAGAAGACACCCGGCAGCGGCGCGTCGGCCTCGAGCGCATTGGCCTGCGCCAGCGCCGGCATGCGGGTCCAGTAGAGGCCGCGCACGTACTCGCGCCAGCCCAGCACCTGTCGGATGAAGCCTTCCGCGCTGGCCAGCGGCACCTGGCCCGCGCGCCAGGCCTGCTCGGCCCGCGCCACCACCTCCCGCGGACCGATCAGTTTCAGGTTCATGGCCGCCGCCAGCTGCGCATGCCACAGCCAGGGCGTGTCCGGCCACAGCGCATCCTGCCAATGGCCGAACTCCGGCAGGCGCTCCGCGATGAATCGGTCCAGGGCCAGCAGGGCCTGCTCCCGCGTCACCGGCCAGTCGAAGTCGTCCAGCGCGCCCGGGTGGTCGGGGAAGGCCCGCGCCACGAGCGCGATCACCTCCCGCGTCACGGCGTCGGGCGCGAAGCCCACCCGCTCCGGCAGGAAGCCCGGTCCGCCGCGCGGGAAGGGCTGCTGGTTCTCCGCGTCGAAGTTCCAGCGGTCCCCCGCGGGTTCGTCCCCTTCCATCAGCACGCCGTGCCGCCGCCGCATCTCGCGGTAGAAGGTTTCCATCCGCAGCTGCCGCCGCTCGCCGGCGAAGGCCGAGAACTCCCGGACGGTGCAGAAGAAGTGGCGGTCGTCCCGCAGCTCGATCGTCCAGCCCGACTGCGCGGCCGCGGCCCGGAGCGCCTTCAGGACGCGCCAGTCCCCCGGCGCGGTCATCACCACGCGCAGCGGCTGCCAGCGCTGCAGCGCGCGCGACAACTCGGTGCCCAGGCTGCCCGTGTTGCTTTCGTCGTCCAGCGTCACGTAGTCGACGTCCCGACCCAGGCGGCGCAGGAGGTCGGCGTGATGGCGCATGGCCGCGAGGAACAGCGCGATGCGGATCCGGCTGGACCACACGTGCGTCGACTCTTCGCGCACTTCCGCCATCCACACCCGGTCGACGCGCGGGTCGAAGTCGTCGAAGGCGGAGGACTGCGCGTCGAGCTGGTCGCCGAGCACGACGACGAGGGACCGCAGGCCCTCTCCCATCGCGTTCATCCCGGCCTGGCCGGCGAGCCCGGGGCCGAGGCGGGAAGCGGATCGACCTGCGGCGTCCTGACAAAGGCCGCCGGGTCGAACCCGAGCGACTGTGCGCGGTCCAGCAGCGCCTTCAGGCGCGCCTCGGGCCACTGCGGCTGCCGCGCGAGGATCCAGGCGTACTTGCGGTCCGGCGATCCCACCAGCACCTCGGTGTAGTCGTCGTCCAGCGCGAGGATCCAGTAGTCGCCGTAGAAGGGCCAGAAGAAGGTCACGCGCAGCTTCGCATTGCCGCTGTCGGGGACCACCTTGGCGCGTCCCTGGATGTCGTCGACCTCGCCCTGGGCGGTCCGGCAGCGATTGACGACCCGCACCGTGTCCTGGTCGAGGCGGTACTGCGCCTGCGTGTCGGACACGCATTGCCGCTGGAAGCGGTTGGGCAGACGCGCGATCTCGTACCAGGTGCCGGCATAGCGGGCGAGGTCGACGGACTGCACCGTCGGCGGTGGTGCATCCGCCGCCCGCGCCGGGCCGGGCGGCAGCAGCCCCAGCGCCGGGAGCAGACAGGCGGCCGCGGCCAGCCGGCGCACACGGCGCGCGCCGATGGCGAGGGGGCCGGCGATCGGGGAGACCGGGGAGACCTGGGAGACCCGGCAGACCGGAGGAAAGGACGACGACATACGCGAGGGCAGTGGAGGCAGGCCGGCGGTGATCGCCGGTGACACCAGGAGGTGTCGATCGCCTCTACGTGTGCCGTGCCGTTTCGGATCACCGGGACGTGGCCGGGACCAGACCGGAGCCTCAGCGGAACCTCAGCGGGACCTCCGCGGGTCCTCCGCGGGACCTCCCGCGGAACCTCCCCGTGACTGCTCCGGTCCGTCGGTCTACTTGAACGACAGGTTCACGCTCGCGTAGAAGGTGCGCCCGCGCGGATCCGTGTAGGTCGGGTCGTAGGTCGACAGGAAGTAGTAGCTCTGGTTGGAGAAGGGCGGCGCCGTGTCGGCCAGGTTCTGGATGCCGGCGCGCACGCGCAGCATCTTGTTGAGCTTCCAGGCGCCCGACACGTCCCACAGCGAGTAGGCCTTGACGCGGCGCGGTGCCGTGTCGGGCAGGTAGCTGTCGTCCTGGTAGCTCGAGTAGAAGGTGTTGCCCAGCGTCAGGTTGACGTCGCCGAACTCCCAGTCCACCGAGGCGCGATGGCGCCAGCGCTGGATGACCTGGTCGTTGAGGAAGCGGCCGACGTTGCTGACATACGGCTCCAGCGGGCCGAACTGGCGCTTGTACTCCAGGATGTAGGTGCCGCTGAGGTTGAGGCCGAAGCGACCCCAGGCGCTCGGGCTACTGCGCAGGCTGGCCTCCAGGTCCAGACCGGAGGTCTTGAGCCGTCCCTGGTTCTCCTTGCGCAGCACGATGGTCGGCTCGTCGAATTCGTTGCGCTCGATGTACTGCGCGTAGCGATCGGGGTTCTCGAGGATGGTCTTCTCGTAGAGGTCGCTGATGACGTCGCGTTTCTTGATCAGCCAGTAGTCCAGGCTCACGCTCACGTCGCGTGCCGGCTCGACGACGATGCCGGCCGAGAACTGCTGCGAGCGCTCCGGCTTCAGGTTGGGGTTGGCTTCCTTGCGGGTGGCCCATTGGTCGAAGCTGTCGAGCACCTTGTCGTAGATGAAGGCCGGGCTGGAGCCGTAGCTCGTGGGCCGGTAGAGCTCGCTGAACGACGGCGCGCGGAAGCCGGTCCCGGCCGAGGCGCGCAGCAGCAGCTGACGGCTGGGCTGGTAGCGCACCCCGAGCTTGGGATTGGTGGTGCTGCCCACGCCCTGGTAGTGGTCGAAGCGCACGGCGGCCTGGACCTCAAAGTCCTTGAGCAGCGGCGCGCTGAGCTCGGTGTACGCCGACGCGATGTTGCGGCTGTTGCTCGTGGCCTTGAGCGTGCTGTCCGGCACGCCCGGGTCCAGCGAGCCGTCGCGGTCGCCGCCGATGTTGTTGGACACCAGCAGCGCGGACGGCGTGAACTTCTGGCCTTCGCGGCGCAGCTCCGCGCCCACCGCGATCCCGAGCGAGCCGCCCGCCAGCGCCATCAGCGAGCCGGTGAGCTTGGCGTCCACGCCCTGCGTCGTGCCGCTGGACCGGCGCGCCACGTCGTTGACGCGGATGGACTCGATCAGCGCCTTGCCCGCGGCCGACGACGGACCGAAGGGATTGATGTCGCCGGACTTCACGCCGGCATCGAGCTGGTCGAAGAGGAAGTAGCCGTTGACGTACTTGTCCTGCGACTTGTTCTTCGCGTAGCTCGCGGCGAGCGAGTAGTCCCAGTCGTTGCCGAAGGTGCCGGTGAGGCCGGCCACATAGCGCTCGGCGTCGCTGGTGACTTCGTTGGAGCGGTTGCCCAACTCGGTGGCGCGCATCCGCACCTCCACCGTGCCGCTGTAGTTGATCGGGCGCGGCAGGTTCCTGTTGAGCGCCGCCACGCTCACGCCGGTGAAGTTGGTCGGGTTGGGCGACAGCACGTAGGTCGTCTCGGCGCGGCTGCGCAGCACCTCCAGGAAGGCCTGGCTGCGGTCGGTGATCTTGAGCACGCCGCGGCCGAGGAAGCTGGTCTTGCTCGCGTCGGGATAGATCTCGGTGTCGGCCATGTAGTCGTAGCCGCAGGTCTGGGTGCCCGGCGTGAAGACGCTGGCGGGCGGTTGGCAGGCCGGCGCGAACAGGTTGACCGTGCGATCGGTGAAGGGCTGGCCGCCGATCGTGTAGCCCGCGGCGTTGATGGCCGCGAGCTGCGCCGCGCGCGTCGCCGCGCTGCCCGACAGGCGCAGGTTGGCCGGATACGGGCGGCTGGACATGTAGTAGGGCAGCAGCTCGGACAGCGGCCGCTCCTTGAGGAAGTCGCGCTGCGTGGAACGCAGGGCGTCGAGCTTCTGCACGTCCAGCACGCCGAAGACGTTGAAGCCCTGCTCGCCGAGGTCGCCGTAGCCGGCGGCCACCGAGGCCGCGCGCTTGCCCGCGCCGCCTTCCTGCGTGCCCGACGCATAGGCGTTGAGGTCCACGCCGCGGTAGTCCTTGCGGGTGATGAAGTTGATGACGCCGCCGATCGCATCGGTGCCGTAGATGGCGGAGGCGCCGTCCTTGAGGATCTCCACCCGCTCGATGGCGCCCGCGGGGATGTTGTTCAGGTCCACGCCGGCGCTGTCGCCGGGCGAGGCGAAGTTGGCCAGGCGCCGGCCGTTGAGCAGCACCAGCGTGCTGGACACGCCGATGCCGCGCAGGTTCGCGCCGTTGAAGCCGCGCTGGCCGCCGTTGTTGTCGCTGATGCTGGCGCCGTCGGTCAGGCCGGCGGCGTTGCCGCTGATGTTGCGCATCAGCTCGGCGGCGGTGGTGGCGCCGGTCTTGGCGATGTCCTCGCGCTTGATCGTCTGCACGGGCAGGGCCGTCTCGCCCGCCAGGCGCTTGATGCTGGAGCCGGTGATCTCCACGCGCTCCAGGGTCTGGCTGCCGGCGTCCTGCGCATGGGCGGCGGCGGTGGTGAGGAGCAGC
Organism: uncultured Roseateles sp.; assembly: GCA_946886855.1. The sequence continues at coordinate 64,995 of CAMPJJ010000016.1, read as the reverse complement.
AGCAGTGCGGCGGCGTGGGCGATGGCGTGCGGGCGCGGAACCTGTGTGGTGACCATGGGGGCCTCGAAGAGTTGGGGGAGCTCAGGTCGGCGCCAGGCCGTCCTTGCGATGCACTCTAGAAGTCGGTGTCCACCGGTCGACAGGGGGTTTTGGCGGGGCGGTCGCGCCGATGCAAGACCGCGTCGCTTCGCTGCAAGCCGTGCCACGCGGCCGCGCCCCGCATGCCCCAACCCCTTGCAGCATTGCGACACCGGCTTGCATGCAGGGCACCTCTGAGGTGCAACCCTGTCGCGATCCGTGCGACCGCCCCGCACCATGGCGGCATGCACATGTCCCGCAGTTCATCCCGGCAGGCCGTCGGCCGTGTCGACCCTTGCACCGGTGGCGCCGGTCCCGCCCGTTCCCACCGTCTCACCCGCCTCGGCCGGCGCATCGCCGTCGGCGCGTCGCTGGTCGTGTCGGCCTTCGGCGCGCAGGCGCAGACCGCGATCGTCATCGGCGGCGCGCTCAAGTTCGACAACGACGCCGTGTGGCAGCGCATCGTCGACGAGGCCGGCGGTCGCCAGGCCCGGTTCGTCGTCTTCGCCACCGCGGCGGCCAACCCGGAGCGATCGGCCGCGCAGATCGTCGACGCGCTGCGCCGGCGGGGCGCCGACGCGCAGGCCATTCCCGTCACGCCCCAGCTGGCGCCGGATGCGCTGCAATCGGCCCTGCGCGATCCGGCGCTGCTGGCGAAGGTGCGGGGCGCCCGCGGCGTCTTCTTCTCCGGCGGCGCGCAGGAGTTGATCGTCGACACCCTGCAGCCGCAGGGCCGCCGCACGCCGATGCTGGACGCCATCTGGGACGTGTACCGCCGCGGCGGCGTCATCGCCGGCACCAGCGCCGGCGCGGCCATCATGAGCGCGGTCATGTTCCGCGACGCGCAGGACGTGATGCAGGTGATGCAGGGGCAACTGCGCGACGGCGTCGAGATCGACCGGGGCCTGGGCTTCGTCGGCGAGGACCTCTTCATCGACCAGCACTTCCTCAAGCGCGGACGCATCGGGCGCATGCTGCCGCTGATGCTGGCCAAGGGCTACCGGTCGGGGCTGGGCGTCGAGGAGAACAGCGCCGCCGTCATCACCGCCCATCAGGCCGAGGTGATCGGCGCGCGCGGCGCGCTCTTCGTCGATCTGCGCGACGCGACAACGGACGCCCGCCTGCCCGCGTTCAACGTCGAGAACGCCCGCCTCAGCTACCTGGAACGTGGCGACCGCATCGATCTCAAGACGGGTGCGGTCACCGCCTCGGCGCAGAAGCGCGGCAGCAGCGTCCTGGATCCGGCGGCCTCCGACTTCAAGCCGTACTTCAAGACCGAGCCCTTCTATCCCGACATCCTCGGCGACAACACCATCGCGCAGGCGATGGCGCAGCTGCTGGACAGCCCGGCGAAAGAATTGCGAGGCCTGGCCGCCAGACTGAGCGCGAACGCGAACGCGAACGCAAACGCAAACGCAAACGCAAACCCAAGCGCAGGCATGGGCATGGGCATGGGCATGGGTACGGGTACGGGTACGAGCGTGGGCGCGAAGGCCGACGGCGGCGAGCCGCTCGGCTTCGAGTTCCGCCTGTACAAGGGGCCCGACACGGTGGGCTGGTTCACCGGCGCCTTCGGCGGCGAGGACTACACCGTCGTGAACGTGCATCTGGACGTGCGACCGGTGCGGGTCGCGTCGCCGCTGTATCGGGCGCTGCCCGTCACGACGGCGGGCCCCGCGCCCGCGGTCGGCGGCGCGACGAGGCCCTGAGCATGGAGGTCCGTCGACACGAACTGCCTTGCGCCTCGCAAGGCACGCACCGCGCACTCTGCAGCCTGCACTTCGGGCGGCGGCTGACGGGGCGCAAGGTCTACCTGCAGGCCTCGCTGCATGCGGACGAAGTGCCCGCGATGCTGGTGGCCCATCACCTGCGCACGCTGCTGGAGGAACTGGACGACGCGGGCGCGCTCCTCGGCGAGATCGTGCTCGTGCCCATGGCCAATCCGATCGGCCTGTCGCAATCGCTGCAAGGCGCGCATCACGGTCGGTTCGACATGGCCTCTGGCGTCAACTTCAATCGCCAGTTCCAGCCTCTGACCGAGCGCATTGCGGCGCGCGTCGAGGGGCTGCTGACTGCCGACGCCGCCACCAACGTCGGCCTCATCCGCGAATCCGCCCGGCAGGCGCTGGACGAGCAACCGGCGCAGACCGAAGCGGAATCGCTGAAGCTGCTGCTGCAGACCCTGGCCATCGACGCCGACATCGTGCTGGACCTGCACTGCGACCACCAGGCGGCGATGCATGTCTACGCGGGCTCGGCGCAGGCGGACACCGCCGGTCTGCTGGCCCGGCGCCTACGCGCCGAGGCGCTGCTGCTGTGCGCCTGCTCGGGCGACGATCCGTTCGACGAATCGCTGTCGCGCCACTGGTGGGAACTGGCGGCGCGCTTCGGCGCCGCGCATCCCATTCCGCCGGCTTGCTTCGCCGCCACGGTCGAGCTCCGCGGCGAGACCGACGTGGACGACGCGCTGGCGATCCAGGACGCCACTGCGCTGGTGGAGTTCCTGCAGGACACCGGCCACGTGCTGGGCCAGGCGCCTGCGATGCCCGCCTCGCGCTGCGGGGCGACCCCGCTGGAAGGCGTGCAGCCGCTGGTCGCGCCGGACAGCGGGATCCTGGTCTTCCACCGCGCCATCGGGGACCGCGTGAATGTCGGCGACTGCGTCGCCGACATCGTCGATCCCGCGTCCAGTGCGCGCGTGCCGGTGATCGCGGAAGTCGGCGGCACGCTGTTCGCGCGCCTCTCGCGGCGCTGGGTCACGCGCGGCATGCGCCTGGCCAAGATCGCCGGCCCCACGCCGTACCGCAGCGGCAAGCTGCTCTCGCTCTGAGCCTCCCATGACCTTGCGCAAGCTGCCCAACACCTTCGTCCTGATCTTCGCGCTGCTGGTCCTGATCGCGGTGGCCACGTGGTTCGTGCCCGGCGGCAAGTACGCGACGGTGCTCGTCGACGGCAAGCCGGTCATCGATCCGACGAGTTATCAGTCGGTCGCCAGCCAGCCGCAAGGCGTGGCCGCCGTGCTGATGGCGCCGATCAAGGGCTTCGTCGAGGCCGCCCTGATCATCGGCTTCGTCCTCATCGTCGGCGGCGCCTTCGCGGTGCTGCAGGCGACGCAGGCCATCGACGCGCTGATCAAGGCGGTGGCCCGGGCGCATCAGGACTCCGCCGTCGTGCGGGCGATGCTCATCCCCGGGTTCGTCACGATGTTCTCGCTGGGCGGCGCGACCTTCGGCATGGCGGAGGAGGCCATCCCCTTCGTGCTGATCTTCGTGCCGCTGGCGCTGGCGCTGCGCTACGACACCTTCATCGGCGTGGCGATCCCGTTCGTGGGCTCGCAGGTCGGGTTCGCGACGGCCTTCCTCAATCCGTTCAACGTCGGCGTCGCGCAAGGGCTGGCGGGCGTGCCGCTGTTCTCCGGGCTGGGCTACCGCTTCGTCTGCTGGGTCGTGTTCACCGGCGTGACCATCGCCTTCCTGATGCTGTACGCGCGCAGGATCCGCCAGCGGCCGGCAACGAGTCCCTGCTTCGCCGACGACGAGGAGAAGCGCGCCGGGCTGGACCTGCAGGCGATCGCGGCCTTCCCGGGCATCCAGCGGGCGCAGCGTCTGGTGCTGCTCACCTTCGCGGCCACGCTGGTGGCGATGATCGGCGGCGTGGTGCGCTTCGGCTGGTACATCGAGGAGATCGCCGCCGTGTTCCTGGCCATGGCCATCGTCGTGGGGCTCATCGTCCGCATGGGGCAGGACGAGTGGGTGCGCCACTTCCTTGCCGGCGCGAAGGACCTGGCGGGGACCGCGCTGGTCATCGCCCTGGCCAAGGGCACGGTGGTGCTCATGCGCGACGCGCAGATCATCGACGCGATGCTGCACGGCCTGGCGCCCTGGGTCGCCTCGGAGCATGCGGTCTTCGCGCTGCACAAGATGTTCGGCATCCAGACGGTCATCAACTTCTTCATCCACAGCGGCACCGGGCAGGCCGCGCTGACGATGCCGGTCATGGCGCCCCTGAGCGACCTGGTGCAGGTCAGCCGCCAGAGCGCGATCCTGGCGTTCCAGTTCGGCGAGCTCACCACGCCCATCATCCCGACCTCGGGCATCACCGTCGGGGTGCTGAGCCTGGCGCGCATCCCCTTCGGGCGATGGGTCCGATGGATGCTGCCCCTACAGCTGATCTTCGTCGTGCTCGCGCTGACGATGCTGGCGATTCCGAGCCTGGCGCCGCAGTGGGTGGGCTGGTGACGTCCCTGCGGCCGCGCAGCCGCCGCAAGGCCGGGGGGGCGCCGACGCTACAGTGGCGCCATGCCTCCCCGCGCCCATGAGTGACTCCCGCTACGCGCCGACCGCCGCCCTGGTGCTGCCCGGGTTCTCGGCGCTGGCGCTGGGCGCGGCGCTGTCGACCTTGCAGGCCGCGGCCGATCTGCTGGACCAGCCGTACCTGCTCGGCCCGCGCGTGCTGTCCTTGACGGGCGGTCTGGTGGCGGGCAGCGCCGGACTGCGGGCGGGCTCGGAGCCGCTGCGCACGCACCAGCCGTGGGGCCTGGTCGTGGTCGTGGGGCAGGACGCGCATGTCGACATCGGCTTCGATGGGGCCGACCTGGACGAGGGCGATACCCAGCGCCTCGTCCTCGCCTTGCGCGAGCTGGCGGGCACGGGCTGTGCGCTCTGCGCGAGCGGCAGCGCCATCAGCCTGATGGCGCAGTCCGGGCTGCTGGACGGACGTCGCGCGGCCTGCCCATGGAGCAGCGCCGACGCGCTGCAGGCCGAGTTCCCCGCCGTGTTGTGGACCACGCAGCTTTGGGCCAGCGCCGCGGGCGTCCCGTCAGCGGGGTCGTCAGCGGGGGCGTCAGCCGGGCCGTCAGCGGAACGGGCGGGCGGGATCCTCACCGCCACCAGTGGCGCCGCGCTCGTGGATGCCTTGGTGGCCTGGCTGGGCGCACGGCATGGCGAGCACCTGTTGCCGGACCTCGCGCCACTGCTCGGACTGGAGCGCGGCCGGGCCGCGGCGGAGCCGCAACCCAAGCCGGGCCGCCTGAGCCAGACGGCCAGCCCCAAGCTGCGCGACGCGCTCGCGCTGATGGAGGCCAACCTGGGCGAACCGTTGCCGACCGAAGACGTCGCACGCCTGTGCGGCGTGTCACGCCGCCAGCTCGAGCGGCTCTTCAAGCGCCACCTCGACACGCTGCCCTCCAAGCATTACCTGGAGCTCCGGCTGCAGCGCGCGCGGCGCCTGCTGCTGCAGAGCGGCCAGTCCATCCTGCAGGTGGGGCTGAGCTGCGGCTTCTCGTCGGGGCCGCATTTCTCGAACGCCTACAAGGCGCGCTTCGGTCGCACGCCGCGCGACGAACGCGCGCCGGGCGCCACGCTGGCCGCCACGTCCGCCACGTCCGCCACGTCCGCCACGTCCGACTTGGCCACCTCGGCCACCTCGGCCACCTTGGCCACCTTGGCCACCGACCTGCCGGCCGTCGACAGCCCTCCACCGACGGCCCCCGTTCCATCACCCGGTGAGAATCCTTCTTGCCCCCACGATCGAGGAGAGGGCGCTTGAACCCACACGATCTGCTGCTGCGTCCGGCCTCGTGCGCCGATCTGCCGGCGCTGGAGCGCATCGCCGCGTCCAGCGTCCACGGCATCGGCTCGCTGCCCCAGGACCCTGTCAAGCTGCGCCGTCGCCTCGAGCACGCCGAGCAGTCCTTCCAGTCCGAGGACGTCGCCAGTGGCGAGGAGTCCTACCTCTTCCTGCTGGAGCACCAGGGGCGCGTCATCGGCTGCAGCGGCATCGCCGCCAGCGCCGGTTTCCACGAGCGCTTCTACAGCTACCGCAACGAGTTCATGGTCCATGCGTCCCGCGGCCTGCGCGTGACGCGGCGCATGCACACGCTGCACCTGTGCCATGACCTCACCGGATCGACGCTGCTCACCTCGTTCTACATCGAGCCGGAGTTCGAGGCCACGGTCGCGCCGGAGCTGCTGTCGCGCGCGCGGCTGCTGTTCATCCGCCGCTTCGCCGATCGCTTCGCAGGGTCGCGCATCGCCGCGGAGATGCCCGGCGTGTCCGATGAACACGGGCATTCGCCGTTCTGGTCGGCGGTCGGCGAGCGCTTCTTCAAGATGAGCTATCCCGAGGCGGAGCGCGTGAGCGAAGGCCGCAGCAAGTCCCTCATCGCCGACCTCATGCCGCGCACGCCCGTCTACGTCGGGCTGCTGCCGACGGTGGCGCAGATGAGCATCGGCCAGCTGCACCCCGTGGGTGAGCTGCCGTTCCAGATCCTGTTCCGCGAGGGTTTCGAGACCGACACCTACGTCGACGTGTTCGACGCGGGACCGACGGTGGCCGCTCACCTGGACCAGCTGCAGACGGTGCGTTCCGCGCAGACCTTGACCGCGCAGACCTTGACCACGCAGACGCTGGACGGGCGCACGTCGGAGGGAGGGCATGGCGCCCCGTCCTCGGGCGAGTGGTACCTGATGGCCGCCGGCGACCGGCACGCCTTCCGCGCGACGCTGGGACGGTTGGACGGAGGGGGCGCGGACGCGAGCCCGTGCGCGGACGCGATGCGCCGCCTGGGACTGGCGGCCGGCGATCGGGTCGACGTCGCGCCGCTGCAGCTCGCCGACGCCGCGCAGGAGCATCGCCATGAGGATTGAACGCATCGATGCGCCGGGCGTGCTGGCGGCGTCATGGCGCGACACGATGTCGGGGTGGGTGAACCAGCTCGGCGAGCCGGTCCCGATGTCGCTGACGGCCGGGCAGTCGCTGTTCCTGCTGATGCACGACGACCGCGTCCAGGCCTGCGCCCGTCTGGTGCCCGCGCTCCCCCCGCTGTCCCCGCTCTCCCCGCTGTCCCCGCTGTCCGCGGAGGCCGGCGCGCCCGCTGACACGGCGGCGGCCAGCAAGGCGCTGCGGTTCCACTTCCGCGTGGGCAGGCTCGTCCATCTGAGCGAGGAACTGGACCTGTTCAATCCGCAGCAGATCCTGCTGCTGGGCAACGACCTGTGCGACGCCGCCGAGATCACCGATCTGGCGGTGGCCCCGCAGGCGCAGGAGGGCGCGCTCAAGCTCGCGCACCTGCTCACGCGCATCGTGCAGGGCCACGAGGGCCCGGAGCGCCTGTCCGTGGATCTGCAAGGCCATCGGGATGCCCGGGGGCTGTCGCCGTTCTGGCAAGGCCTCGGGGCCCGGTTCCTGCCCGAGCAGGGCGACCGTCCCGGCGTCGGTCCCCAATGGCGGAGGGACTTCGCGGACCTGCTGCCGGCGCTGCCGCTGTACGCCTCGCTGATGGACGACGCCTCGCGCGCGTGCATCGGCCAGACCGGACCCGCCGCGCGCGTCGCCCAGGAGGCGCTGCAGGCCGCCGGCTTCCAGCCCGGCGCGCACGTCAAGATCGACGACGCCGGACCGACCTGGCAGCGCTGAGCCCCGACGGCGCGAGCTGCGCAGTCGATCCGCGCTGGCGGCCTGCGCACGCAGGGGCCCGGTCCCTGGCCTCTGCGCGCACCGGCGGCGCTTCAGTAGATGTCGACCTTGGCCTTGTCCACCGTGTAGCGGCCGCTGCCGTAGTAGCCCTTGGTCGAGGCGTCCCGCGTGAAGCGCAGCTTGATCGCCGGGGATCCCGACGGGTAATTCGGTCCCGAGCTGTACGAGGGCACCGGCGCCGTGCCGATGTTGGTCGTCGGCGACTGGTCCACCAGCCGCGTCAGCGACTTGGAGGTCTGCAGCGCCGCGAAGACGTCGGTGGCGTCGAAGTAGCTCGCGTAGTACGGACTGCCGATGGCCGCCTTGCTGCTGGTCACGCTCTTGCTCGCATAGTTGTAGCGATCGCCGGCGGTGAGCAAACTGACGCGCAGGCCGTTGACCTTGTAGTAGGTGCCCGCCTGCACGCTGGCGGCGGCGGTGTCGATCACGATCAGCGAGCTGGCGCCGTAGACCGTCGCGGTCTGCGCGGCGGTGTCGACGAGCACGCCGGTGTTCTCGTCCACGCCGAATCCCTGCTGCACGCTCAGGTCGCGCAGCGCGGCGGCCAGGCGGCCGAGCCGCCCGGAGCGCGCATCGAAGTGGGTGTCGCTCAGGAGGCCCGATGGCAGGAAGCCGAGCGCCTTCATCGTGGCGCCGTTCTCCAGCGCCCGCAAGGCGGTCGCCCCGTCGCGCGTGTCCAGGAGGCTCTGCCACTGCGTCACCGGCTTGTCCTGCAGGTCGGCGCCGAAGTAGAGGTAGCCGTAGCTGATGCCCGACGCATGCATGGTGGCGTTGAGCGCATGGTTGCCCGCCGAATCGCCGGCGATGACGATGTTGCCGTTGCCGTTGCTCCACCGGGCGCGCAAGGCGGCGGCCAGGCCCGAGTCGGCGCCGGTGTCGGTCAGCAGGCTGCGGATGATCTTGGCCTGGTCCCCGCCGGCGAACCACACGGCGTCCGCCTGCTGGATCAGCGCGATGTTGGCCTGCCCCTGCGGCGTCGCGGCGCTGCTGTGCACGCCGTAGTTGTCGACGTGCGCGGTGATGAACTTCGGCGAGAAGCCGTGGGTCTGGAACAGGTTGTAGTAGCCGCGCTTGAGCGGCGAGGATCCGGACGCCGGGATGTCGTTCTGGAACGCGTCCAGCCCGGTCGCGTAGCTGTCCTTGGCTGCGGTGATCACGGCGATGCGGGGACAGGCCGTGGTGGTCCAGTCGGTGCCGCAGTTGGCGGTGCTGTTGATGTTGGGCGTGAAGCCGGGATCGCGGCCCGTGGCCTTGCGCAGGCCGTTGACGAAGAGATCGGTGTTGGCGTCGTCGTAGGCGCCGCCGGACAGCAGCAGCTTGCCGGCCTGCGCCGGCGTGGACAGGACGGCGAGGATGCCCAGGACCAAGGCGATCCGATCGGCCTTGCCGGAGAGATGTCGCATGAGTTGCTCTTTCGCTCGGGGCGACGCGAGGGGGTCGCGCCTCACACCCCGCGGCAACGGTAGTCAGCGACCGTCCTCGTCGCCAGAGCCTCGCTTGCACGATTGCGACGCGGGCTTGCGTCGCCGTGCCGCACCCGGGAATGTCCTATCCGCAGTCGCCCCGACCCCGCCGCGGCGAGGACGCCATCGCTCCGCCGGGCATCCGTCAGGGCCTCGCTGACGCACGGCAGGAGGGCGACGGCCAGGGGGCGACGGCTAGGCCTGGGCGTCCGCCGTCCGCCGCAAGGGGACGAGGATGTGGAAGGCGGCGCCGCCGCCGCGGCGGTTCTCCGCGCGCACGCTGCCTTCCAGCACGGTCATGATGCGGCGGCTGATGGCCAGTCCCAGGCCGGTGCCCCCCGAGCCGTCCTTCGTCGTGCTGGACTGGACGAAGGCCTCGAAGATGCGCTCCAGTTCCGTGGGCGGGATGCCGGGACCGCGGTCGAGCACCGCGACCTGCGCATCCCCCTCGGCCGTCGCGGCCGTGTGGACGTCGATGACGCCGCCCTCCGGCGAGAACCGGATGGCATTGGCCAGGACGTTGCGGATCACCTGCTGGAAGCGCAGCGGGTCCACCCGGGCCACCAGCGGCGAGGCCGCCTGGCCGAGCTCGACCCTCAGCCGGCGGTCGGCCAGCAAGGGCTCCAGTTCCCGCACCACGCTCGCGACCAGCGGTCGCAGGTCGCAGCGTTCCAGATCGAAGGTGCCGACCGCGCTCTCGAGCTTGGAGACGTCCAGCAGGTCGTTGACCAGGGCGAGCATGCGCTGGCCGGACGCGTGGATGTCGCTGAACATCGACGCCAGCCGGGGGGCCGTCTCGGCGCCGCGGGTCTTGCCCAGCTCGGAGTAGCCGATGATGGACTGCAGCGGCGTCCGCAACTCGTGGCTGATGTTGGCGATGAACTCCGACTTCACCCGGGACGCTTCTTCGGCGGCTTCCTTGGCCTCCAGGATCGCCCGTTCGGCCCGGCGGAACTCCGACACGTCGGTCAGCGTGAACAGCACGCCGGTGACCTGGCGCCGGTCCCCCGGCACGACCACCTTGGACACGACGACATCGCGGCAATCGCCGTCCCGGTCGCGCAGCTGCGTCTCGTAGCGCAGCAGGCTGCGTCCGCGCAGCGTCTCGAAGGGGACCCAGTCCGAGCTCGGCGGCTCGACGTCGGCCTCGGGCATGGGCGGTCCGACCGGATGGCCGATCACGTCCGCGCGCGCCTGGCCGGTGAACTGCTCCCAGGCCCGGTTCACCGTGACATAGCAGCCGTCCCGGTCCACCAGCGACGTCGGCTGCGGGCTGAGTTCCAGCAGCAGGGCGACCAGGTCCAGCTGGTGCTGCAGGCGCGATTCCGCGGCCAGGCGGGCGGTGACGTCCACGGCGGAACCGGCGTAGCCGGTCACCGTGTCGCCGGACAGCAGCGGCACGATCGCGAGCGCAAAGCGTCGCGCCTCGCCGTGCGCCGTCTGGAAGGTGGCCTCCACGGTGCGCATGCCGCCGCGGGCGTCCGCCGAGAACAGCGCCTGCACGCGAGGCCGGTCGGCGTCGACCGCGAGTTCGGCGACGGTGCGCCCCAGGGCCTGTCCGGAGGTGTCGCCGGTGACCAGGGCCCAGCGCGCGTTGACGAAGCTCAACCGGCCCTCGGCATCGGTGCGGAAGATGAGTTCCTGCACGCTGCGCAGCACGACGGCCATCTCCCGCTCGCTGGCGGCCAGCCGCTGGTGGGCTTCGTCGAGCACCCGCCGCGCGCGGGCACGGGCGCGCAAGGCCCGCAGCGTGGCCGTCGTGGCGCCCAGCACGAGGAGTTCGAGGATGATCAGGGCGCCGGCGTCCCACGCCAGGCTTTCCCGCCAGGGGGCGAGCGCCGACTGCTCGGACTCTTCCACCGCGACGACCAGGGGACGGGTGCGCGACACGCGATACGCCAGCAGTTGCGCGCCGGCCCGGAATCCGGGGCCGTGCCAGTCCCCATGATCCTGGCCGGGCAGGGCGGTGCGGAACAGGCGATGGTCGCGTTGCCAGGTGCCGGGCACCATGGGCATGCCGGTCGTGGCGGCCAGCAGCTGGCCTTCGTAGCTGAACAGCGCGGCGCTCTGGCCGCCTTCCTCGATCGTGGCCTGCTGGTAGTTGGCGATGGCGTCCGGGTTGACCAGGGCGACGAGGTGCACGGGGCGCTGGCCCACCGCCAGCGTCAGCACCAGCGGCAGGAAGGACAGGCCGTCGGCGCGGGGGCGCAGGGACGCTTCCGCCAGGCCCCGGCCCGACTGCAGGCGCATGAGCGCGATCTTGTCCTCGGCCGGCAGCGGGCCCCAGTCCTGCAGCGCCACCTGCAGGCCGACGTCGCGCGGGGAGGAGCTCGCGATCACGCGGCCCTGGCCGTCCAGCACCGCGGCGGTGCGCAGCGAGGTCTGGACCGCGACCATCTGCTGCAGCACCGGCCGCAGCCGGTCGACGTCCAGCGTGGCCTGGGATCGCAGCACGTCACCGCCGGTGGTCAGGCCCAGGGCCGCCGAATCGATGGTCCGGGTGGCGTGGTCCTCGAGGACCCGCGCCAGCAGCCGCGTCCGGTCGGCGGCGGCGGCGATGGCGTCCGAGCGCGTCTGCCAGGCGATGAGCGAGACGCCGAGCAGCGCGGCCAGACCCAGCAGCGCGCCGGCCAGACGGGTCGAGCGAACCAGGCGGGTCGACTGCGTCAGCGTCAGCGGCATGCTCAGCGCACCACGATCTCGCCGAGACCGTGCCGACGCGCGGCCGCCTCGAGCCGGCCGTCGCGCCGGATCGCCGCGACGAACGCGTTCACGCGGGCCAGCCAGGCCGCGTCGCCGGGGCGCACCGCATAGGCGTAAGGCAGCACATGGAACGGCGACGGCGGGGCGACGAGCCGCATCCAGTCGGCGTTGTCCAGCAGGCGCCGGCTGTAGGGATAGTCGGTCATGAACACATCGACGCGGCCGGCCTCCAGTTCGGCCTCACGCGTGGCGGGCGGGCGCACGACCTGCAGCGTGGCCTGGCGCAGCCGGTCGCGCATGACCGGCTCCATGAAGGTGCCGGCCTGCACGGCGACGACGACGCCCGGGCGGTCGATGTCTTCCCACCGCTTGACGACGCGGCTGGAGCGCGTCGCGATCGCGTAGATGTCGCTCTGCAGATAGGGCGCGCTGAACGCGAGCCGCTCGCGCCGCTGCGGCGTCATGCCGACGGCGAACATGGCGATGTCGCAACGTCCGCCGACCACGTCGTCGACCAGCGTCGGGAAGGAGGATTCGACGTGGCGGAGCGTCACGCCGAGGTCCTTGGCCAGCTCGGCCGACAGGTCGATGTCGATCCCTGTCAACTGACCGCTGCGCGGATGGCGGTAGGTGATGCCGTAGTAATCGGGCCAGATGCACACGCGCAGCTCGCCGCTGTCGCGGATCTTCGTCAGCGTCGGTCCCGCGGCCGGGTCGGGGGCCCCGGCCGGCGCGGCCTCCACGCGCACCGCGCTGACCACCAGCACCGCGGCCGCGACAAGCGCGCCCACGATGCCGCCCGCTCGGACGCCGGATCGGGAGGGCGCTGGCGAAATGGCGGTGAAAGCGGTGAAAGCGGTGAAAGCGGTGGAGGCGGTCGTGGCGGTCGTGGCGATCATGGCGTTCCTTCCGGCGGACAGGGGAGGCTCACGCGGCGCCCAGCAGGTCGTCGTCGCTGGGCGGGTCCTCGTCGATGCGCGCGCGCAGGGCGAAGAGCTCGTCGGCATGCGCGATGAAGGCATCCACCACACGCGGATCGAAAGCCCGCCCGCGCTGGACCACCAGCATGTCCAGCGCATCATCCGTCGTGAATGCCGGGCGGTAGCAACGATCCATGGTCAACGCATCGCAGAAATCGGTGACGGACACGATGCGGGCCGACAGGGGGATGGCCTCGCCGGCCAGGCCGCGCGGATAGCCGGTGCCGTCCCAGCGCTCGTGATGGCACAGCGCCACCTCCGCCGCCAGTTGGAACAGCGGGATGCGCGACCGGCCCAGGATCTCCGCGCCGATCTCGGGATGCCGGTTCATGACGAGCCGCTCGTCCGGCGTCAGCGCGCCGGGCTTCTTCAACACCTGATCCGGGATGCCGATCTTGCCCACGTCGTGCATAGGCGCCGCATTGCGCAGCAGCCGGGCGAAGTGGGGGCCTTCCCCCAGGATCCGGGCCAGCGCCTCCGACAGATAGCCGATGCGCACGATGTGCACGCCGGTGTCGTCGTCGCGGTACTCCGCGGCGCGGGACAGGCGCAGCAGCGCCTCGTGATGCGCCCGCGTCACCTCGCGCAGCGCCTCATTGCGCTCGCGGTACATCGCGCGCAGGTCCAGGACGATCCGCTCCATCTGCGCGAGCGCGCGATCGTCGTAGGAGTTCTCGGTCGCACCGGGGTCGAGGCTCATGCGAGCGCTCCCAGGCAGACGCGGTCCAGCTCCTGGATGAGCTGCAAGGGGCTGAAGGGCTTGACGAGGTAGGCGTTGGCACCGGCCTTGAGCCCGTCGTCCCGATCCTGGGCGTGGCCGCGCGCGGTCAGGAACAGGATGGGGAGCTGGCGGGTGTGCGGCTGGGCCCGCAGCTCGCGACACAGCGTGAGGCCGTCCATGCCCGGCATCATCATGTCCACCAGCACGGCGTCTGGGCGCCAGTCCTGCAGGGTGGCCAGGGCCTGGGGACCGTCGGCGGCCTCGCGCACCTCGACGTCCTCGAATTCCAGCGTGAGACGGACCAGACGCCGGATGTCGGCGTGGTCGTCCACGATCAAGACTTTTTTCATGAGCGGCTCCAGTACGCCGCAAATGTAGGTCGATCATTTTTATCAATCAATGGCGTTCGTCGGCAGCGGATGAAAAATGATCAAAACTGCACGCCGCTCCGCGTCCGGATGATCCGATTCAGCAAGGCGCCGCGGGCGGAAAACGTCGTCATTACCCATTACGGATGAACATCCAGACGTGCGTCTATAGCTCCCTTCTCGCGCTCTGTCATTGACGCGCGTCAATTTTCTGAACGAAAGTAAAAAACGAAATTAGCAATATGTCGCTGTTCTGAATGGATAAAAGTGGATCAAGCGACACGACAGAACGCGGCGATGGTCGAAGTAACCGCCGCCGCCGCCGCCCGGCGGGACGCCCGGTTCCGCTGGGCTTTTTGCTGTCCTGGCTGCGCCGCCCCGTGAGCGGATCGTGCTTCCGGCAGCAGGAACGATCAGTGACCTCGACGGCCCCGATCGTCAACATCCCCCCATTCGACGCACGGCGCTGCGGTGATCGTCTCGCCGATCGGGATCGCGCAGCGCGGTGCGCCTTCAGAGCCATCGAGGGGGAAATGACAGTGAAGCTGAAGCGACTGATCGCGTTCGTGGTGGTGATGGGCCTGGCCCACGCCCGCGGCCATGCACAGGTCGAACAGGACACACCCGGTGCCGCGCACACCCACGTGGTCGGCGGCTGGTCGCTGGAGGAACTGAGCTCGCTGGTCCAGACGGTCCATCGCCTGAACCGCGTCGGGATCACGTCCATCGTCGACGCCGGCGCGGGCTTCCGCGGCTATCCCAAGGCGCAGCGCACCGCGTCGTTCAACCCGTGGATCGGCATCGGCGCTGTCCTGTCCGTCATGGATGGCCGCGTGGTGTACGGCGCGCAGGACTACGGCGCGCAGGACTACGGCGCGCTGTCGCCGGTGCTGCCGGAGATCCTGCCCGCCTGGTCGCCGATCAGGGAGTTCGGCGGCGACGACCAGGCACGATGAGTGACCTCTACCTGCTCGGATTCGAGGACGAGGTCGCCCGCTATGCCCAGGTCGCCAGCGGCGACAAGGATCCGCACGACGACCGGCTCGGCACCCTCCATCTCTTCTTCCCGCGCGGCAACTACTTCGGCGACGAAGCGACGCTCGGGCCGCGCAACTTCCTCAACATCCACCCGGCCCTGACGCTGAAGATCGTGCCGCGGGTCCAGCTGAACGCCAGCCTCGAATGATCAGCAACATCGACCACCCCCCGGCGCTCGTCCAGCCGACCCTGCGGCAGCCTGCGTTCGCGGATGTCGTCGTCGTGCATCGCCATCCTCTCCTGCGGGCGGGCATTGCCGCGGCGATCTCGCCGGCCTTGCCGGCCTGCGACGCCGGTGGCACCACCGTGCCTCTTTGGGTGGGACCGGTCCGTCCCCGCCTGCTCGTGGCCGATCACGACGAAGCCGTGCAGGCGCGCCTGGCGTCCGCGACCGAGGGGGCCGCCGAGGGCGGCGATGGCGGCGATCGCGGCGATCGCGACGATCGCGCGGGCCCGCATTGGCTCGTCGTCAGCGCCACGGTGACGGGCCGGCGGGTACGGATGGCCATGGCTGCGGGCGTGACCGGTTATGTCCATGCGTCGTGCACGCTGGAAGAGCTTCGGGAGGCCGCCTGCACCGTCGCTGCGGGTCGCCGCTACCTGTGCCGCACCGCGGCGGCGGCGGTGGCGCAAGACTGGCCCGGCAACGCCTTGACGCCGAGGGAGCTCGACGTGCTCGCCATGCTGTGCATCGGCCTGGACAACAAGTCCATCGGACTGCGGCTGGGCATCGCTCCGGGAACGATCAAGACGCATGTGAAGACCCTGCTGCACAAGCTGAACGTGCACAGCAGGACGCAGGCGGTCATCGAAGCCATGCGCCGGGACCTGCTCGACGAGTGGCCCTGCGATCCCGCGCCGCTGTCGACCGGGCACCCCGCCGCCGGCCGCCTCCCGGAGGCCGTGGCCCCTGCGCGAAACGGATCCCGTGCCACGACTGTCGAACCGGTGCCTTGACGTGGCGGGGACGCCGTTGGGGCGTGGCTGTCGCGCGGCTGTGGGTCGTTTCGGAGAGCCGCAGGCGGTCGCGAATGCGGAGGCCTTCCTCGCCAGTCCCGCGGCGAGCGCAATCTCCGGCGCCATCCTCGCCGTGGATGGGGGCGCCATCGCTTGAACATCGAAGAGCTTCAGACCTTTGTGGAGGTCGCGGATGCCGGCGGCGTGTCACCCGCCGCGCGGCGCCTGGGCGTCGCCAAGTCCGTGGTCAGTCGCCGGTTGCTGCGCCTGGAAACCGAGCTCGGCGTCCAGCTCCTCGCGAGGACGACCCGCGGCGCCGCGCTCACGGAGGCGGGCGTGGCCTTCCGGGACCACGCCGCGCGGATCGTTGCCGAGTACGAGGCGGCCACGGATGCCATCCTCCCTGCCGGCGAGCTGCGGGGGCGCTTCCGGATCGCGGCGCCGATCTCGTTCGGGCCGACGCACATCGCGCCCGTGCTGGCGGAGATGGCAAGACGCCATGCGCTCCTGGAGCTCCATGCCTGCTACAGCGATCGCACCGTGGACCTGATCGGCGAGGGCTACGACTGTGCGATCCGGGTCGGGCATCTCCCGAACTCGACGTTGATCGCGAGACGCGTGGGCAGCATCCACGGCAAGCTCGTGGCCAGTCCGGACTATGTGGCGGCGCACGGTGCGCCGCAGACGCCTGAGGAGCTGCTCAACCACCAGGCCCTGATGCAGGGATCGGAAAGCTGGCGCTTCATGGACGGAGACAAACCGGTCACCGTCCGTCCACAAGGGCGCTTCAAGGCCGACAACCCCGTCGCGCTGGCGGCGGCGGCCGTCGCGGGCCTGGGCCTGGGATACCTGCCCGACAGCGTCACCGACGAGCATGTCCAACGCGGCGCGCTGGTGCCGGTCATGGTCCGCTTCCCGCCGCAGCCGTCCGGCATCCATGTGGTCCGCTCGCGAAGCCAGCATCCCTCGAGAAAGATCCGGGCATTGATCGAACTGCTGGTGGAGTGGCTGGGTACCGGTCATTAGCGAAGGGGCTTCGACAGCGCCAGCGCTTTCAGACTGTCGACCGCATCTTCAGACAGTGCATTGTGCTGTGCCGATGACCATACTGGCCGGGCAATGACGGACGTCTTGCCATGCCGCCGGTGAGCAGGCGGCCAGCGTGATCTGTGAGGAGACTTGATGCGATCCGAACCCTCCGTCGCCGATGCGACGGCGTATCCCGCGGGACTGGTCTTTGATGTGTCGTTCCAGGAGTTCTCCGCGAGGCTGACGGTCCTCTCCCCTGACCGGCTTCGATTCGAGATCGCCGAGGGCCCCTATGCCAAAGCCGAAGAGGTCGCCATCGTGGCCACGTCGATACGGCCCGGCCTCTTCCTCGTGAGCTGGGTCGAGCGCAGCGGCGCGACCGTGGTGCACGTCGAGGATTTCGCCCAGGGACGGATTCATTCGCAGGCCACGCTGGCGGACGGGACGTTTCTCCGGATGGCAGGTCCGCTGCGCGTTGCAAGCACGGAGAACGAGGCATGAGCAGCCATACGGAACACAACAAGGCGCTGGTGCTCGAGGCGATGACCGCCCTGTTCCAGCGCCGCGATGCGCAAGCGGTCGATCGCCTCTATGCGCCCGACTACGTCCAGCACAACCCCTCCATTCCTCAGGGGCGCGAGGCGCTGGCGAAGTTGGTCGCGCAACTCCCGACCGACCTCTTCTATGAACCGGGCCTGATGATCGCGGAGGGCGCTTACGTCGCGATCCACGGCCGCATCCGCGGGTGGGCGCCGACGCCGCAGGTCGTGGTCGACATCTTCCGCATCGAGGACGGTCTGCTCGCCGAGCACTGGGATGTGTTGCAGGATGAAGTGACCGCCGACGCCACGCAGTCCGGCCTGTCGATGTTCTCGCCGGACGAGCGCGCGAGGCAGCTGTCGCCGAGTGCAGGCGTCGTCATCGACTATGACGGTCTGATGCGCGCCAACCTGACGCAAGTCTTCGGCGAGCCGGACGCAGCGAAGCGTCTGGTCGCGATCAAGAGGCTGTACGCCGCCGACGCCGTGCTGAACGAACCACACGGTGCGGCCAAGGGCCATGGGGGGATCAATGACGCGGTGTCGGCGCTGCTCGCCGAGCTGCCGCCCGACTTCGCGTTTCGTGCCTTGAGCACGGCACTCGGGCACCACGGCGTCGGCGTCCTGAAATGGGGATCAGGACCGCGCGGCGGGCCGTTCGCGGTCACCGGAATGGATGTCGCGCATTTCCAGGACGGCCTCATTCATTCCTTGTCCGTGTTCCTCAATCCCCCCGACGGCACGTGAGTGCCAGATTCCACCAGGAGCTTTTCCATGTCCAAGACCGGTCTCCCCGCATTGCTTCGTCCCGAGGACAGCATCGTCGTCCTGATCGACCATCAGCCCTACCAGTTCGCGAACCTGCACAGCCATGAGCCGACGATGATCGCCAACAACGTCATCGGCCTGGCCAAGGGCGCGAAGGTCTTCAACGTGCCGACGATCCTGACCACGGTGATCGAGGAGCGCGGCGGCTACCTGATCAAGGGGCTGCAGGACGTGTTCCCCGATCAGAAGCCCATCGACCGCACTTTCATCAACACCTGGGAGGATCCGAAGGTCACCGACCTCGTGAAGAAAAGCGGTCGCAAGCAGCTGGTCCTCGCCGCGCTCTGGACGGAAGTCTGCCTGGCCATGCCGGCCATCCAGGCGCTGGGCGAAGGCTACGACGTGTTCGTCGTGACCGACGCGTCCGGCGGCGTGTCGGCGGAGTCTCACGACATGGCCGTGCGCCGCCTGGTGCAGGCCGGTGCCGTGCCCATCACGTGGATGGCGGTGATCTCCGAATGGCAGCGCGACTGGGCGCGCGTGGAGACCGCGGTGCCGCTCACCGAAGTGGTCCGTGAGCATGGCGGCGCCAGCGGCATCGCCTACGCCTGGGAAGTCCAGCTGCTCGAATCGGCCGCCAAGGCGGCCAAAGCCAACGCTTGACGATGTGAATCCACCCGTGCCAACGGAGACCCTCATGAACGCCTTCGACGACTTGCAGAGCCCCGTCGGGAGGAGCCCGCACGGCGGCAGGTCGCCGCGGGCCAGAGGGTTCCAGCTCTGGATCGCTCTGCCCCCTGAACTCGAACAGGCCACGGTCGAGAGCCAGTACGTCGAGGCGCCACAGGTGCCGACCTCCGGCCCCGCGCACGTCGTTCTCGGCAGCTATGGCGGCGCCCGCAGCCCCGCCCGGTCGCCTGACGGCGTCACCTATCTGTTGGTCAGGCTGGCCGCTGGCGCCGCATGGACCTTCCTTCCGCCGCAAGGGCAGACGGTCGCGTGGCTCGCGATCGCCAGCGGTCGACTGGTGGGAGAGATGTCCGCAGAGGCGGGCGAGATGGTCCTCTTCGATCCGTCCGCGCAATCCATCGCCCTGCAAGCCGATGCCGATGAAGACGTCGTCTTCGTGATCGGATCGGCGCTGCCGCATGCGCATGAGCTGCATCTGGGCAGCCATTCGGTCCACACGTCGGCAGAGGCCCTGGAGCGGGGCGAGGCGAACATCGAGCGTCTCCGGAAACTGCTGGTCGCCGCAGGGGACCGACGCAACGGCGCCAGCGGGTCGATCCCCGTATTCAGCGAGTAAGCCCTCTCCGCCTGACTCCGTCGTCCCAGCCGGTCGTTGTTGCCGAGATCACCGACGAGAAGGGGAGCGAATGCCCGACAAGAAGCAGTATCACGACGTGCTGCTCGGCCTCAAGGCGATCGCCACCATCGAGGCGACACACAAGAAGCTCACGAAGATCGAGACCCTGACTCAGGACACGCAACTCAGGGCGTTGCTGAAGCCGTGCATCGAGCTGCAGCAGAAGGCATTCGTGGTGGCACAGATCCGAAAGCTCCAAGGGCAGAAGAGTCAGCTGAACCTGAACGCGTCCCCGTACCGGGAGCTGGCCGCCTACTGCGAGCGCTGCACCACGTCGATGACGCCGGAGTGGCAGATCATCGCGACGCAGCACGGCTGGAAGCCGTAGCGGCAGACCCGCCGGTGACCGCTATGGGGCCGCCACGAGATTGGGCGTCTGGTCGAAGTACTCACGCAGCAGTTCGATGAGGACGCGGATCTTTCGTGAGGGATGCGGGCCGGGCGGGCGCACGACGTAGGCCCCCGCCGTCCGGACCGGATAGCGGGTCATGACGGGCACCAGCGCGCCGGACGCCCGATGGCTGTGGGTGAGGCCGTCCGGCAGATAACCGATGCCCAGGCCCGCGACGGCCGCGGCCACGAGCGCCGACCCGTTGTCCGCCTTGAAGCGCCCTTGCGGACGCACCGTGATGACCTCGTCGCCATCCATCAACTGCCAGCTCTCGATGCCCTGCATCAGCGCTTCATGCGCCAGGAGCTCCGACGGGGTCTCCGGCGCGCCGTGCGCCGCGATGTAGGCGGGGCTCGCCACCAACTTCGCATGGATCTCGCCGACGCGCGCGGCGATGAGGGTCGAATCGGGCAGGTAGCCGACCCGGATCGCGCAGTCGTAGCCTTGCGTGACCAGATCGACGAAGTGGTCGCTGTAGCAGGTCTGGAGGTGCAGTCGCGGATGACGGCGCGCCATCTCGGCCAGAACGGGAGCGAAGTGCGTCGGGCCGAATGACAGCGGCGCGGCGACGCGCAGGCGCCCGCGAAGATCGCCGGCCGGCAGGACCGTCTCCCGGGCGATGTCGATCTCAGCGCAGATGCGCGCGGCGTAGTCCCGGAAGGTCAGCCCCGCTTCCGTGAGCGCCGCGCCGCGTGTCGTGCGAGCCAGCAGCTGCACGCCCAGGTCGGCCTCCAGCCGGGCGAGACGCCGGCTCACGATGGACTTGGCGACGCCCAGCCGGAGTGCGGCAGGCGAGATCCCTCCGGCATCGGCCACTTCCACGAAGGTCTTCAGCGCTTCGATGTCCACGTCGCGTTCCTCTTCCAGCAACACAGCTGCACGGGCTGCGGTACTACCGTACCACGTAGAGGAATGCGAACATCGTCGCGACCGATGGATGCGGTCGTCACCAACTCTTTTCTGGAACCTCCATGCCCCATGTCGATCCCGTCTGAGCTTCCCGAGAACCTGCTGAAACGGGACACCTCAGACCGTTGCTGGAACGGGGTCCAGGTGCAGGTGACGGCGTTCACCTGCGGGGGTCGGGTCTTGCATCAGATGCCCCATGGTCCGGAGACACGCCTGGGCGTCATCGTGGAGGAAGTCGGCCGCGGCCGCTGCGAGCCTCGCTTGAGCGCGAACGCCCCGTGCCCGGTCGACTACAAGCCGCGCCACATGCACTTCGCGCCGGCAGGGATGGAACTCTGGGGATACACGGCGGACGCCCGTTTCGTGAAGGACGTCAGCCTCAGCTTCGACATGCCCGCGCTGTGCGAGCGGCTGCAGATTCCCCAGGGCTCGGGGCTGCTGGACGTCCCGCGGCTGCGGTTCACCGATGACCGGGTGTGGTCGCTGGCGAGGTTGCTGGCCGACGCCGTGCAGGATCCCGACCCCGGGGCGCAGTTGTACGGGGACTCGCTGATCGCGGCGATTGCGGCTCGGCTGCTGGAGCCACCCAGGACCGCCGACAAACCGGCGACCGGACTGTCGCCGCTGCAGCTGAGGGACGCGATCAGCTATCTGGACTCACAACTTCCGGCGCGCGTGGATCTGGCGACCCTGTCGGCCTTGGCGGGCCTGTCCCAGTCGCACTACAGCCGGGCCTTCAAGGTGTCGACCGGTGTGGCGCCGTACCAATGGCAGCTCCAGGCACGCATCGAGTGGGCCAAGGCCCTGCTCGTGGGCAGCCGCAAGTCGCTGGAAGACGTGGCGGAAGCCACCGGTTTCGCAGACGCGGTGCATTTCGGCCGGACGTTCCGCAAGCTGACCGGAGCCACGCCCGCCGCGTGGCGCATGGATAGGCTGACGTAGTCTGGCGGGCGTCCTCCTCGACACGAGGCCTCCTTGGACCTTCCGTGACGCGCCGGAAAGGGGGAAGAGACAGCCGGCAATCTAGGGCGCCAGGACCGGGGTGAATCCTGGCCCCGGCCCCTCGCGATGGCCAACGCTGTTCCCGTCCTCTGCGTCAGATCTGGATTTCCGGACCGTTCGCCTCGGTCTTGATGGACCAGGTGCCGGTCGAACGGAAGGAGCGCGACGAGGCGAAGGTATCTTCCATGAAGAGGAAGTAGACGATCCTGCCGCCCTTGACCTTCGCATGGATCGAGAACGGCGACGTGAACGACTTGCCGCGTGTGTTGGAGCGATAGGTGAACGAGCCGAACACCGCGACGTTCTCGTCGGTGCCGAACAGGTCGAAGACCTTGAACTCCTCGACCGTCCAGTACTTCGCCACGCCGACGAATGTCGTCACGAAGGCTTGTCGTCCTTTCTGGGTGCCGGTCCACGGCAGGATCTTCTTCAACTCCGGATCGTCGAAGTTCAGCGAAATGTAGGTGGCGTCTTCAGCCACCAGCCGGTTGGCAGCGGCTTCGATCTTGTCGGGCGCCGTGTTCTGCAGGAACTCCGCGACGACACGCGTGGCGGCGGTGGAACCGGACGCGGCGGCCGCCTCGGCCCCCGCCCCCAGCAACAGGGCTGCCGCACCGGCGGCACCCGTTGCGACGAAGCTGCGGCGCAAGGCGAATTCGTCATTGTTGGAATCGGTCATGGTGTCCTTCGGGAGTGGAAGTCAGCATCAGAGAAGTAAAGCCCGTCAGCGTGATGCGACGAAGCCGGGCTGCGGCAGCTGCAATGGCCAGAAGTTTGGCGACGCTGCCCTGCGCAGTCACTGATCGATCCTGCTTCCCGAAGACTGAAATGCTCACGGCGGAGCGACGCCATGGCGGGGCGCCTCCACGACGGAACTGCCGCGGGCCCGATCGTCCCGCCGCCTCCGCGGCGCGGTTCAATCGGTCATTGCGGCGATGGTGGCCTGCCGGGCGACCAGGCGCCAGCCGGCGCCTTCGTCGAGCCAGAAGTCGGAGAAGCGGCGCATGACGGTCTTGCCCTCGCCCGGGCCCTTCAGCGGAGCCATGGTGTCGTGGCCCATGACGATGGCGGAGTTGCCATGGACGCCCACGTACTCGATCACCTTGCGGAAGTCGCGGTAGGCCAGCAGCTCTGCCTGCAGGGCGGCGATCACCTCGTCGCGGCGAAGGATGGTGTTGTTGGGGGCGTTGACGACCAGGTCCGGATCCCACACCGCCTTCACCCCGTTTTCGTCGCGGGCAAGGATGGCCTTGCCCAGGCGTCCGTAGGCGGCGCCGAGTTCGGGCGGCATCTTGATGGCGGGCGTCTCGGCCTGTGCCGCGAGGCAGGCAACGACCATCGATGCGGCGAAGAGCTTGAGACGGGACATTCCCCCGCCCCTGTCCGTCGAGACCGGAAAAACTCGTTCAGGCACAAGCCGTTGCAAAGCAAAACCCCAATTTTCTGAAAGCGCTTTCAGAATTCGCAATTCTTGCCTAGGATGGTTGACGCAGGAGACAAGGTCGGACCGGACGAGCGACGACAGAGCGCTGGCCGGACCGCGCCCATCGGTGCCCTGCAGCACACCATCGACACCTCTTGGAGACATGAATGGGATTGCAGAACCGCTTCGACGCGCAGGGCCTCCTGCGCGCTACCGCGCTGGGCTTGTTGGTCACTGCCGCCGCGCAGGCCGACGCCAGCGTGACCAACCCGACCATCGGCCGCCTGCTGTGGTCGGAAGAGTTCAACGGCACCTCGCTGAACACCTCGCTCTGGACGCCGTTCGACGGCAACGGCTGCCAGATCAACCTCTGCGGCTACGGCAACGCGGAGCTCGAGTACTACAGCCCGAACAACCTCTCGATCGCCAATGTGCCGTTCGAGCCGAACACGCGGGCGCTGGCCATCCAGGCGCGCCGGCAGACCATCGGCAGCAACGAGTTCACCTCCGGGAAGATCGACTCCTTCAACAAGGTGCAGGTCAAGTACGGGATGATCGAGATCCGCATGGCGACGCCGCAGCTGCAGACCGGTCTGTGGCCGGCGGCCTGGCTGCTGGGCACCAGCCCGCAGGTCTGGCCGCGCAAGGGCGAGATCGACATCGCCGAGCTGGGCCACAAGTCCTCGGCCTGGGCCGCCGCGGGCGCGCCGGGACCGGACTACTTCGTCGGCGCCAACGTGATCACCTGGGCGCAAGCGGCCTGCGTGCCGGGCAATGAATCGTGCGCGGCCTCGACGGCGTGGCAGACCAAGAACTGGTACAAGCCGACGACCTCGTTCGCGAACCGCTTCGTCAAGTACCGCTTCTATTGGACGGAAAGCCAGATGCGGTTCACCGTCGTCGACAACGACGGCGAGCACGACATGTACGACCAGCCGCTGCCGGTGAACACGGACGCCCTGCGCGCCCCGTACTACTTCCTGCTGAACCTGGCGGTCGGCGGCAACTTCACCGACGCGGCGAATCCCTCGCAGGTGACGGCGCCGCTGCCGGGCACGATGTACGTGGACTACGTCCGCGTGTACGAGCTCGACGGCAAGGGCGAGGTGAAGCTGGGCAACCAGACCGTGCCGGAAGCGGCGGGCAAGTTCGGCGTGTTCACGGACAACACGGCGATCACCAACAAGCTGCAGGCCGGCAGCACGTCGGACATCTTCCTGTGGAACGGTGCGTCGACCGGCGCGGGCAACATCCAGCCGGCCGAGGGCACCAACGTCATCGCGTGGAGCTACAACACGCCGGGGCAGTGGTTCGGCGGCGGCATCCAGGCGCGTCAGCTGCGTGACCTGACCAACTACCGCAACGGGAATCTGAAGTTCAAGATCAAGATCCCGGCGAACGTGTCGTTCAACATCGGCATCGGCGATACCTACACCAACCAGAACTGGGTCAACTTCCCGGCGAACACCACGACCTTCGGTCTGGTGCGCAACGGCGAGTGGGCGACGGCGACGGTGCCGGTGTCGACGCTGATCGGACCGAAGGTCGCGCTGCAGTCGATCGCGGACATCTTCATGTTCTCGGGCGACAACACCAAGCTGCCGGCGCAGGCCTTCCAGTTCGCGATCGACGACGTGTACCTGGACACGGGAACGACGACGCCGCAAGACCCGCCCCCGGCCACGACACCGGACGGCATCTCGCAGCCGACGGCGACCTCGGTGAAGTTCTCGCAGGCGACGGGCAGCTGGGCCGACGTGCATTACACGGTCAACGGCGGCGGCCAGTTGAACGTGCGCATGCTCAAGGAAGGCAGCGGCAACGCCTACACGGTCACCGGCCTGAAGAAGGGCGACATCGTGCGCTTCAACTTCACCTACTGGGACCCGGCGCGCAACGGCGCGTATGACACGGCGCAGCAGAGCTACACGCTGAAGTGAGCGCGTGAACAGGGGCGCCGCGGAAGTTCCGGGGCGCTCCCGTCGACAGACGCCACGCTTGACGCAAAGCCGCCCTCGGGCGGCTTTTGTCATGGGTCCCCGGACGAAAGAAAATTTTCAGGGCGCTGTAACCTCTGCGGCGGCGGCTACGAATAGAAGGGTACGGAACGCACAGGAGCGCTCCGCTTCATCAACCTGACCCCTCTATTCGGAGTGCACCCCATGATCACCAAGACCCAATCCGCCGCCCTGGCCGCCGCCGCCGCCCTGTTCGCCCTGTCCGTCCAGGCGGCGCCCGCCCCCCAGGGCAGCAGCGGCCTGGCCGTGGCCGCCAGCGACAAGGTGCACTGCTACGGCGTGCACGAGTGCAAGGGCAACGCCGACTGCAAGACCACGGAAAACGCCTGCAAGGGTCAGAACGCCTGCAAGGGCCACAGCTTCAAGGGCATGGACGCGGCGTCGTGCCTGAGCGCCGGCGGCACGATCGGCGATCTGGCCGCGAAGAAGTAAGTCCGTGAGGCCCGGACCCGCCTCGCGCGTCGCGCAGACCAGCCCGGGCTTCGGCCTGGGCCTGCGCAGCACCCACTATCGGGAGTTCCTCGGGGCGCCCCAGCCGGTCGACTGGCTGGAAGTGATCTCGGAGAACTACCTCGTGCCCGGCGGCAAGCCGCTGGCCATGCTGGACGGCATCCGCGCGAAGTACGCGATGGTGATGCATGGCGTCTCGATGAACCTGGGTGCCGTGGCGGGTCTGGATGCGGACTACCTGCGGCAGCTGGCGTCGCTGGCCCGTCGTGTGGAGCCGCTCTGGGTCTCCGATCACCTGTGCTGGACCGGCGTCCATGGCCGCAACCTGCACGACCTGCTGCCCTTGCCCTACACGGACGAGGCGCTGCGGGTGGTGGTGCGCAACATCGGTCAGGCGCAGGACGCGCTTGGCCGCAGGCTGGTGGTCGAGAACGTGTCCAGCTATCTCGACTACGCGGACTCGAGCCTGAGCGAGGCGCAGTTCGTGGCCGAGGTCGCGCGACGGGCCGACTGCCTGCTGCTGGTCGATGTGAACAACATCCATGTGAGCGCGGTGAACCACGGCTTCGATGCGCTCGCCTACCTCGATGCGTTGCCCGCGGAGCGCGTGCAGCAGATCCACGTCGCCGGTCACAGCGACCACGGCGACCATCTGATCGACACGCACGACCAGCCGGTGGCCGAGCCGGTCTGGCAGCTGTATGCCGAGGCGCTGCGGCGATTCGGCCCGGTGGCGACGATGATCGAACGGGACGACCACATTCCGCCGCTGTCGGAACTGCTGGTGGAACTCGACCAGGCCCGCGCGATCACCGCGACCACCTGGCCCGGCGATGCCGGAAGGAAGGCCGCATGAACGCCATCGAGCAGCCGCTTCAGCCCCTTCAGCCCCTCCAGCCGCTTCAGCCGCTTCAGCCGCTTCAGCCCCTTCAGCCCCTTCAGCCCCTTCAGCCGCTGCCGCAGCTGCAGCCGCTTCAACTCCTGGACCTGCAGCAGTCGCTGCAGGCCTACCTGATCGGGCAACCCAGCCAGATCGACACCCAGCTGCGTCGCGGTCCCGGCATCGCCGCGGAGCGACGCCTGGACATCTACCACCATGCCTACCGCGCGCGGCTGCACGAGACGCTGGCGGACAGTTACGGGCATACGCTGAGATACCTCGGTGACGACTGGTTCGAGCGCGAGGCGCTGGCCTTCGTCGAGGTCCATGGTTCGCAGCACTTCAGCTTGCGCTGGTACGGGGTGGACTTCGCCCGGTGGCTGTCGCAGCGGTGGCCGGACGATGGCGAGATCGCCGAGTTGGCCGCGCTCGATTGGGCGCTGCGAAGCGCCTTCGATGCCGCCGATGCGCCCGCGCTCACGATGGCCGACCTGGCGTCGCTCGCGCCCGAGGACTGGGCCGACCTGCGCCTCCGGCTGCCGCCCAGCTATGCGCGTTTGAAGCAATCCTTCAACACGCTGGCGCTGTGGCAGGCGCTCGACGGCGACGAGACGCCGCCGGCCGCGCAGCCGCTGACGGTGCCGCTGGACCTGCTGATCTGGCGGCGCGGCCATTCCCCGCATTTCAGAAGCGTGGGGCCGCTCGAGGCTCGGGCGCTGGACGCACTGGCGGCGGGTCGCACGTTTGCTGAAACGTGTGCGGACCTGGCCGAAGCGCAGCCCGACCTGAACGTCGCGGCGGAGCTGGGCCTGCTGCTCCGCCGCTGGGTGGACGAGGAACTGCTCGTGCGATGAGCCTGGTCGGCTCACCGCACGACCAGTTGGCCGACCATCCCCGCTTCGAAGTGCCCCGGCAGAAGGCAGGCGAACTGGAACTCGCCGGCTTTGGTGAACTGCCAGACGATCTCGCCGCTCGTGCCTGGTTTGACGTGCGCCATGTTCGGGTCGGCGTGCTCCATACCGGGGAACTTGCGCATCAGCGCCGCGTGCTGAGCCAGGGCCTGCCTGGTGCCGAGGACCATTTCGTGCAAGACCTGACCCCCGTTGCGGACCACGAACCGGACGGTCTCGCCGCGCTTGACGGCGAGGCTCTCCGGCGTGAAACGCATGGTGTCGGCCATGTCGACCTGGATGGTTCGCGTGACCTTCCTCGGATTGCCCTCCTGGCCGAAGTCGGTGACTTCGACCTGCGCGGGATCGAACCTGCGCGGCGGGGCTTGGTCCTCGTCGCCATGGGCGAAAGCAGCGGGGGCGGCGGCGATCAACGCGGCCAGCGTCAACAGAGGCACTGTCTTCAAGGGGCTCTCCTTTCCATCGGACAGGACGCTCGCCGCCGGCAGCCGGAGCGCCTCGGGCGAGCTTGCGAGCATGCTGAACCTTGCCACTGTGGCAAGGTCAAGCGGGACGTGGGCTCGACCCTGACGGCACCTCGTACGCCGCACGCCGCGGGTCTCGGGTGACGCTTTCGCTCAGGGGAGGGCCGTTGGGGCCTCAGGGTTAGCCCGCGATCCTTCCGTCGGCGGTAAAGGTCGCAACGTCAGGTTGATTGATCGTGCCGGGGGTGGCTTTGACACTCCGCTCGCATACCGCCACCCATGGCGGACCTGGAGACAAGCATGACCCTCACCCGACGCCAATGGATGGGTGCCGCCGCAGGCACTGCCGCAGCCGCCTGGCTGCCCACCGCGCACGCCCAAGCGGCGGCGCTGAAGATCTCCCACCAGTTCCCCAGCGGCACGCTGACCGAAGGCGACTTCCGCGACCGCCTGTGCCGGCGTTTCGCCGCCGAGGTGGAGAAGCGCTCGGGCGGCGCGCTCAAGGCGGCGGTCTATCCGGGCTCGTCGCTGATGAAGACCAACGCCCAGTTCTCGGCCCTGCGCAAGGGCGCGCTGGACATGAGCCTGGTGCCGCTGTCCTATGCCGGCGGCGAGGTGGCCGAGACCAATGCCGGCCTGATGCCGGCGCTGGTGCCCAGCTACGAGCAGGGCGCGGTCTGGAAGACGGCGGAGGTCGGCAAGCTGCTGTCCAAGGTGCTGGACGACAAGGGCGTGATGATCGTCAGCTGGGTCTGGCAGGCGGGCGGCGTGGCCAGCCGCGCGCGGCCGCTGGTGACGCCGGACGATGCCAAGGGCCTGAAGGTGCGCGGCGGCAGCCGCGAGATGGACATGATGCTGAAGCAGGCCGGCGCGTCGGTGATCACGCTGCCGTCCAACGAGATCTACGCGGCCATGCAGACCGGCGCGATGGATGCGGCGATGACCTCGTCCACCAGCTTCATCTCCTTCAAGCTGGAGGAGATCGCCAAGCACCTGACCTCGGGCCGCGAGCGCACCTACTGGTTCATGCTGGAGCCGCTGATGATCTCCAAGGAGGTCTTCAACAAGCTGCCCAAGGCGCAGCAGGACATCGTCATGGGCGTCGGCGCCGAGATGGAGGTCTTCGCCCGCGAGGCCGCCAAGGCCGATGACAAGGCGGCTGCGGCGATCTATGCGAAGGCCGGCGCCAAGGTCTACGACATGGACGAGGCGACGCTGAAGAAGTGGCAGGCCATCGCGCGCGATACCGCGTGGAAGGACTTCGCCGAGAAGAACGAGTCCTGCGCCGGCATCCTCAAGGCCGCCCAGAAGCTGCTGTGAGCGCGCGATGAGCCACGGCTTTGAACTGAAGCCGGCGGTGGCCGGCATCGACCCCGACACGCCGGCGGTGCTGCTGCCGCTCGCGCGGCTGCTGCACCTCATCAACCAGGGCGTGGTGGTGCTGGGCATGCTGGCGCTGCTGGTGGCCTCGTGCGTGCTGACGTACAGCGTGGTCTCGCGCTACGTGATGAAGGCGTCCACGGACTGGCAGGACGAGGCGGCGGTCTTCTGCCTGGTCGGCGCGACCTTCCTCTGCGGCGCCTTCGTCCAGTCCTTGCGCGGGCACGTCGGCATCGAGGCCATGGCCGGCTTGCTGCCGCGTGCGGTCAACCGCCTGCGCCTGGCGCTGGTGGACCTGATGTGCACGGCCTTCTGCGCCTTCTTCGCGTGGAAGTCCTGGACGCTGTTCCACGAGGCCTGGGTCGAGGGCCAGACGACCTCGTCGTCCTGGGCGCCGCCGCTGTGGATCCCGTACGGGCTGATGGCGCTGGGCATGACGCTGCTGAGCCTGCAACTGCTCGTTCAGCTGACGGCGCGCGTCAACGGGCTCTTCAAGAAAAACAACTCGACAAATCAATCGGGAGTGGGCGCATGAGCATGCTCGTCCTCGGCTCGCTGTTCGGGATCGTCACGCTGCTGTTCATGTTCTCGGGCGCGCCGATCGCGTTCGCGCTCGGCAGCGTGGCGGTGCTGTTCATGGCGCTCTTCATGCCGGCGTCCGCGCTGGACACGGTCACGCAGAACGTCTACGAGGAGATGGCCAGCATCACGCTGCTCTCCATTCCGCTCTTCATCCTGAAGGGGGCGGCCATCGGGAAGTCGAGAGCGGGGCAGGACCTGTACGCGGCGATGCACGTCTGGATGGGACGCATCCCCGGCGGGCTGGGCATCGCCAACGTCTTCGCCTGCGCGCTGTTCGCGGCCATGGCCGGCTCCAGCCCGGCGACCTGCTCGGCCATCGGCAGCGCCGGCATTCCGGAGATGCGCAAGCGGGGCTACTCGCCCGGTTTCGCGGCCGGCATCATCGCGGCCGGCGGGACCTTGGGCATCCTGCTGCCGCCGTCGATCACGATGATCCTGTACGCGGTGGCGGCGGAGCAGTCGCTGGGCCGGCTGTTCCTGGCCGGCATCGCGCCGGGCATCCTGCTCGTGGTGCTGTTCGCCGTCTACGCGGCGCTGCGCTACCGCAAGGAGTACGCGCTGGCCGAGGCCGAATTCAATCGCACGGGGGCGGCCTCGGCGCTGCTGTCGAAGGAGACCTTCACCACACGTCAGAAGTTCGAGATGCTGCCGCGGGTCGTGCCGTTCGTGCTGCTGCTGATCGGCGTGATGGTGGCGCTGTACGGCGGCTTCGCGACGCCGTCGGAGACGGCGGGTCTGGGCGCGCTGCTGGCGCTGGGATTGATCGCAGTGATCTACGGGGTGTGGCGGCCGCGGGACGTGGCGCCCATCCTCACGTCGACCTTGAAGGAGTCGACCATGCTGATGTTCATCATCGGCATGTCGCTGCTGTTCTCCTACGTGATGAGCTACCTGCACATCAGCCAGGCGGTGGCGGAGTGGATCGTCGGCATGCACCTGTCCAAGTGGGTGCTGCTGGCGGCCGTGCTGCTGATGGTCATCCTGCTGGGGTTCTTCCTGCCGCCGGTGAGCATCATCCTGATGACGGCGCCGATCATCCTGCCGCCGTTGAAGGCGGCGGGGTTCGACCTGATCTGGTTCGGGATCCTGATGACGATCGTGATGGAGACGGGACTGATTCACCCGCCGGTGGGGTTGAACATCTTCGTGATCAAGAACATCGCGCCGGATATCGACCTGAGAGACATCATCTGGGGAGTGCTGCCGTTTGTTGTCCTCATGCTGCTGGCGGTGCTGTTGATCTGCATCTTCCCGAGCATCGCGACGGGGCTGCCGGATTTGGTGATGGGGGCGGTGGCTGCGGGGCATTAAGGACCTGCGAGGGATTCAACCGCCTGAATGCGACTTCCTGACGGCGTCTCAGTTCGAAACCCGCGGCGTGTTGTGAGAGGACGGGGCGACGATGCCGCACGCAAGACCTGGCTCCGCCTGAGAGGCCAGATGGCATCATTCGGCCGACGGCAACCACGGTGAACTCACAAGCGCTAAGCGCCTTCGGGGTCGACCAAACCAGCCGGATGAACGTGCCACGCTTCGTCCCTCAGGCCGCAGGGTCGATGGGCTTAAGGCGCTTCGCTCAGGCTGTGTCGCCGCCGCTTTGAGGGGAGCATCCGTCGCCTTGTCGCAGCCGTTACGGTAGGAGGCAACCGGTTGGTCATGCGTCTGACGAACTAGTGGCAACCTTGTTCCGCACTGCTTTTAGATCGCAGCGTAGCGAGTTTTGAGGTGTTTGAACTTCTTCGACTTCCTTGTGTAGCATGAAGCCACAATGGGGGAGGGCCGCAGACATGGACCCGCAGAAGCAGAAAGAAGAGTTCAACTATGCATACGTGTGCGCGCTCGCAGCGCATGCGGGGCTGAATCGCATCTCATCGTCCGTCGACGACGATAGCATCGACGTTGCGTTCAAAAGCAGGGGGTACGTTGGGCACCTCGTCCGCAGCCCGCAGATAGAGTTCCAACTCAAGTGCACCTCCCAGGAACTCGTGGATGTGGAAGAGGCTGTGATTAAGTTTCCACTCCCTCGCAAGAACTACGACGATCTCCGAGGTGGGGACTTTGCCTCGCCACGATATCTTGCGGTCCTGCTCGTGCCAGAGACAGTTGACCATTGCGGTGGATTCGGAGCGGGGGAAACTGCTTGCTGACCTTGGCGCACCCGGCCAGGTCGTCTTGACGAACTTTCGAGTACTTCCGTACCGCTCGGATGATGAGTCCGAGGTCTTCAGGGGACTTGATCGAACGCTTCATGAATTGGGGTCAGGTTGTGCCTACGCTCGTAGACATTTTTGATTTTTGGGCGTGGAAAACCGCGAAAAGTCTGCGCTCGTAGACATTTCTGAAATCTGGCTGGCCAGAGCCAGGACTTCACAAGTTTCGCAAACCAGGCCCGCCACCTTCGCAACCCACCACAACTTCATCGTTGCCCCTTGGCCCATCCGCTGCGAACATTGTGAACTTCCCCATTTCACAACTTGCAATGGACTGGCCTACTGCGCTGTCGAGCGCTTCTTCGACGGAGATGCTTCGCAGCGAGCTGGTGCTGCCGCGTCACGCGAACCACTACGGCACCCTTTTCGGACCTGAGGCCTTGTCCTGGCTCGGCCAGAACGCCCACATGGTCGCCGCGCGCTTCTGCCACCAGGACATCGTCATGGTCGCCGTGAAGGACGTCCAGTTCCTCGCCCCGGTCCCGGTAGGCTCGGTCCTCCACATCCACTCCCGCGTCTCCCGCGTCGGCGGCACCTCGATGACCGTCGAGGTCCACGCCCGCATCGACAATACGGCCCCTTCCGACGTCCTCCGCGCCACCTTCGAGATGGTCGCCGTCGACGGCGGCAAGCCCTGCCGAATCACCCCTCGCACCACCCCCGTCGGGCAGCGGCTACCCTCGATCCCACCGGGCATGGTCTGAGCCTGCCCCTCTAAATTCCCCCCAAGATTCCACTTCCAGGAGACATCCCCATGAGCGACACCACGACCGCGAACGCGGCAGCCGCCCCCGCCTTCAAGCCCAAGAAATCCGTCGCCCTGTCCGGCGTCGCCGCCGGCACCACCGCCCTGTGCACCGTCGGCCGCACCGGCAACGACCTGCACTACCGCGGCTACGACATCCTCGAACTCGCCGAACGCTGCGAGTTCGAAGAGATCGCCTACCTGCTCGTCCACGGCAAGCTCCCCAACGACGGCGAACTGCGCGGCTACAAGGCCAAGCTGAAATCCCTCCGCGGCCTGCCCGCCGCCGTCATGGACGCGCTCGAAACCCTCCCGGCCAACGCCCATCCGATGGACGTGATGCGCACCGGCGTCTCCGCCCTCGGCTGCTCGCTCCCCGAAAAGGACGACCACAACCTGCCCGGCGCCCGCGACATCGCCGACAAGCTGATGGCCTCCTTCGGCTCCATGCTGCTGTACTGGTACCACTACAGCCACAACGGCCGCTCCATCGAGGTCGAAACCGACGACGACTCCATCGGCGCCCACTTCCTGCACCTGCTCCACGGCAAGCCGCCGTCGAAAGGCTGGGAACGCGCGATGCACACCTCGCTGATCCTCTACGCAGAGCACGAGTTCAACGCCTCCACCTTCACCGCCCGCGTGATCGCCGGCACCGGCTCGGACATGCACTCGGCCATCGCCGGCGCCATCGGCGCCCTGCGCGGCCCGAAGCACGGCGGCGCCAACGAGGTCGCCTTCGAGATCCAGAAGCGCTACGACACCCCCGACGAGGCCGAGGCCGACATCCGCCGCCGCGTCGAGGCCAAGGAAGTCGTCATCGGCTTCGGCCACCCTGTCTACACCGTCAGCGACCCCCGCAACGAAGTCATCAAGAAGGTCGCCCACCAGCTGTCCAAGGACGCCGGCTCGACCAAGATGTACGACATCGCCGAACGCCTCGAGAAGACGATGTGGGACGCCAAGAAGATGTTCCCCAACCTGGACTGGTTCAGCGCCGTCAGCTATCACATGATGGGCGTGCCGACCGCCATGTTCACCCCGCTGTTCGTCATCGCCCGCACCAGCGGCTGGGCCGCCCACGTGATCGAGCAACGCCAGGACAACAAGATCATCCGCCCCAGCGCCGTCTACACCGGCCCGGAAGACCAGGTCTTCGTCCCCCTGGCCCAGCGCCCCTGAGGCCACGGCCCCGACACGGCGACCCCGACCCGGCGGCCCGCACGCACCGGGTCGCCCCGTCGACCGCCTCAAACACGATGACCGCGATGACCGCATGAGAGAAGTTTCAGAGATGCCAGCCACGACGCCCGCACCCACCATCGCCTCCGCCATCCCGCTCAACGAGACCTGGCGCAAGCCGCTGGCCGGCACCGCCCTCGACTGGTTCGACGCGCGCGCCGCCGTCGAGGCGCTGCGCCCCGGCGCGTGGGACCGCATGTCCTACACCGCCCGCGTCCACGCCGAGAACCTGGTGCGCCGCTGCGACCCCGCCACCCTCGACGAGAGCCTGCTGCAGCTCGCCGACGGCAAGGCCGATCGCGACTTCCCCTGGTATCCGGCGCGGGTGGTCTGCCACGACATCCTGGGCCAGACCGCGCTCGTGGACCTGGCCGGCCTGCGCGACGCGATCGCCGATCAGGGCGGCGATCCCGCCAAGGTGAATCCGGTCGTGCCGGTGCAGCTGATCGTCGACCACTCGCTGGCCGTCGAGTGCGGCGGTTATGACCCGCAGGCGTTCGAGAAGAACCGCGCGATCGAGGACCGCCGCAACGAGGACCGCTTCCACTTCATCGAGTGGTGCCGCACGGCGTTCCGCAACGTCGACGT
Source organism: uncultured Roseateles sp. (assembly GCA_946886855.1). The sequence continues at coordinate 30,314 of CAMPJJ010000016.1, read as the reverse complement.
GATCCCGCCGGGGAACGGGATCATGCATCAGATCAATCTGGAGCGGATGTCGCCCGTCGTGCACGTGGACCGCGGCGTCGCCTATCCCGACACCTGCGTCGGCACCGACAGCCACACGCCCCACGTCGACGCGCTGGGCGTGATCGCCGTCGGCGTCGGCGGGCTGGAAGCGGAGAACGTGATGCTCGGCCGCGCCTCGTGGATGCGGCTGCCCGACATCGTCGGCGTCGAGCTCAGCGGCCATCGCCAGCCCGGCATCACCGCCACCGACCTGGTGCTCGCGCTGACCGAGTTCCTGCGCAAGGAAAAGGTCGTCGGCGCCTACCTGGAGTTCTACGGCGAAGGCGTCTCCAGCCTCACGCTCGGCGACCGCGCCACGATCTCCAACATGGCGCCCGAGTACGGCGCTACCGCCGCGCTGTTCGCGATCGACGAGCAGACGCTCACCTACCTGCGCCTGACCGGGCGCGAGGAAGCGCAGGTGCAGCTCGTCGAGACCTACGCGAAGGCCGCCGGCCTGTGGTCGGGCGAGGGCAACACGCTGTCCGGCGTCGTCTACCCGCGCGTGCTGAAGTTCGACCTGGCCAGCGTCGTGCGCAACATGGCCGGCCCGTCGAATCCGCACCGCCGCCTGCCGACCTCCGCGCTGACCGAGCGCGGCATCGCCGGCCCGTGGACCGAAGAACCGGGCCGCATGCCCGACGGCGCCGTGATCATCGCGGCCATCACCAGCTGCACCAACACCAGCAACCCGCGCAACGTGATCGCCGCGGCGCTGCTCGCGCGCAATGCGCGACGCCTGGGCCTGACGCGCAAGCCGTGGGTGAAGACCTCGCTCGCGCCCGGCTCGCGCGCGGTCACGCTGTACCTTGAGGAAGCCGGCCTGCTCGGCGACCTGGAGGCGCTGGGCTTCGGCGTCGTCGCCTATGCCTGCACCTCGTGCAACGGCATGTCCGGCGCGCTGGATCCCGCCATCGATCGCGAGATCGTCGAGCGCGACCTCTACGCCACCGCCGTGCTCTCGGGCAACCGCAACTTCGACGGCCGCATCCACCCGCGCGCCAAGCAGGCCTTCCTGGCCTCGCCGCCGCTGGTGGTCGCCTACGCAATCGCGGGCACCATCCGCTTCGACATCGAACGCGACGTGCTCGGCGTCGTCGAGGGCCGCGAGATCCGCCTGAAGGACCTCTGGCCCGAGGACGACGAGATCGACGCGCTGGTGCGCTCCAGCGTGAAGCCGGAGCAGTTCCGCAAGGTCTACGAGCCGATGTTCGCGATCACCGCGGCGTCGACGACGAAGACCGAGCCGCTCTACGACTGGCGCGCGCAGTCGACCTACATCCGCCGTCCGCCCTACTGGGAAGGCGCGCTGGCCGGCGAACGCACGCTGCGCGGCATGCGCGCGCTGGCCGTGCTGCCGGACAACATCACCACCGACCACCTGTCGCCGTCCAACGCGATCATGCTGGACTCGGCCGCCGGCGAGTACCTCTTCAAGATGGGCCTGCCCGAGGAGGACTTCAACTCCTACGCCACCCACCGCGGCGATCACCTGACCGCGCAGCGCGCCACCTTCGCCAATCCGACGCTGAAGAACGAGATGGTCCGCGGCGCCGACGGCGAGGTGCTGGCCGGCTCGTTCGCGCGCCTGGAGCCCGAGGGCCAGGTCATGCGCATGTGGGAAGCCATCGAGACCTACATGGCGCGCCGCCAGCCGCTGATCATCATCGCCGGCGCGGACTACGGGCAGGGCTCGTCGCGCGACTGGGCGGCCAAGGGCGTGCGCCTGGCCGGCGTCGAGGCCATCGTCGCCGAAGGCTTCGAGCGCATCCACCGCACCAACCTGATCGGCATGGGCGTGCTGCCGCTGGAGTTCCTGCCGGGCACGACGCGCTTGACGCTCGGCCTGGACGGCTCGGAAACCTACGACGTGTCGGGCGAGCTGTCGCCGCGCGCGACGCTGACGGTCATCGTCCACCGCCGCAACGGCGAGCGCATCGACGTGCCGGTGCGCTGCCGCCTGGACACCGCCGAGGAGGTCGAGGTCTACCAGGCCGGCGGCGTGCTGCAGCGTTTCGCGCAGGACTTCCTGGCGGCGGCCGAGGCGGCCTGAGGGCGCGCGGTGCTCGACGGATCTTCGCGAGCGCCGCGACCCTCGTGAACATCGTGAACATCGGGAACATCGGGAACAACGACGGAAGCAGTCATGAGTTTTCTCCCTCAAGTGAAGATCCCCGCGACCTACCTGCGGGGCGGTACCAGCAAAGGCGTGTTCTTCCGCCTGGACGATCTGCCCGAGGCCGCGCGCGTGCCCGGCGCCGCGCGCGACCGGCTGCTGATGCGCGTCATCGGCAGCCCCGATCCCTACGGCAAGCAGATCGACGGCATGGGCGGCGCGACCTCGAGCACCAGCAAGACGGTGATCATCTCGCGCAGCACGCGGCCCGGCCACGACGTCGACTACCTGTTCGGCCAGGTGGCGATCGACACCGCGCTGGTCGACTGGTCCGGCAACTGCGGCAACCTGTCGGCGGCCGTCGGACCGTTCGCGATCCAGGCGGGATTCATCGACGCGGCGACGCTGCCGCGCGACGGCATCGCCACCGTGCGCATCTGGCAGGCCAACATCGGCAAGACCATCGTGGCCAAGGTGCCGATGCGCGACGGCCAGGTGCAGGAGAGCGGCGATTTCGAACTCGACGGCGTGACCTTCCCGGCGGCGGAGGTCGAGCTGGCCTTCCTCGATCCGGGCAATGACGACGCCGATGGCGACGATGCCGGCGGCGCGCTGTTCCCGACCGGGAACGTCGTGGACGTGCTGACGATGCCGGAGGACCTCGTCCCCGGCGGCCAGTTGCGCGCGACCCTGATCAACGCCGGCATCCCGGCGGTCTTCGTCGACGCGAAGGACCTGGGCTACTCGGGCACCGAGCTGCAGGACGCGATCAACGGCGACCCCGCGGCGCTGAAGCGGCTCGAAGCGATCCGCGCGCACGCCGCGCTGCACATGGGCCTGATCAAGACGCTGGACGAGGCGAAGACCCGTCAGCACACGCCGAAGCTGGCCTTCGTCGCGCCGCCGTCGAGCTATCGCTCGTCGGCCGGCAAGACCGTCGAGGCCGGCGACATCGATGTGCTGGTGCGCGCGATGTCCATGGGCAAGCTGCACCACGCGATGATGGGCACGGCGGCGGTGGCCATCGGCACCGCGGCCGCGATCCCCGGCACCGTGGTGTGCGAGGCCGCGGGCGGCAAGGCGCTGCCGGCGGTGCGCTTCGGCCATCCGTCCGGCACGCTGCGCGTCGGCGCGGAAGCGGTCCAGGAAGGCGGCGAGGGCGGCAAGGGTGGCCAATGGCGCGTGACGCAGGCGGTGATGAGCCGCAGCGCGCGCATCCTGATGGAAGGCACCGTCCGCGTGCCCGCCGAGGCGCTGTGATCGGCGCCGGTTGATTCCGCCTTCGACCTCCTTATCGAATTCGACTTCAGACAATCAAAGAGAACTAACATGACATCGACCCGCAAGACGCTGCGCGCGCTGGTGAACGAACGCCGTGGCGTGCTGGTGCCGGGCGCGTTCAACGCGCTGTCGGCCAAGGTGATCGAGGACCTCGGCTTCGAGGCGATCTACGTGACCGGCGCCGGCGTGACCAACATGTGGTTCGGCCTGCCGGACCAGGGCTTCATGGGCCTGTCCGAGATCGCCGACCACACCGCGCGCATCCGCGACGCGGTGGAGCTGCCGCTGATCGTCGACGCCGACACCGGCTTCGGCAACGCGCTGAACGTGCGGCACACGGTGCGCGTGCTCGAACGCGCCGGCGCGGACTGCATCCAGCTCGAGGACCAGGTGGCGCCCAAGCGCTGCGGGCACTTCACCGGCAAGGAGGTCATCTCCACCGAGGAGGCGGTGAGCAAGATCAAGGCGGCGGTGGATGCGCGGCGTGATCCGGACTTCCTGATCATGGCCCGCACGGATGCCTGCGCGACGCAGGGCTTCGAGGCCGCGATCGAGCGCGCGCAGCGCTTCGCCGAAGCCGGCGCGGACATCCTGTTCGTCGAGGCGGTGACGAAAGCGGAAGAGATCCGCGCGCTGCCGCAGCGTCTGTCGACGCCGCAGCTGATGAACATGGTCATCGGCGGCAAGACGCCGATCACCGATGCAAGCGAGCTGCAGCAGATGGGCTACGGCGTCGTGCTGTATGCCAATGCCGCGCTGCAGGGCGCGGTGGCCGGGATGCAGAAGGCGCTGGGCGTGCTCAAGACGCAGCGCCGCATCGACGAGGATCCCAACCTGGTCGTGCCCTTCGCCGAGCGCCAGCGCCTGGTGAACAAGCCGGAGTGGGACGCGCTGGAGAAGAAGTACACCTGAGGAAGTCGACGACCGCAGCCCTCACCCCCGCCATTTCCCGCAAGCGGGAGAGAGTCCGACCGGCGCCACTCGCAGCGCTGAAGACTGTGTGCTCACGTCTCGTGAATCTCATTCAAGTTTTCTTGAATTAATATCGTTTTACGTCATGGAGAACGGTCCCTACGCTTCGGGACCTTTCAGCAGTTGTTCTCCCGGGAGGGAGCCTCTCCATGACCACGATCCACAACCTCGGCTTTCCCCGCATCGGCGCCAGGCGCGAATTGAAATTCGGCCAGGAGGCCTACTGGAAAGGCCAGTCCACGCGCGATGAACTCCTCGCGCTCGGCGCCCGGCTGCGCGCGACGCACTGGGCCGCGCAGCAGGCGCTGGACCTGGTGCCTGTCGGCGACTTCTCGTTCTACGACCAGGTGCTGGACATGAGCTTCACGCTCGGCAACCTGCCGCGGCGCGTGCGCGACTTCCACGGCGACACGCTGGACAACTACTTCCGCGTCGCCCGCGGCCGCTCCGCCGAGAGCGCCGAGACTCACTCGCACTGCTGCGGCGGCGTCGCCGCCGGCGAGATGACCAAGTGGTTCGACACGAACTACCACTTCATCGTGCCCGAGTTCGACGCGTCGACGATCTTCAAGCTCGACGCCTCCCGCCTGCTGGCGCAACTGGCCGAGGCCCGGGCGCTCGGCGTGAAAGCCAAGCCGGTGATCATCGGTCCGGTGACCTACCTCGCGCTGGGCAAGGCGAAGGACGATGCCGACCGCCTCGCGCTGCTCCCGCAGCTGCTGCCGGTCTACGCGGCGCTGCTCAAGACGCTGGCCGAGCACGGCGTCGAGTGGGTGCAGATCGACGAACCGATCCTCGTCACCGACCTCGAAGCCGGCTGGGCGCAGGCCTTCAAGACCGCCTACGCGGCGCTGTCGGGGTCAGGCGTGAAGCTGCTGCTCGCCACCTACTTCGGACCGCTGAAGGACAACCTGGCGCTGACCGCGGGCCTGCCGGTGCAGGGCATCCACCTGGACGCCGTCAACGCCCGCGATGAGGTCTCCGCGCTGACCGCGGCGCTGCCGGCGGACCGCGTCGTGTCGTTGGGCGTGATCAACGGACGCAACATCTGGAAGAGCGACCTCAACGCGGTCCTCGACTGGCTGCAGCCAGTGGCCGCGACGCTCGGCGAGCGCCTGTGGATCGCGCCCTCGTGCTCGCTGCTGCACGTGCCGGTGGACCTCGCGAGCGAGCAGAAGCTCGATGCCGAGCTGAAGTCCTGGCTCGCCTTCGCGTTGCAGAAGCTGGCGGAGCTGGACCTGCTGGGCCGCGCGCTCAAGGGCGGTCGCGCCTCGGTGCAATCCGAACTCGACGCCAACCGCCACGCGATCGAGGCCCGTCGCCGCTCGCCGCGCGTCAACAACCCGGCGGTGAAGGCCGCGGTCGCGGCCATCGATGCGAAGCTCGGCCAGCGCCAGGCCGCCTACGCGCAGCGCGCGGCGAAGCAGGCCGCGCTGCTGAAACTGCCGGCCTTCCCGACGACGACCATCGGCTCCTTCCCGCAGACCGGCGAGATCCGCCATGCGCGCAGCGAGTACAAGGCCGGCCGCCTCGACGAGGCCGGCTACCAGGCGGCGATGCGCGCGGAGATCGCGCGCAGCGTCAAGGAACAGGAAGCGCTGGGACTCGACGTCTTCGTGCATGGCGAGGCCGAGCGCAACGACATGGTCGAGTACTTCGGCGAGCAGCTCGCGGGCTACGCGTTCACGCAGTTCGGCTGGGTGCAGAGCTACGGCTCGCGCTGCGTGAAACCGCCGGTGCTGTTCGGCGACATCAGCCGTCCGGCGCCGATGACGGTCGAGTGGACGCGCTACGCGCAGTCGCTGACCGACAAGCCGATGAAGGGCATGCTGACCGGGCCGGTGACGATCCTGAACTGGTCTTTCGTCCGCGACGACCAGCCGCGTTCGGTGTCCTGCAAGCAGCTTGCGCTGGCGATCCGCCAGGAGGTGCTGGACCTGGAACAGGCCGGCGTGCGCGTGATCCAGATCGACGAGGCCGCGCTGCGCGAGGGCCTGCCGCTGCGCCGGTCGCAGTGGCGCGAGTACCTGGACTGGGCCGTCGAGTCCTTCCGCATCACCGCCAACGGCGTGGCGGACGAGACGCAGATCCACACGCACATGTGCTACTCGGAGTTCAACGACATCATCGCGTCGATCGCCGACATGGACGCGGACGTGATCACGATCGAGACCTCGCGCTCGGACATGGAACTGCTCGACGCCTTCGACGACTTCAAGTACCCGAACGAGATCGGCCCCGGCGTCTACGACATCCACTCGCCCAACATCCCGACGCAGGCCCACATCGTGCAGCTGATGCGCAAGGCGGCGGAGCGCATTCCGGCGGAGCGCCTCTGGGTGAATCCGGACTGCGGCCTCAAGACCCGCCAGTGGGCGGAAGTGATCCCGGCCCTGACCAACATGGTCGCGGCAGCGAGAACGCTGCGAGAGTCGGTCTGAATGGCTCCCTCACCCTCTCACGCTCGCCGGAGAGGGCAGGGGTGAGGGCCAGCAGCCTCACGCACGAACCGACGTCAGGGCTTCAGGAAGTCGTTCTCGACCCAGGCCGCCGCACTCGCCTCATTGAACTTGAAGCCGGCGGCCACGCGCACCTGCGCGAGCTGCTCGCCGTCGTCGTTCAGCGCGGTCAGCGTCGCGTACGGGTTGTCTTCATCCGGCACGATGTCCAGCAGCACCTGCACGCGGCCATTGGCCGTGTCCAGCTTGACGCTCTTGTGCAGCCGCGCATGCAACTGCTGCTCATGACGGCGCAGCACCTCGGACGCCGTCTTCACCAGCGTGTGGAACGCCGCCGCGTCGAGCGGCTTCGGATTCTTCTTGTCGCGGCCCATGGTCCAGGGCCCGACCAGGGCCGGCTCGGCCTCGCCGATCAAGGTCATGGCGACCGCCCAGCCCTCATCGTCTTCGTTCTTGATGACCTGCGCGGTCCAGCGCTCGTCCTGCCAGGTGCGCGGCTCCTGGATGATGGGGCGTTCTTCGTCGGGGAAATTCGTGCTCATGACGATGAAGGTACCACGCGGGCCGGACCCTCGAAGCGACGCCGGAGCGACGCCGGGGCGGCCTTCGCGACCGGCGACAATCCCGTCATGACCGAGTCCGCCCCGCCGCCGCAAGAGCAGCCGCGCAACCCCTTGCACGGCCTGACGCTGGAAACCATCGTGACCGAGCTGGCCGCCGAGTACGGCTGGGACGGCCTCGACGAGCGCATCCCGCTGCGCTGCTTCGCCTTCGAGCCGAGCGTGAAGTCCAGCCTGAAGTTCCTGCGCAAGACGCCGTGGGCGCGGGAGAAGGTCGAAGGGCTCTACCTGTTCATGCTGCGGGAGCGGCGGCGGAACACGACGCGGCCGTGACCGGCGAGACCATGGACCAGCCGAGCGCCTGATACAGCGCGGCGCCGTTCTCGGTGGCCACGAGCACTCCCTGATGCGCGCCGAGTCGAGGAAAGACGTATCGCGTGACCTGATCCGGTTTGCCGACATGGATCTGGAAGAAGCCCGCGCGTTCGATGGGTGCCGCAGTGCTCCGCGAGATCGCCCAGCCATGCGCCCAGGCGCGAGCGACGATCGATGCATCGAGTGGGCCGGACGCGGGCGCGTTCATAGCCCCGTCGGGTAGCCCGAGAGCCAATCCCGATACCTGGATCGCGCGGGCACGACATCCTCCGCGGAGGGATAGAACAGATCGGCGCCGCCGTCATACGGCGCGTAGATGCCGCCGCGATCGAAGTTGGCGAAGAGGAGATGTCCGGCGCGATCGTGCGCCCGATCGGCAATCAATCGATCGAATCTTCCGCGTTGCCAGATCACGGGCAGCGCGCAGAACGCCATCTGGTCCCGTTCGGCATCTTCCTCTACGGTGAGGACCAGTTCGGGCGTCCCATCCAGCGCCTTGAGCCACGACGCCTTGCGAGCCCATTGCACGGCCTCCGGCCCGCTCGAAAAACCCGCAACGAACAACAGGCATGGCGCACCTTCGCCCAGCAACTCGGTGGCGACCGCGTTCTGGCGTCGGAGGATCTCGCCGAGTTCCGTGCGGTCCTCCGGATAGCGCTTGGATTCCGGGAGACTGTGGATACGCAGCCAGCGCTCCTTGAGCGACGACTCGCGGCAGAGGTGGCCCGCAGGCAGAGCGTCTCCGAAGCGGGCGATCCAAGCCTGGGCGACGGGATGCAGCGGTCGCTTGCCGGCCGGGCCGCGCGACGGGTGGAGGCTTGTGCGGAACAGGGCTGACGAAGACATCGCGGGAGTGTAGGGACGCTGGCGCGCCCCTGCCGGCATCTCGCTCAGGCTTTTCTCTGTCGGGCCGCGCCGGGCTGGGCGGAGGGATTTTCAGCGTTCATCTTCTACACCGTTCCTTTGTCCGCCAGCCGCGATCCTGTCAGCGGCCTCCAGGCCTTCCGGCATGCTCCGCAGATGCACATCCATCTGCGGATACGGAATGCCGATGCCCGCCTGCTGGAGCGCCGCGAGCACGCGGGCCAGCAGTTCGCCGCGCAGGGCCATCCATCCGCCGACGTCCTGCGTCCAGACGCGCACCACGAAGTTCAGCGCGCTGTCGGCGTAGCTCGTCATCAGCACCACCGGCGCCGGATGCTCGGACACGCCCGGCGTCTCGCGCGCCGCCGCGCCGAGCACCGCCAGCACCTGGGCCGGGTCCGAGCCATAGGCGACATCGACCGCGATCTCGATGCGGCGGCTGCGGTCGAACATCGTCCAGTTCGTCAGGTTCCCGCTCAGCAGCAGGCCGTTGGGCACCACCACGTCGGCGCCGTCGAAGGTGCGCAGGAGGGTGGCGCGCAGGCCGATCTCGCGCACGGTGCCGGACGTGCCCGCGGCGTCGACCAGGTCCCCCGGCTGGATCGGACGCTCGAACATCAGCACCAGGCCGCAGACGAAGTTGTTGACCACGCCTTGCAGTCCGAAGCCGATGCCCACGCCCAGGGCGCCGAACACCAGCGCGAGCTGGCTCACCTTGAAGCCCGCCGCCGACAGCGCCACCAGGAAGCCGAACAGCAGGACGCCGTAGTAGCTCAGCGACGCGATGCTGTTGCCCGCGCCGCGCGGCAAGGTGGCGTGGTGGGGCAGTTCGTCGCGCAGCAGTCGACGGACGGCGCGGGCCACCCACAGCGCCAGCCAGCTCGACAGCAGGAATACCAGCACGTCGCCCAGATGGATTGAGACTTCGCCCACGTCGACGCCGAGGTCCAGCACCCGGGTGCCGGCGGCGCGCAAGGGGCGCAGCACGCGGAACCGGTCCATGCTGTAGACGAGCCAGCCCAGCCACGCCGCCAGGACCAGCAGCCGGGTGACCATCACCTCCAGCGCCGGCCCGTGCTGCCGCACGAGTTTCCGCTGCGCCAGCTCGGGCTGCCGCACGAGCGCGTGCAGGATGCCGAGCACCGCCGCCACGCCCGCGTAGAGCAGCAGGGCCATGTAGCCGCTGTCGATCACGCCGCTGGTCAGGGTCTCCGCCAGGGAGATGTTCCCGCCGATGTTGGCGGCGGTCGACACGGTGAGCACGGCCAGCACGATCCAGCTGATCCGGCGGACCGCCGTCTGCAGCCCGCTGTCGCCGGCCGTGGGGTCGCGCGGCGCGCGTCGGAGCAGCCACACGGTGAGCCCCATGGCCAGGACGCTCACGCCCAGCGTGTAGAGCCGGTACAGGCCGACGTCGGCCGGGACGGACACGCCCAGGCGGTCGGCGATGTAGAGCGCCACCGCGACATACGGCCACACGCCCAGCGCGCGCACCGTGCCCGACGGCAGCAGGCGCAGCACCGGGATGAGCGCCAGCACCAGGGCGATCTCCTGCACGAGCAGCGGGGCGTCGGGCTCCAGCACCAGCACGCCCAGCATCGCCAGCAGCAGCCAGGACGAGACGGGGCGGCGCAGCGCGCGCGTCACGTGGTCGGGCGCGCCGTCATCGGGGGCGCGGCGGGCGCGCACCGCCAGCCACAGGATGAGCGGCAGCAGCAGGATCTGGAGCAGACGCAGCGCCTGCTGGTTGCCGCCGTCGGCGGCGTGGTAGTCCACCGCAAACTGGCGTTCGATGTCGAAGCCGCGCTCCATCGCGGCGATCGCCTCGGCCGTGCCGGTGCCAGGTCTGAACGCCTGCCACAGCGGCGGCACGTCCGTCCGCAACAGTTGACGGTCGATCTCGTCGATGGCCGCGTCGACCTCCTCGCTCCCGGACTGGATGCGGGCCTTCAGCTCGCTCGCGCGCTGCGTCAGGTCGAACTGCCTCGCCAGCACGACACCCAGCGCCGCTTCGGACGCATCGAATTGCGCGAGCATGGTGTCGACGCGCGCCGAGAGCGCCGGCGGGAGCCCCTCGAGCAGCCCCGCCGCGCGCGTGGCCGACCACGCCGCGCGTCGCTGGGACAGGTGGAGGGCGGCGTCCGCATAGGGGGACAGCGCCCGGCCGGCCCGTTCTTCCCATCGCGCGAAACGGCGTTCGTCGAAGTCCCAGTGTCGCGCCAGGCTCTCGAGGCGCATGACCGTCAGGTTGCGCAGCGCGCCGCCCGCGGCGGCGTTGAGCTTGGCGTTGACCGGCTGCGCGATGGCGTCGAGTTCCCGGCCCAGTCGTTCGGACGGGTCCGCCGCCCCGAGCAGCCGCTTCGCCCGGTCGACGCGCTGCAGGTCCTCGTCGGCGCGCGTCAGGATGTCAGGCGCCGCGACGGGGCTGATCGCCGCGGTCGCCGATGCGAGGGGGGCGGGCGCCTCCGGACTGGCGCCGGCCGGCGTCAGCCACGGGGCCAACGCGACTGCCACCAGGAGCCGTCGGACGTGTCTGAGGACAGGGTTGAGCAATCCGCGCATGTGTCGGGAGATTGTGCATGCGCCCGGCGCTCCCCGGTCAAGCTCGACGCGGACCGTTTGCCGGCGCGTCGTCGCGCCGGCACGGACCCGCCCGCGTCAGCCCCGGCTGGACTGGGGGAGCTTGCTGTCCGAAGACGGCGGCCGTCCCGACCGGCTTGACGCGGCCTTGTCCTGGCGATGGTCGTTGAGGCGATCGCTCGGCGGGGCGTCGCTGCCTTCCGGCAGTTCCTTGGGGACGTCCTCGGGGACCGGGTCCGACTGCGGCGGCTGGCCGTCGTTGCCGGTGCGAACGGCGCCGGCGTTCGATTCATCGGCCCGGTCGTCCCGATCGTCCTGATCGTCCTGATCGACCTGATCATCCTGATCGTCCCGGTCAGCCTGCTGCGATTCGTCGCCCTGCTCGACCGGCGTCGAGGCGGTCACCGGCTGGTTGTCGCCCACCGGGTCGTCGTCTTCGTTCTCCGGCCGGGAGCTGCGCGGAGCCTGCGTGCCGTGAGGCGAGGGACTGCTGTTCATGATGAGACCTTGGTTGCGCCGGAAACCGGCTCAACCCTGACAGGCAAGCGCGGCACCGTCGCACGCCCGGCTCGAGGACCAGACCGTGCCGCTTGGCGTCAGGCGCTCATCGGAGCGCTTGCGGAGGCGCCTGGCGCCGCGGCGGCCAGGGCGTCCTCGGTAATCCATGCCGATGCCGGGCATGCGCACAGAGAACTTGCCGGCCCGCTGCCGCGACGGTGGCGCTCAGTGTTCATCCCTCGTGCGCTCGGCCTGGCTCTGCGTCTTCGCGTCGACGTGGTCGTCGGTCTTCGACTGGGCCTCATGGCCGCTCTGCCAGGCATCCTTGCGCTCCTGCCACAAGTCGGCGCATTCCCCGGTGCTGGTCGGCAGGTTGGCGGTGTGATCCATCGGATTGCCGGACGTCCCGTCGCCGCGGGCCGCGGCCTTGGCACCCTGACGCTGCAGCTCCGCGCGCTCTGCGGTCGGCAACGCGCGTTCATCGGCTGGGCGCTGTCGCTTGTCGGGGTGGGGTGGGGTACTGCGCTTCATCATCCGCTCCAGCGTTGATCCTGAACATTCATGAGGCCCCCTCGGCGGGGCGTCGGATGCCGATGATGACATCCCTCGAGCTCCCTCAACCGGTGAACCGGTAAGACACCAGCGACTCACTGTCGCTGTCCGCCACCAGCGCCTTGCCGGCCGGCGGGAACGCGCGCTGGACGCAGTGCTCGCGCGGACACACGCGGCAGCCGGGGCCGATGGGGATCGCCTGCTGGGCGACCGTGCGCTCGTCGAAGCTCAAGCCCTCTGCGTACACCAGCTCCCGCGCATGCGAGATGTCGCAGCCCAGGCCGATCGCGAACAGCTTGCGCCGCGCCAGGTAACCGCCGCCGCCGTGCCGCTCGATGGTCCGCGCGATGCCGAAGAAACGGCTGCCGTCGGGCATCTCCGCGATCTGCGTGAGGAAGCGCCCCGGCTGCGCGAAGGCCTCGTGCACGTGCCACAGCGGGCACGCGCCGCCGTGCCGCGCGAAGTGGAAGCTGGTCGCGCTCTGGCGCTTCGAGATGTTCCCCGCCTGGTCCACGCGGACGAAATAGAAGGGCACGCCGCGATGGCCGTTGCGCTGCAGCGTCGACAGCCGATGGCAGACCGTCTCCACGCTGACCTGGAAGCGCTGCTGCAGCAGCTCGACGTCGTAGCGCGCGTGGCGCGCCGCGGTCAGGAACTCGCCGTACGGCAGCAGCGTCGCGCCGGCGAAGTAGTGGGCGAAGCCCTGTCGCGCCAGCGCGCGCGTCGCGTCGTCGACGAAGGCGCCGGCGCCGAGTTCCGCCTCGATGGCCTCGGCCTCGGCGATCAGCGCGTACTGCGTGGCGAGCTGGAAGGCCTGCTGCGCATCGCTCAGGAAACGCGGCATCCGCAACAGCTTGCGCCGTGGGTCGTAGTGACGCAGGAAGGCGTCGGCCGATGCCTCCCGCGTCTCGCCGTCGTCGCCCACCTCGGTCCTGATGCCGAAGCGCCGCAGCAGCAGATCCCGCAGCGGCTGCGCGCGGTGGCCGGGCACCAGACCCAGCGATCCGGCCAACTGCTCGCCGCGCAGGTCCAGATCGTCGAGGTGGTTGTTGCGGCGGTTCAGGTGATCGCGCACCGCCTCGTGCGGCAGCGGCTCGCCGCGGAACGAGGGCGGCGCCCCCGCCGCCTCGCGGCCCTGCTCGCCGTAGAAGCGGTCGATCATCTGCGAGTGCTCGTCCTGCAGCCGCAGGTAGCGCTGATGCAGCGCGACGTAGGACTCGGCCAGTTCCGGCGCCTGCTCCACCAGCCGCGCGACCTGCGCCGGCGCCATCACCGTCGTCGTCAGCGAGCGGTCGCGCAGCGCCGCGTCCAGGTCCGCCAGCAGCTGCTGGTCCTGCTCCTCCGAGAACTGTCCGATGCCGCCGCCGAACACCTCCGCCAGCTTGATCAGCACGCTCGCCGTGACCGGCCGCTGGTTGGTCTCGATCTGCGACACGTAGCTGAGCGACAGCGCCAGACGGCTCGCCAGTTCGGCCTGGTTCCACTGCAGCTGCTCGCGCAGCCGACGGATCCTCGGGCCGATGAACAGCTTGCGGGACGAGCTCGGCGGGGGGCTGTGGGGAAGGGCCATGCGATTCACAGGATTCGCTGATTTCACAGAATTCTTGTGGAGTGTTTTGCCGCCGCACCGCTTCACAAGAGGGAACGCTGGTGTCTTGCGAAGTGTGTGGATAGATTCTCTGTGAAATTCAACCCACCGTCGAGTGCACTGCGAAAAGGTTCGCTGGTGCGTCCCACCGAGGACATCGACCTGCTGGAGACCGTGCATGAGCCGCGAAGAGTTGCCCCATATCCCGTTGTTGATCAACGGCGAATTCGTCCAGTCGCGCAGCACCGATTGGCGCGACGTGATCAACCCGGCGACGCAGCAACGCCTGGCCCGCGTGCCGATGGCCACGCCCGACGAAGTCGAGGCCGCGGTCGCCGCCGCGCAGCAGGCGTTCAAGACCTGGCGCAAGGTGCCCATCGGGCAGCGTGCGCGCGTCTTCCTGAAGTACCAGCAACTGATCCGCGAACACATCCAGTCGCTGGCCGCGACGCTGACCGCGGAGCAGGGCAAGACCCTCGCGGATGCCGAAGGCGACGTGTTCCGCGGGCTGGAGGTCGTCGAGCACGCGGCCAACATCGGCTCGCTGCAGATGGGCGAGCGCGCGCACAACGTCGCCGGCGGCGTCGACACCTACACCCTGCTGCAGCCCCTGGGCGTGTGCGCCGGCATCACGCCGTTCAACTTCCCCGCGATGATCCCGTTGTGGATGTTTCCGATGGCCATCGCCTGCGGCAACACCTTCGTGCTGAAGCCGTCCGAGCAGGACCCGATGGTGACGATGCGGCTCGTGGAGCTGGCGCTCGAAGCGGGCGTCCCCAAGGGCGTGCTGAACGTCGTGCACGGCGGCGAGGACGTCGTCAACGCGCTGTGCGACCACGCCGACATCCGCGCGATCTCCTTCGTCGGCTCGACGCGCGTCGGCACGCTGGTCCACGACCGCGCGAGCAAGGCCGGCAAGCGCGTGCAATGCATGATGGGCGCGAAGAACCACGCCGTCGTGCTGCCCGACGCGCACAAGGAGCAGACGCTCAACGCGCTGACCGGCGCGGCGTTCGGCGCGGCGGGGCAGCGCTGCATGGCCGTGTCGGTCGCCGTGCTGGTCGGCGCCGCGCGCGCGTGGCTGCCGGACCTGGTCGCCAAGGCCAAGGGCCTGAGCGTCGGCGCCGGCGATTCGGCGACGACCGACGTCGGGCCGCTGATTTCCTGCGCGGCGCGCGATCGCGTCGAAAGCCTGATCGCCCGCGGGATCGAGGACGGCGCGACGCTGGCGCTCGACGGCCGCCTGCCGCCGCTCAACGGCGCGTTGAAGGAAGGCAACTTCGTCGGTCCGACGATCTTCAGCGGCGTGAAGCCCGGCATGACGATCTACGACCAGGAGGTCTTCGGCCCGGTGCTGTGCGTCGCCGAAGCCGCGACGCTGGACGAGGCGATCGCGATGATCAACGCGAACCCGAACGGCAACGGCACCGCGCTGTTCACGCAGTCCGGCGCGGCCGCGCGCCGCTTCGAGGACGAGATCGACATCGGCCAGGTCGGCATCAACGTGCCCATCCCCGTGCCGGTGCCGCTGTTCTCGTTCACCGGCTCGCGCGCGTCCAAGCTCGGCGACCTGGGACCGTACGGCAAGCAGGTCGTCCTCTTCTACACGCAGACGAAGACCGTCACCGCACGCTGGTTCGACGACGCGTCCACCGGCGGCGTCAACACGACGATCAGCCTCCAGTGAGGCCATGGGGCCATGGGGCGCTAAGGCGGCAAAGCGGCAAAGCGGTAAGGCGGTAAGGCGGTGAGGACCTGATGGACTTCGAGCTCGACGAGCAGCAACGCGCCTTCCAGCAGGCGGCGCGCGATTTCGCCCGCGACGAGATGGCGCCGCATGCGGCCGGCTGGGACGCGCAGTCCTTCTTCCCGCGCGACACGCTGCGTCATGCGGGCGAGCTCGGCTTCTGCGGCCTGTATGCGCCGGCGGCGACCGGCGGACTCGGGCTGCCGCGGCTGGACGCGACCATCGTGCTGGAGGAGCTGGCCGCGGCCTGCCCGTCGACGACCGCCTTCCTCAGCATCCACAACATGGCGGCGTGGATGGTGGGCAGCCATGCGTCGGCGGCGGTCGCGCGTCGATTCGGACCGGCGTTGTGCAGCGGCACCAAGCTCGCGTCGTATTGCCTGACGGAGCCGGGGTCGGGGTCCGACGCGGCCTCGCTGCGAACGACGGCGCGGCGCGACGGCGAGGACTACGTGATCGACGGCCACAAGGCCTTCATCTCCGGCGCGGGCGCGACGGACGTGCTGGTCGTGATGGCGCGCACCGGCGGCGCGGGTGCGGACGGCATTTCAGCCTTCCTCGTTGAAGGCGATTCGCCCGGCATCCAGTACGGCCGCAAGGAAGAGAAGATGGGCTGGAACAGCCAGCCCACCCGCGCCATCGGCTTCGACGGCGTGCGCGTGCCGGCGGCGCACCGGCTGGGCGAGGAAGGGCAGGGCTTCCGCATCGCGATGCAGGGGCTGGACGGCGGGCGCATCAACATCGCGACCTGCTCGGTCGGCGCTGCGCAAGGTGCGCTGGCCGCGGCGCAGCGCTACATGCATGAGCGCCACCAGTTCGGCCGCGCGCTGGCTGACATGCAGGTCTTGCAGTTCAAGCTGGCCGACATGGCGACGGAGCTCGTCGCCGCGCGGCAGATGGTGCGGCTGGCGGCGTCCAAGCTGGATGCGAAATCGCCGGACGCGCAGGTGTACTGCGCCATGGCCAAGCGCCTGGCCACCGACATCGGCTTCAGCGTCTGCAACGAGGCGCTGCAGATCCACGGCGGCTACGGCTACATCCGCGAGTACCCGCTGGAGCGCTACCTGCGCGATGCGCGCGTGCACCAGATCCTCGAAGGCACCAACGAAATCATGCGCGTCATCGTCGCGCGGCGGATGTTGCAGGACCAGGCACCGGAGGCGATCCGATGACCCGCATTTCCCCATCCCGATTCACATCTTCACCCCAGTCTCCCCATGAACAACATCACCGATACGAGTAGCGCCTACGCCGGCCTGCGCCTCGAACGCCGCGGCCCCACCGCGATCGTCACGCTGACGAATCCGCCCGCCCACACCTGGACCGCCGACAGCCTCGCCGCATTGACGCGGCTGGTCGGGGACCTCAACCGCGACCGCGAGATCTACGCGCTGGTCATCACCGGCGACGGCGAGAAGTTCTTCAGCGCCGGCGCCGACCTGAAGCTGTTCGCCGACGGCGACAAGGGCGTCGCCGCGACGATGGCGCGTCGATTCGGCGAGGCCTTCGAAGCGCTCGCCGGATTCCGCGGCGTCAGCATCGCCGCGATCAACGGCTACGCGATGGGCGGCGGACTCGAATGCGCGCTGGCCTGCGACCTGCGCATCGCGGAGTCGCACGCGGTGATGGCGTTGCCTGAAGCGACGGTCGGCCTGCTGCCCTGCGCCGGCGGGACGCAATGGTTGAGCTGGACCATCGGCGAAAGCTGGGCCAAGCGCATGGTGCTGCTCGGCGAGCGCGTCGACGCGGAAACGGCGCTCCGCATCGGACTGGCGGACGAGCTGGTCCCCAAGGGCGGCGCGCTGGCGAAGGCGCTCCAGTGGGCCGAGCGTGTGCAGGCGCAGAGTCCCACCAGCGTGACCGCGTGCAAGCGGCTGATCCAGGGCGCGCGCACCGCGCCGCCGCATTCGCAACTGGCTGCCGAGCGCGAGGCGTTCATCGGGCTCTTCGAGTCCGAAGACCAGCGCGAAGGCGTGAACGCTTTCCTGGGCAAGCGCAGCCCGCAGTGGCGCAACGCCTGAGGAGACCCGATGACCGTCTCCGGGAACACTGTCGAGAACGCCGGCCGGGACCGACACCAGGCCGCCCTCCAGGAGCCGAGCCAGCGTCCGGGCGAGCACAGCGCGGCGCCGGTGCTGTTCCGCACGGTATTGACCGCCTCGGGCCATCGCTTCGGCCATGCGACGCTGAACGTGCCGGCCAGCCTCAACGCGCTGACCTTGCCGATGGTCGATCTGCTCCAGGCGCAGTTGAGCGCGTGGGCGGACGATCCGCAGGTGGCGGGCGTGGTGCTCGACGGCAACGGCGACAAGGCCTTCTGTGCCGGCGGCGACGTGGTCGGTCTCTACCGCGCGATGCGCGCGGCCGGACCCGGCAAGGTGCCGCGCGACGCCGCCGACTTCTTCGAGCGCGAGTACCGCCTCGACCACACCCTCCACCGCTATCCGAAACCGCTGCTGGTCTGGGGCCACGGCATCGTCATGGGCGGCGGCATCGGCCTGATGGCCGGCGCATCGCACCGCGTCGTGACGCCGCGCAGCAAGCTGGCGATGCCGGAGATCACGCTGGGCCTCTATCCGGATGTGGGCGGGAGCTGGTTCCTCTCGCGGCTGCCGGGGCGGACGGGGTTGTTCCTCGCGCTCACCGGCGCCCCGCTGAACGCGGCCGACGCACTCTGGGCCGGACTGGCCGATCGCGCCGCGCGCGGCGAGGACCACGGCGCCATGCTCGAAGGCATCGCGCATGCGCGCTGGGACGGCGAGCCGGCGGCGGACGCCGAGCGGCTCGACGACCTGCTGCGCGCGTTGCCGTCCGCGGACCTGGCGCCGGGCCAGCTCGCACCGCAGCGCGATCGCATCGACGCGCTGATCGGCCCGCACGACACGCTGGCGGCGATCGCGCCGCGCCTGCGTTCGCTGGCCTGCGAGGCCGACCCTTGGCTGGCCGCCGCGGGATCGACGTTCCAGAAGGGCTCGCCGACCTCCGCCGCGCTGGCCCTTGCGTTGCAGCGTCGCTTGCGGCACGCCTCGCTCGCCGAAGTGCTCCGGCTGGAGTACCAGGCCTCGGTCGGCTGCTGCGTGTTCCCGGATTTCGCCGAAGGCGTGCGCGCGCTGCTGATCGACAAGGACAGGACGCCGCGCTGGCAGGGCGCCGCGCAGGAGGAGGGCGGCGATGCGCATCTCGACGCGCTGCTCGCGCCGCGCTTCGCCGGCGAGCATCCGCTCGCCGACCTGCGCTGAGTCTGGACCATCGAGCCCATCGAGCCCATCGACCCCAGCGACCCCAGCGACCGTATCCCTCTCATTCACTGCATCGATCCGTTCGATGACCTGGCATGGCCCGCCGCGCGTGCCATCAAGACAAGGAGAAATGACCATGAGCAACGCGACGACCGCTGAACGCATCGCCTTCATCGGCCTCGGCCACATGGGCGGGCCGATGGCAGCGAACCTCGTGAAGCACGGCTACGCGGTGGCCGCCTTCGACCTGAGCGAAGCGGCGCTGGCCGCGGCCCGCGCGGCGGGCGTCACTGTGGCGCCGTCGGCGGTTGCCGCCGTGGAGGGGGCGACGGTGGTGATCTCGATGCTGCCGGCCAGCAGACACGTCGAGTCGCTGTTCCTCGGCGAGGACGGCCTGATCGCGCGCATCGGCGCCGACGCGCTGGTGATCGACTGCAGCACCATCGCCCCGGCGAGCGCGCAGCGCGTCGCCGAGGCCGCGCAGGCGCGCGGTCTGGCGATGATCGATGCGCCGGTCTCCGGCGGCACGGCGGGTGCCGCGGCCGGCACGCTGACCTTCATCGTCGGTGGCGAGGCGGCCGCGCTGGAGCGCGCCCGCCCCGTGCTCTCGGCGATGGGCAGCAACGTCTTCCACATGGGCGCGTCCGGCGCCGGCCAGGTCGCCAAGCTGTGCAACAACATGGCGCTGGGCGTGATCATGGCGGTGACCGGCGAGGCGCTGGCGCTGGGCGTCTCCCACGGCCTGGATCCGCAGGCGCTGTCGGCCATGATGGCCGTCAGCACCGGCCGCAGCTGGGCCACCGAGGTCTGCAATCCCTGGCCCGGCGTGAAGCCGGAGGCGCCCGCGTCGCGCGGCTACAGCGGCGGCTTCGGCAGCGACCTGATGCTCAAGGACCTGGGCCTCGCGGTCGAGGCCGCCCTGCAGGTCGGCGCGGCCGTGCCGCTCGGCGAGCTCGCCCGCAACCTCTATGCGCTCAACAGCCGGGCTGGGCGGGGAGGCATGGACTTCTCGAGCGTGCAGCAGTTGCTGACGACGCCGTGAGCGCCATCACCGCATCGTCGCGCCACAGCGCGCGTTGCAGGGCGACCAGTTCGTCGGCGTCCGGAGCGCGCTCGCGGGCGCTCCATTCCAGCTCGCCCGCCAGCCAGACCCGACCGCCGCGCAGCTGACGCAAGGCGCGCAGCGCGGCCAGGGCCTGCGTGCCGCCGTGCTCCTGAGCGCTGATCCGCACCGACAGCTCCCGCTCGCGCGGCAGCCGCTGCGCGGCTTCCTTCAAGGCCTCGGAGTCGATCGGCGCGTCGATGTGCAGACCGGCCACCGGCAACTCGCAGGCGAGGGCCAGGTTGCCCGGCAGCAGCGCCGCGCCGGTCGTGAGCATCAGGTGCTGATCGACGCCAAGCAACCGCGCATAGGCACGCCGCAGGGCGTCCTGCCACGCCGGCGGCAAGGCCTCGCCCAGCAGCGGCTCGTCCATCTGCACCCAGGTCACGCCGCGCGCCGCGAGCCGGGTCAGCAGCGCCTCGTAAACGGGGAGCAGCCGGTCCAGCAGGCCGAGCCGGTCGAACCCTGCTTCCACGCTCCTGCCGAGGAACAGCAGGCTCACCGGCCCCAGCAGCGCCACGCAGGGGCTGGCGGGGAGGGCGATGGCTTCGTCGATCTCGGCCAGCAGCGCGCCGGCCTCCAGCTGGAAGCGCGTGGCGCTGTCGAAGTCGGCCGACGCGGCACCGACCAGTCCCAGCATCTGCGTCACCGCGTCGACGCCGGGCCGGGCGCCCACGGTCACGAAATCCCGGCCCCTGGCCTGCTGCGCCCGCCAGACGGCGGCGCGGGACGCCGTCGTCGCCGGAGCGCCCAGCCACCGCATCGGTTCATGGATCCTGATCATCTGAAGCGTCGTCATGTTGAAGGTCGATGCGCATGATCCGGCGCGGATCGATATGATTCAAACGAAACGTTTTTCGGTTGATCAACAATTTCATTCATGAACCTGCCGCTGGAATTGAGACATCTGCGCACGCTGCTGGCGGTGCGCGAGGCCGGGAACGTGTCGCGCGCCGCCCAGCTGCTCAACCTCACCCAGTCCGCGCTGTCGCATCAGCTCAAGGGACTCGAGGACCATTACGAGGCCGTGCTCTTCGAGCGCAAGAGCCAGCCGGTGCAGTTCAGCGTGGCGGGCCAGCGCCTGCTGCGTCTGGCCGAGCAGGTGCTGCCGCTGGTGGAGGAGGCCGACCGCGACCTGCGCCGGCTGGCTGCCGGCGCCGCGGGGCAGCTGCGGATCGCGGTGGAGTGCCACACCTGCTTCGACTGGCTGATGCCGGCGATGGACGCGTTCCGCAGCCGCTGGCCGGAGGTGGAGCTGGACATCGTGTCCGGCTTCCATGCGGATCCCGTGGGGCTGCTGCACCAGGACCGCGCGGAAGTGGCCATCGTCTCCGAGGTCGACGCGGACGAGGCGGCGGTGGTCGTGCACCCGCTCTTCGAGTTCGAGATCGTCGCGCTCCTCCCCAAGGGTCACGTCCTGCTCGCGAAGCCGTGGCTGGAGGCGGCGGACTTCGCCGATCACACGCTGATCACCTACCCGGTGCCGGACGAGATGCTGGACCTGGTGCGCCGCGTGCTGAAGCCCGCGGGCGTGACGCCGCCGCGGCGCACCAGCGAGTTGACGGTGGCGATGCTGCAGCTGGTGGCCAGCGGCCGCGGGCTGGCCGCGCTGCCGCTGTGGGCGGTGGAAAGCTACCTCGCGCGAGGCTACGTCGCGCAGCAGCGCATCGGCGAGCGCGGCCTGACCGGCCGGCTCTACGCGGTGAGCACCACCGCGCTGGCCAGCAAGCCCTACCTGGGCGACTTCGTGCGCATCATGCGCGAGACCTCGCTGCTGACGCTGCCGGCGGTCAGTCTGCTCTGAGCCTCGACTCAGACCCGGCCGATGCGGCCGGTGCGCCCGACGCTGCTGACGCGGCCGACGCCTTCGAGGCGGCGGACGCGATCCTCGCCAGGCTCCCCAGGTCCACCGGCTTCGTGAGGTGCGCATCGAAGCCCGCGGCCGCGGCGCGGCGCTGGTCGTCCTCCTGGCCCCAGCCGGTCAAGGCCACCATGTGGACCGCGTGGCCGATCTCCTCGCGGACGTTGCGGCAGGCCTGGTAGCCGTCGATGCCCGGCAGGCCGATGTCCAGCAGCACCAGGCCCGGCTCGAAGGCGCGGACGTCGTCCACGATGCGCATGGCGTCGTAGGCCACGCGGACCTCGCCGCCGCACATCGTCAGCAGCATGGCGACGCCGTCGGCGGCGTCCTGGTTGTCGTCGATCACCAGCACGCGGAGTCCGGCCAGATCGGCGTCGCCGTCGTCGCCGCGATCAGCCAGCGCGGGTGCCGCCGCCGGCAGGTGCACGGGCAGCCGGATGGCGAATTCGCTGCCATGGCCGGCGCCGATGCTGGATGCCTCGATCGAGCCGCCGTGCAGCGTCATCAGGCTGCGCGACAGCGCCAGGCCGATCCCCATGCCGCCGTGCCGCGAGCTGTCGGACCGCGCCTGCGTGAACAGGTCGAAGATGTTGGGCAGCACGTCCGCGGCGATGCCGACGCCGGAGTCGGTGATGCGCAGCACCTGCTCCGAGCCGTCGCCGTTCAGGGCGGGCTCGACGGTCGAGCGGATCGTGATGCGGCCGTCCACCGGGGTGAATTTCACCGCGTTGTGGAGGACGTTGGAGATGACCTGCGACAGCCGCGTCGGGTCGACCTCGAGCTGGCGTTCCGGGTCATCGAGGTCGACGACGAGGTCGATGCCGCCGGCGGCGATCTGGCCGCGGTGCGCCTCGAGCGCGCTCTCGACGAGCGATCGCAGACTGACCCACTCGCGCTTGAGTTCCACCTTGCCGGAGCGGATCCGCGAGACGTCCAGCAGATCGTCGATGAGGTGGACGACCTGGCCGATCTGGCGCTCCATCATCGGCCGCACCCGCTCGATCAGCTGGACGTCGCCGTTGGCGCGCTTGAGCACCTCGATGCCGCTGCGGATGGGGGCCAGCGGGTTGCGCAGTTCATGGGCCAGCACGGCGATGAACTCGTCCTTGCGCCGGGCTTCCTCGCGCAATTCGCGCTCGCTCGCCAGCAGGGCTTCCTGCACCTGGTTGCGCTCGATCAGGTCGGCGGCCTGGCGGCCCAGCAGGTCGAGGAAGCGGAGCTCGCGTTCGCTGAGCTCGCGCGGCTCCGCCCAATGGATGCTGAACATCCCGATCGGACGCCCCGACCGGCTGATCAGCGGGGTGGACTGGGCGCAGCGCAGGCCGTCGTCCAGATGCAGGCGGCAGGAGCCGTCCGTGTCCGGATCGTCGGGATCGTCGAAACGCATGAACGTGCGCTGCCCCGCGGCCAGCGCGCGACCGCAAGGCGAGCCCGACGACGCGTCCACCACCGAGAAGTGCGCCGTGACCGCGGGGCTGAAGCCGCGCGAGGTCAGGAAGGTCAGGCAGTGCGACTGCTCGTCCAGCAGCTGGATGGTGCCGGCGTCGCCGTCCACGATCTCGATCGCCGCCTCGAGGATCTCGCCGTACAGGGCCGAGCCGCCGTCGGTGCCGATGAGGCGGGCGGCGACGTCGCGCAGCCGCCGGGTGTCGTTGAGCTCGCGGGTGATGACGCGTTCCACCTGGTCGCGCTCGCTCAGCAGCGCCGTGATGCGCTGGTTTTCCCACTCCAGCAGCTCGCGCGCGTCGGCGGCGGCGGCCAGGGCGGTCAGGCGCTGCTCGTCCAGGTCCTGCGCGTCGAGCTGGGTGCCGATGAGCTTGGCGAACAGCTCCAGCGTCTGGTGCAGCACGGGATCGTCGAGCTTGGCCGGCCGCGGGTCGATGGCGCAGAGCGTGCCGAAGAACGCACCGTCGGCGCGGAAGATCGGGATCGAGACATAGCTCTCGAAGCCGTATTGCTTGGGGGTCGGATGGTTGCGGAAGTACTCGTCGTCGCTGGCGCTGCCGAAGATGATGGGGCGGCCGTGCTGCCGGATCTCGTCGCAGATCGTCGTGACCAGCTCCAGTTCGTCGCCCGGCTTGAGCCCGAAGGCGATCTCGTCGCGTACGGCGCACGCCGTCCAGGCGGTGTCGGTCACCCGGGCGACCGCGGTGAAGCGCATCCCGGTGAGACGTGCGGTGGCGTCGAGGATGGTCGGCACGACGGCCATCCGGCCGATCGCGTCGATGTACTGCTGTTCCGTGCCCATCGGCGGATGTTAGCGCTGTCGGCTCCGATGCACCGCCGGCGGGGGCGTCCGGCATCCTCTTCATGCAGGAAGCGGTCCGGGACGCCTGCTGCCCCGGCCGGACGATCGGCTGACGTCGTCAGACCGTCGAGCTCATGTGCTCGACGAACGCCCGCAGCTTCGGCGGGACCCGCGGCCCGGCAGCGTAGAGCAGATAGGCGGCGCGCTCGTAGGTCCCGGCGGGCGTCCACGCGTCGAGCACACGGACCAGCCGCCCGGCATCCAGCCCAGCCTGGGCGGAGAACAGGGGCAGCAGCGCGATCCCCGCGCCATGCTCTGCTGCCGTTGCGAGCGCCAGGCTGTTGCCGATCGCGTGCCGCGGCGCGATCGCGACGACCCGCTGCTCGCCGCCGCGCTTGAACGGCCAGTTGGCGTCGAACGCGCCGAAGCCCAGGTGGATGCAGCGATGCCGCGTCAGCGTCTCGGGACGCTCCGGCACGCCGTGCGCCGCCAGGTAGGCGGGGGCGGCCACCAGCACATACGGCGTGTCGAAGAGCTTGCGCGCGACCAGGTCCTGCGGCGGCTGCGCCGTGATGCGCAGCGCGACGTCGACGCGCTCGGTGACGATGTCCACCGGGCGGTCGTTCAGCGAGAGCTGGAGGTCGACGTCCGGATACGCCGCGGCGAAGGACGCGAGCCGCGGGGCGAGCCACAGCTGCCCCAGCACCACCGGCGCCGAGACGCGCAGCATGCCCGAGGGGCGAGAGCCGTAACGCGCGGCGAGCGCATGCACGTTGGTGGCGGCGTCGCGGATCAGCGCGCTGTCGCGCAGCACCTGCTCGCCGAGCTCGGTGAGCGCCATCGAGCGCGGTCCGCGGACGAGCAGCTTGGCCTGCAGCGCGCGCTCGAGGCGTGCCACGCTCCGGCTCATCGACGAGGGCTCCACCCCGAGGGCGCGCGCGGCCTGCGAGAAGCCGCCGTGCTGGACGACATGCCAGAAGGCCACCATCTCGTCGAGCAGCAATTCACGGCGATCGGCGTGGCTGCCGCCGTCTTTCACGGGTGGGGTCGTGGTCACTCGCGTGGCGCTTCGGAATGGGGCGCCCATGATAGGTCGCGCCGACCTTCTTGCTCCCTCTCCCGCTTGCGGGAGAGAGCAGGGGTGAGGGCCAGCAGCCGCAGAAGTGCTGCAGCGTTCAGCATCGCAGGTGGATCCCGTCGGCAAACAGGTCGCCCGCGCTCGACGCCATCAGTTTCTACACTCCAGGCCGGTGCATCAAACGCAAGGCAAGGGATGACCCCCATCGCTCGGAAGTTGTCGAAGGCCGCGCTCGTCGCGGCGGCCCTGGTCCTGGCCGCCTACTGGTACTGGTCACCGTGGCTGGCGATTCATCAGATGCGGAACGCGGCGAAGACGGGCGATGCGACGGCGTTCAACGACCGCGTCGACTATCCGCTGCTGCGCGAGAGCCTGAAGGGCCAGTTGTCCGCCGCCATCGGCACGCGCGCGAGCGAGCGGTCCGAGTCCGGCAGCGACATCGCGAAGGCCGGCGCCGCGCTGGGCTCGCTGTTCGCGACAGCGATGGTCGATCGCATGGTCGATGCCTTCGTGCGGCCGGAATCCGTCATGCGGATCATGCAGGAGGGCAGGCTGATGCCCCGTCGCGACTCCCGTGCGAAGACGCCCGATGGCACGCCTTCCGACGAGGAGGGTGAGACCGACGCCGGCAAGACAAGGTCGACGCGCGAGCCGATCTGGACGACGGAACGCCAGAGCGTCGACACCTTCATCCTTTACGCGCGTCGCGCGGGACAGGCTGAAGAACGACGCACCGGGCTGGTCTTCCAGCGACGCGGATTCGCCTCGTGGGTGCTGACGGAAATCCGCTTGCCGGCGCTGTCCTGACGCGCGGTGAGGACCAGCCTGCAGACATCTCGGGAGGTCTTGCCTATCAAAATCATCATTTATCCAGGCTGGGCTTGGGCTTGCAAACCCGGAACCCGAAGTCCCAAAAAAAATGGCCCGGCCACTCGCGTGGTCGGGCGCAATCGACTCTCGTCGACCCCGCTCAGGGAGGAAAAGCGGGGACGAGGACACCGCTAGGAAGCGGCATCAACGTGATACGAATTATGCATTTTTATCACTTCGCGTAAAGCAGGCAAAAGCATCAAGGCGACGTCGGCAAATCACCTACAGACGCCGGATGCGGCGTCGGGTCGGCAGGATCATGAGCGCAGCGCCCAGCCCCGCGATCACCAGCCCGGCGGTCCCCGGCTCGGGCACGTCGTTGCCGGGCGCTTTCGGATCGACGGGTGACAAGGCGAGGGTGCCCGCATACGTGGCGATCGCGTCGCTGTTGATGCCCGAAGCGACGATGGCGTAGTTCCCCGGGCTGAGCAGCGGTGTGGCGAGCGTCCAGGTCTCGAAAGGATCGCGGGTGAACTCCGCCGCCATCAGGTCACCGGACGGCCCGCGCAGCAGGACGCTGGTGAAGTCGATGTTCTGGGTGCCACCGACGGCGGAGGCCAGCATCAGTTTCACGGCCTGCGGCGTGCTGATCGAGAACGTGAAGGTGTTCGAGAACGCGCCCGCGTTGGGCGAGCTCACGAAACCGGCGCTGCCCGCACTGAGATCCAGCGGGCCGCCGTTGCCGGATGGGGACGCGCTGCTGCTGCCCGACAGCGCGATGGTGCCGACGAAGGTCGACCGGGCCGCGCTGCTCGTGCCGCTGGCCGTGAGCGTGTACGCGCCGGGTGCCAGCAGCGCGTTGCTGATGATGTGACCGCTGAAGGGGTCAGGTGTGAACTCGGTGGCGGCGATCGGACCCGAGGGACCGTTCAGGACGATGCTCGAGAAATCGAGGCGATGGTCGCCCTGGGTCACCGATGCCAGCAGGATGTTGACCGTGGTCGGGGAGGCCAGCGAAAAGGTGTAGGACTCGGCAAAGCTGCCCGCGCCCGGCCTGCCGATGAATCCGCCGCTGCCGGAGGAGATGTCGACCGGCGCGGCGGAGAGCGGCATGCCGACGCCTGCGAGGACGACGGCGGCGGTGAAGGCGAGCACGGACGGGATGCGCATGGCAGGTTCTCCTGGTTCTTCCTCGTTGAACGAGATCTCCAGGCGGAAGGGGACACGGCGGCAGAGCAGGCGGGTCAAGCGTTCGAGGGACACGGCGGGTCGGGAGACAATCATCGCTTGGACGGCCGCTGATCGGCGGGACAGCCTGTCCCCCCTGCAGCCGGTGCCGTCAGACCGCTCATGACCGACGCTCAATACACGACCTTGCCGCAGTGGCCCAACGCCTATCCGGCCAGCGGCGCCAGCGCCACCCTGAAACGCCTCAACGAGGATTTCATCGTGACCGAACTGCCGCTGCAACTGCCCTCCGGTGAGGGCGAACACCTCTGGCTGGACATCGAGAAGAACGGTGCCAACACCGCCTTCATCGCCTTGCAGCTGGCCGACGCCACCGGCGTGGCGGAAAGGGACGTGGGGTATGCCGGCCTCAAGGACCGCTACGCCATCACCCGCCAGTGGTTCAGCATCTATCTGCCCAAGGGCGAGACGCCCGACCTGACCGGGCTTCAGCACCCGGAATTCAAGGTGCTGAGCCAGACCCGCCACGTGAAGAAGCTGCGCCCTGGCGATCTGCAGGGCAACCGGTTCTGCATCGTGCTGCGTGACGTGGCCGGCGACCGCGATGCCATCGAGGCCAATCTGAAGGCCGTGGCCTCACAGGGCGTGCCCAACTACTTTGGCGCCCAGCGTTTCGGCCATGACGGCGGCAACGTCGAGCAGGGCCGGGCGATGCTGGCGCGCGAGATCCGCGTGCGCAACCCGAAGAAGAAGGGCATCTACCTGTCGGCAGTGCGCTCCTTCGTCTTCAATGAAGTGCTGGCGCTGCGCATTCAGCAGGGACTCTGGGGCCAGACCCTGCCCGGTGACGTGATGGACGAGGCAGGCCGGCCCACCGGTCCGCTCTGGGGGCGGGGCCGCGTGAGCACCACCGATGACGCGCAAGCCCTGGAAAACGGCGTCGCCGGACGTCACCCCACCCTGTGCGACGGCATGGAACATGCCGGTCTGGATCAGGAGCGCCGCGCCCTGGTGGCGAGCCCGCTGGACATGTCCTGGGAATGGCCGCAGGCCGATCAGCTGGTGCTCAGCTTCTCCCTGCCCGCCGGCAACTACGCCACGTCCGTCCTGAACGAGATCCTCCGCACCACCGAGCCTGAACGGCACACGGAGAACGAGCCCGCGGCGGTCGAATGAAGAGGAGGGGCCCCATGCACACCTACGATCCCGCTGCGCCCAACCTGCCGCACAACCCGTTCAACGCCATCGTCGGACCTCGCCCCATCGGGTGGATGTCCACGAAGAGCAGGGCCGGCGTCGTCAATCTGGCGCCGTACAGCTTCTTCACGGCGTTGAACTACACGCCGCCCATCATCGGCTTCTCCAGCATCGGCCGGAAGGACTCGCTGAGGAACGTCGAGGAGACCGGCGAGTTCGTCTGGAATCTCGCCACGCGCGAGTTGGCCGAGGCAATGAACGCGACGTGCGCCCGGGTTCCCCACGGCGTCAATGAATTCGAGCTCGGGAAGCTGACCGAGGTCGCCTCCGTCAAGGTGGGGCCGCCACGGGTCGGAGAGAGCCCCGTCGCCTTCGAATGCAAGGTGTCCCAGATCATCCAGCTGAGCTCCAAGGACGATGAGCCGGTGGACACCTGGATGATCCTGGGTCAGGTCGTGCTCATGCACATTTCGCCGGCGCTGTTGAAGGATGGACTGTTCGACACCGCCGCCGCGGGCTTGATCCTGCGCGGCGGCGGTCCCGGCGATTACTTCGAGCTGGGGAACAAGTTCTTCATGGCCAGACCGGACTGAGCGGCAAGACGCGCCAGGACGCGCCAGGACGCGCCAGGACGCGCCGTCGCCCTGACAGCGACGCCGTCGTCCCTGCCGCCCGCGCTCAGGGCAGCGCGTTGAGCGACGACCTCACGCCGCGCGAGAAGCTCTGCCCGTCGTGGCGGTCCCAGTTGATCGACCACGTCATCACGCCGCGCAGTGTCGGGTAGGCCTGCGGCGGTTTGATCGCGCCGCATTGCGACAGCTTGGTCAGGCAGTTGAGCGCCGCCGTGATCGTTGCGACGCTCGCCTGGCCGCTGTTGGCCGAGGACGGCCCCGACGGCAGCCCGAACGCGACCTGGTCCGGCCGCAGCCCGCGGAACACGAAGGGCCCGGTGCCGTTGTTGGTCGTGAAGCCCTCGATCAGCATCCGGCTGGTGGCGACCAGCATGTCGGCGCTGCCCTCGGCCAGGCCTTGCGTCGCGTACGGCGTGTAGACCGCGCCGTTGTTGTAGTACTGGACGTGGAGCACGTTCAGCTCGTCGCGCAGGCCGTCGATGATCGGCAGGTACGCGCCCCAGATGCCGCTGTACGCGACGAAGCCGCCCTGCACGTACGGATGCTCCGGCGCCATCGACAGGTAGAAGCTGCTGCCGATGCGCTGCTTCAGCTGCTTCACCGCCGTGATCAGGTTGGTCTGCACCGGCGCGCCCGAGGTGACGCCGGCGCCGCTCTCCAGGTCGATGTCGATGCCGTCGAAGCCGTAGCGCCGCATGATGGCCTCGACGCTGTTGACGAAGTTGGTCACCTGCGTCGCGTTGTTGAGCGTCACGGTGCCGTTCTGGCCGCCGAAGGACAGCACGACCTTCTTGCCCTTGGACCGCGCGGCCGCCACGTCCGCGATGAAGCGCGCCTCGCCGCCGGCGCTCGGATCGAGGTTGAAGGCGATGCTGCCGTTGCCCGCGTCGTCCGCGAAGGCGACGACGATGACGTCGTAGTCGGCGGAGACCTCGCTGATCGGGAAGGTGGGACCAGCCGGATTGGTGAAGTTGTGCCAGTAGCCGATCAGCTGATGCTTGCCGGG
This sequence comes from uncultured Roseateles sp., assembly GCA_946886855.1. The sequence goes on along the minus strand of CAMPJJ010000016.1, from coordinate 301 downwards.
CGCGGGCGCCGGGCCGGGCGACGGGGCCGGCGTGGGCGCGGGACCGGGCGCGGGCGTCGGTGCCGGCGTGGGCGCCGGCGTGGGCGCCGGCGACGGGGCGGGCGGCGTCGTGCCGCCGTAGACGTCCACGGCTGGCCGGTGCCGACCGGGCCGCTGCGGGTGGCGGGGTTGTCGCCCTGCGTCCACCAGTTGGCGCGGTAGATCACGCCCTGGTAGCTGACGATCGCGCCGCCCGCGTACGCGGTGGCGGCATTCCATGCGCCCTGCGGCGCAGGCGCCGGGGACGGGGCTGGCGTGGGGG
>CAMPJJ010000015.1 GCA_946886855.1 uncultured Roseateles sp. | reverse complement strand
GCCCCCATGTCCGTGGTCATCCATTGCAAAACAGCAACATTCGTTCACCGCGCCGGATCCACCCTTCGCATTCGCGGGCGATAAACGCCCGGCTGCTGCAAAAGCGGGCGAAGTCGCTACGAAAACGGGGGATGGCAACGGTGCCAGAAAGGGAAAACCCTCTGCCCGGTTCACGGCACCATTCAGGTGCGCTCAGCGCCCAGTCGTTCGAGTTAACCCTTCCGGGTTAGCCCCGGTAGCGGACGTCAGGGCCTGTCCCCGCACGCTGGAAGTTCGAAAGGGATACGCTTGCACACCCCAAGGCGCAAGACCCGACCCCAGGAGGAAGCCCCCATGTCCATCTCGATGACCGTGAACGGCAAGGCGGTGACGCTCGATGCCGATCCGCAGATGCCCCTGCTGTGGGCGCTGCGCGAAGACCTGCAGCTGACCGGCACCAAGTTCGGTTGCGGCATGGCGCTGTGCGGCGCCTGCACCGTGCACCTGGACGGACAGCCCGTCCGCTCGTGCCAGACGCCGCTGGAAGCGGCGGCCGGCAAGAAGATCACCACCATCGAGGGCGTGGGCGCCACGCCCGCCGGACGCGCCGTGCAGCACGCCTGGCTCAAGATCGACGTGCCGCAGTGCGGCTACTGCCAGAGCGGCCAGATCATGAGCGCCTGCGCGTTGCTGGCCGGCAAGAAGAAGCCGTCCGACGCCGACATCGACGGCGCCATGAGCGGCAACATCTGCCGCTGCGGCACCTACAACCAGATCCGGGCGGCGATCCACGACGCCTCGGCCACGCTGGCAAAGGGAGGCTGACATGAGCATGGCCTTCGACAAGGACGCACTGTCCGCACTGTCCGCGCCCGCGCGGTCCGCCGCTGCGCCTTCCCTGGCTGCCGCGTCTCCAAGCCGCCGCTCGCTGCTCAAGGGCGGCGCGGCGCTGACCGTGTCCTTCGCGCTGCCGCTGGCCGCCGGCCGCGCGGCGCTGGCGCAGACGCGGCCGGGCACCGCCGCCTCCAACACCTTCGCCCCCAACGCCTGGCTGCGCATCACGCCGGACAACAAGGTCACCGTCGTGTGCGGCTCGGCCGAGATGGGCCAGGGGGTGCTGACCGCCATCCCGATGATGGTGGCCGAGGAACTCGACGCCGACTGGGCGCTGGTCTCGGTCGAGCAGGCGCCGGCCGACGCGGCGTACAACAACCCGATGTTCGGCATGCAGGCCACCGGCGGCAGCACGACGGTGCGCGCGCACTGGACGCCGGTGCGCCAGGCCGGAGCCGCCGCCCGTCAGATGCTGGTCGCCGCGGCGGCGAAGCAGTGGCAGGTGGACGCCTCGTCGCTGCGCACCGAGCGCGGGCAGGTGATCGGACCCAACGGCCGCAAGGCCAGCTACGGCTCGCTGGTCGCGGCCGCCGCGACGCAACCGGTGCCGGAGAAGCCCGCGCTGAAGGACCGCAAGGACTTCCGCATCATGGGCAAGCCGACGCGCCGGCTGGACAGCGCGGCCAAGATCAACGGCACGGCCAAGTTCGGCATCGACGCGCACGTGGACGGCCTGCTGGTCGCGGTGATGGCGCGCGCGCCGATCGCCGGCGCCAAGCCCAAGGCCTTCGACGAAGGCAAGGCCAAGGCGGTGAAGGGCGTGCGCAAGGTCATCGCGATCCCGTCGGGCGTGGCGGTGCTGGCCGACGGCTACTGGGCCGCCAAGCAGGGTCGCGACGCGCTGGGCATCGAGTGGGACCTGGGCGCGCACGCGGACCTGTCGTCGGACAAGGTGTCCGCCTCGCTCGACGAAGGCCTGCAGACTGCCACCGCGATCGCGCGCGACGTGGGCAACGTCAAGGACGGCAGCGCCAACGCCGCGCGCAACCTGACGGCGCAGTACGACGTGCCCTACCTCGCGCACGCGGCGATGGAGCCGCTGAACTGCCTGGCCTGGGTCAAGGGCGACGAGGTCACCCTCTGGACCGGCACGCAGAGCCAGGGCCCGGCGCAGGGCATCCTGTCGCAGGTCGCGCAGGTCACGCCCGCCAAGGTGAAGGTCAACACGATGCTGCTGGGCGGCGGCTTCGGTCGCCGCTTCGCGCCGGACTTCACCATCGACGCGACGCTGCTGTCCAAGCTGAGCGGCAGCCCGGTCAAGCTGGTCTATGCCCGCGAGGACGACATGGCCGCCGGCTACTACCGGCCGACATCGCGCGTGCGCTTCGAGGCGGGCCTCGACGACAAGGGCCAGCCGCTGATGCTGCGCGCGGACGTCGCCAGCCCGTCCATCATGGCCGCGTCGGGCTTCATGAAGATCCCGGAGAACGGCGTCGATTCGATGGCCGTCGAAGGGCTGGCGGACCATCCCTACGAGATCCCGCATCAGCGCATCGCCTACGGCCGTGCGGAGCCGGGTCCGCAGGTCTGGTTCTGGCGTTCGGTGGGGCATTCGCAGAACGCGTTCTTCATCGAGAGCTTCATCGATGAGCTCGCGCACGCCGCCAAGACCGATCCGCTGAAGTACCGGCTGGCGCTGCTCGAAAAGCATCCGCGCGCCCGCGGCGTGCTGCTGCTGGCGGCCGAGAAGGCCGGCTGGCACCGGCCGCCTGCCAAGGACCGGCATCGCGGCATCGCCGTGGCGGAGAGCTTCGGCACCTGGGTGGCCGAGGTGGCGGAAGTTTCCGTGGCCAAGGACGGCAGCATCAAGGTGCATCGCGTGACCGCGGCCGTCGACTGCGGCCAGACCGTCAACCCGCAGACGATCGCCCGGCAGATCGAGGGCGCGGTGGTCTACGGCCTGTCGGCGGCGCTGTACGGACGCATCACGTTCAAGGACGGGAAGGTCGAACAGAGCAACTTCCACGACTACCCGGTGCTGCGCCTGAACGAGATGCCCAAGGTGGACGTGCACATCGTGCAGAGCAACGAAGCCCCCGGCGGCATCGGCGAACCCGGCACCCCGCCGATCGCACCCGCCGTGGCCAACGCGATCTTCGCCGCCACCGGCAAGCGGCTGCGCCAGCTGCCGTTCGACGGCGACGCGCTCAAGCAAGCCTGATCAGGCCCGCCTGATCAAGCAGGCCGCTGCGGGTGTCCCACGCTCAGGAGGCCGGCGGGTAGCCGGCCTCGCTGAGCACACCCGACAGCCGCTCTCGACTCAGGCCGCTCTCCACCTTCACCGTCTTCTGCGGCAGGTCGACTTGCACCTCGGCGTGCGCGTCGGCCTCCTTCACCGCCTCGGTCACCGCAGCCAGGCAGTGGCCGCAGCTCATGTCGGGAAGCTTGAATTCATGCATGTCGGAGTCCTTCCGGTCAATCAACAGGACGAAGCGTAAACCTTGCCACCATGGCAAGGTCAAGCGTTCGATGACCGAGAAGGTCTGCGGGATCCGGTGCCGGCCGCCCTCATACGCTGCACATGTTCCGCAAATCGGTCGGCCGGCACCGGATCCCTCCGACCGAACCACCGAGCAGTTCGGGCCTCGCCTTCGCGGAATCTCCCATTCGGGGCATGGCCTTGACCTTCCCATCATGGCAAGCTTCAAACTGACGCCATGAATGCCGCCGCCACCCCTCCCATCACCTCCGCAGGAAACGCCGCCCACGAGCTCCAGCTCGCCGTGTCCGGCATGACCTGCGCCAGCTGCGTCAACCGCGTCGAACGCGCCCTGCGCAAGGTGCCCGGCGTGGAAGGCGCCGAAGTCAACCTCGCCACCGAAAGCGCCACCGTGCGCGCACCCGCCGGCATCGCCGTCGACACACTCATCGCCGCCATCACCAAGGCCGGCTACGGAGCCCACGCGATCGCCGCCGACGACGACACCCCTCCACCTCCTCCCCCCTGGGCCGCCACCGGCTGGCCCGTGCTGACCGCGGCCCTGCTCACGCTGCCGCTCATCGCACCCATGATCGCCATGGCCTGGGGCGCGCACGGGATGCTCTCCGGCTGGTGGCAGCTCGCGCTGGCCACCCCCGTGCAGTTCTGGCTGGGCGCACGCTTCTACCGCGCCGGCTGGGCCGCGCTGAAGGACCGCAGCGGCAACATGGACCTGCTCGTCGCCCTGGGCACCAGCGCCGCCTACGGCCTGAGCGTCTACGAACTCCTGCGGCAAGGCTCGATGAGCGCGGCGCTGTACTTCGAATCGGCCGCCGCCGTCATCACGCTGGTGCTGCTGGGCAAGTGGCTGGAAGGCCGCGCGAAGCGCCAGACGCTGAGCGCGATCGCCGCGCTGAAGCAGCTCCGCCCCGAATTCGCCCGCGTGCGCCGCGGTCCCGCGGACCTCGGGATGGAGGTGGACGTCCCGCTCGCGCAACTGCGCCTGAAGGATCTGATGGTGGTCCGTCCGGGCGAGCGCATCCCCGCCGACGGCCGCATCCGCGAGGGCCGCAGCGCCGTCGACGAATCCCTGATCAGCGGCGAGAGCCTGCCGGTGGACAAGGCCGAGGGCGACCGCGTCGTCGGCGGCGCGGTCAACGGCGACGGCGTGCTGCTGGTCGAGGTGACGGCGCTGGGCGCAGAGTCGACGCTGTCGCGGATCGTGCGCCTGGTGGAGTCCGCACAGGCACACAAGGCGCCGATCCAGCGGCTGGTCGACCAGGTCAGCGCGGTGTTCGTGCCGGCGGTGCTGGTCATCGCGGCGGTGACGCTGCTGGCGTGGGGGGTCTCCACCGGCGACTGGGAACGCGCGCTGATCCATGCGGTCGCGGTGCTGGTGATCGCCTGCCCGTGCGCGCTCGGTCTGGCCACGCCGGCGGCGATCATGGTCGGCACCGGCGTCGCCGCGCGCCGCGGGCTGCTGATCAAGGACGCCGAGGCGCTGGAGCAGGCGCGGCGCGTGGCGCTGGTCGTGTTCGACAAGACCGGGACGCTGACGGAAGGCAAGCCGCGCTTGACGGATTTCGTCGCGGCACCGGGGGTGGGCGAGGCCGACGCGCTGGGGCTCGCGGCGGCGCTGCAGATGGGCAGCGAGCATCCGCTGGCCCGCGCGGTGCGTGACGCCGCGTTCGAGCGCGCGTTGACGACGGCGCCGGCCGCGTCGGTGCGCGCGGTCGCGGGCCGCGGCATCGAGGGCCGCGTCCAGGCCCGCGCGCTGATGCTGGGCAGCGGACGCTGGATGGCGGAACTCGGGGTCGACCTGTCGCCGCTGGCGTCGCGGGCCGAGGCAGCGCTCGCGCAGGGCCGCACGCTGTCGTGGCTGGCGGCCGCCGACGGCCCGGGTGCGCCGGTGCCCCTGGCGATGCTCGCGTTCGGCGACCGCGCCAAGGCCACGTCGGCGGCGGCGATCGCCGATCTGAAGGCGCTGGGCCTGCGCACGCTGATGCTCAGCGGCGACAACGCCGCCGCCGCGAAGGCCGTCGGCGATGCGCTGGGGCTCGACGAGGTCCGCGCCGAGCTGCTGCCCGAGGACAAGGCCCGCATCGTGGCCGAGCTGCGCGCCGACGGCACGCGCGTGGCGATGGTGGGCGACGGCATCAACGACGCGCCGGCGCTGGCCGCCGCGGACGTGGGCCTGGCGATGGGCGGCGGCACGGATGTGGCGATGGAAGCGGCCGGCATCACGCTGATGCGCGGCGATCCGCGCCTGGTCGCCGAAGCGATCGCGCTGTCGCGCGCGACCGTCGCGAAGATCCGCCAGAACCTGTTCTGGGCCTTCATCTACAACCTGCTGGGCGTGCCGCTCGCGGCGCTGGGCCTCCTGAGCCCGGTGATCGCCGGCGCGGCGATGGCGCTGTCCAGCGTCTCCGTGCTGGGCAACGCGCTGCTGCTCAAGCGTTGGAAAGGACCCGCGCGATGACGATCTCCTCCGCCCGGTCCTCCGCGGCCAAAGTCCCAGCGGCGCCCGCTGCCCGCGCGGCCTCCGCCACGAGCGGTGCGCCGCTGACCATCGGCCAGGCGGCCGAGCGTTCCGGCGTGTCGCCGAAGATGCTGCGTCACTACGAATCGCTGGGCCTGCTGCCGCCGGTGGCCCGCACGGAGTCGGGCTACCGCCTCTATGGCGAGAAGGAGGTGCACACGCTGCGCTTCATCCGCCGCGCGCGCGACCTGGGTTTCTCGATGGCGGAGATCGCCGAGCTGCTCAAGCTCTGGCAGAACCGCCGCCGTGCCAGCGGCCAGGTCAAGCGCATCGCGGAGACCCACATCGCGGACCTCGACCGCCGCATGGCGGAGATGCAGGCCATGCGGCGCGCGCTGGCCGAGCTCGCGCACTGCTGCCACGGCGACGACCGCCCCGATTGCCCCATCCTCGACGACCTCGCACAAGGAGCCACGCCATGAGCGCCCCCCACGATCCCGCGTCCGACCCGCACGCCGCCCCGCAGGCAGCCCCGCAGGCAGCCCAACAGGCAGCCCAACAGGCCGATTCGCACGTCGATCCCGTGCCCGCCCGCTGGGAGCGCATCGCCGCGCATCTGGGCAACGTCGGCGGCCTGACGATCCGGCGCGCGGTGCCGACGCCGAAGCGCCGCATGATCGCCGCCTGGTGCTTCCTCGACCACGCCGGCCCGGCCGACCTGACGCCGGACAACGCCATGCGCGTCGGTCCGCATCCGCACACCGGCCTGCAGACCTTCAGCTGGATGATCGAGGGCGAGGTGCTGCACCGCGACAGCCTGGGCTCCGAGCAGATGCTGCGGCCCGGCCAGGTGAACCTCATGACGGCGGGCCGGGGCATCAGCCACACGGAGGAATCGCAATCCGACCGCCTGCAGCTGGCGCAGCTGTGGATCGCCCTGCCCGACGCGGTCCGGCATCGCGAGCCGGCCTTCGAGCATTTCCCCGAGCTGCCGTCGTTCGCGACCGGCGGCTTCGACACGATGCTGCTGGTCGGCGAGTTCGGCGGTCACCGCTCGCCGGTGCCCAGCCACACGCCGCTGCTGGGCGTGGACCTGAGCGCCGCGCGCGCCGCCGAAGCGACGATCCCCCTGCACCCGGACCACGAGTACGGGCTGATGGTGCTCGAGGGCGAGCTGTCGGTGACGCTCGACGGCGAGTCCACCGGCGCGAGCCCGCCCGGCGAGCTGCTGTACGTTGCGCCGGGCGCGCAGTCGCTGAAGCTGCTGTCGGGCGGCGGCAAGAGCCGCGCGCTGCTGCTCGGCGGCCCGCCGTTCGCCGAGCCGGTGCTGCTGTTCTGGAACTTCGTCGGCCGCACCCGCGAGGAGATGCAGGTCTACGCCGAGGAATGGAACAGCCGCGAGGACGGTGGCCGCTTCGGCGAGGTGCGCGGCTTCGACGGCCCGCGCCTGCTGGCGCCCGTCGTGCCGCCGCTCAAGACGCCGCGTTAGGCACGTCCCTCACGTCCCTCACGTCCGGCACGTTCGGCTAGTTCGGCAAGTTCCGCACGTTCGGCACGTCCGGCGCGGTCGTCACGATGGGCGGCGCGGGGCGCGCCCCGGGCGCGGGGATCCACGCGCGCAACCAGCGATGCGCGCGATCGTCGTCGATCCAGCCGCGGCGCAGGGCGGCTTCGACGAGGCCGGCGTAGGCCCACACCGCGGTCGTGACACGCCGCTCGTGCGCCGGCGGCGCCAGGCGCTTGCCCTGGCGGCCGAACCGTCTGGACCGGCCGCGCAGCGCCAGCAGCTGGCGCAGATCGGCGGACGACAGACTGCCTTCGTCGCACAGCCGCAGCAGGAACTGGCCGATCAGCCGCACCGCCCAGGCCTGGTCCGCGAGCAGCGCCGTCGCCAACGGTGACGGCTGTCGCCGGCCCGGCCCCCACAGCGCCGACAGCTCCGACGAATTCAGACGCGCGTCGCGGGCCGTCCTCGCCATCAGCCTCAGCAAGGGGGCCAGGGCGTCAGGGTCCAGCGCCAACACGGCGCGTTGGAGCAGCGGTACGCCGCGCTCGTCCGGCGCCGTCAGGAGGGCGAGCATGTCGCGGCGCCCGATCCAGCCGCTCGTCACGCCCGCCGCCAAGGCCTCCATCCACAGTGCCGCCGCGTCCAGCCGGCCCGCCATCACGGCGTCGCCGATCGCGGACGGGGTCCCCGGCATCCCCGCGAAGGACGGGAACAGCGCCCCCCGCCACCGGCAGCGCTGCAATTCGAGCGCATGCGCGACCAGCACGCGCACCACGTCGAGCTCACCGTGCCACATCGCGGCGCCGATCGCGACATGCCCCCCGCGGCGGCACCAGCGGGCGCAGGTCAGCACATGATCCGCGGCGTACCGCTGCAGGCCCAGCACCGACAACTCGTCATCGAGATGCTCCTGCACGGCGCGCGCATGGCCGGCGGCGGCGGCCAGCGACAGCGCATGCGGCTCGTCGGCCTGGCCGAGCAGCAGGCGGCTCACCTGGTCGCGCGACAGCAGGCGGTCCTCCCGCGCCGCGCGCAAGGCCGCCCGGTAATGGCCAGCGGCCTCGCGGGATCCCTCGCGCATCGCCGCGTGATAGGCGCCCGAGTCGTCCTCGTTCAGGACCTTCAAGGCATCGAAGAGTTCGGCATCGTCCAGCACGCCCTCCCGCGCGATGCGGATCAGCGCCCGCGTCCACACGCCGACGGCGTCGGCATGGTTGCGCGTCATCGCGAGCCTGAAGCCCTCCCAATGGCCGGGGCCGTAGCTGTCCGTGATGCCCATGACCAAGGCCCGGAGTTCCGGCCGCGCCAGCACGCCGCGTGCATGGGCGCCTTCGACGGCGCTCAGGAAGACCTGCAGCGACTCGGCCTCGCCGTGCGCCAGTGCCACGCCGATGGCGCCCAGGCTCTCCTCCACCCCGCCGGCGAGGATCTCCCGGAAGGGCGGCGACAGCGACAGCAGTGCCGGCCTCGGCCCCGCCTCCGGCCGGAGTCCGCGCACCGCCAGGATGGTCGCCACCAGTTCGCGCACGAGTTCCTTGCCGCCCGGCAGCGCCATCGCGCACGCGAGCGCCGACTGTCCGCCATCGTCGCGCGCGAACAGCGCCAGCCCGCGCTGCCGCGCGGTCAAGGCCGGCAAGGCGATCATCAGGAGCTCGAGCCAACGCCGCAGGCGGTCGACCGCGCCGCACCGGGTCGCGTCGGCCAGGCGGCCGGCCCCGTCACAGGCGTTCCATGCCAGCGCGGCGCCGGCCGCCTTGCCCGGCAGCAGGCGGGCGAACAGCGCGCCGTGGCCGGCGTCGTCGGCGGCGAGCATCAGCCGCGGACCGAGGTCCGGATACAGGGCGGCGATCCGATGCCGGTCCAGCCAGGCGCCGCAGCGCGCCTCGCCCATCCGGCGCCACCACTGCCCCACCAGCTCGTCGTTCACCAGCCACTGGGGCGCGATCCGGAGCAAGGCGTCCTCGACGTCGAGGAGGATGGGCGTGCGCGCCAGTCCCTCGCGCGCCGCCGCGTTCAGAAGGGGGAGGCGGCCCGTCGCCATCAGCCGATCGAGCTCCCGCAGCACCCCGACCTGCACCGGCCGGGCGATCCCCGGGTCGAAGTCCTCGTCCTCGCCCGCCTGCACCCACCAGAGCCCTTCCGTCAGACAGCGCAGCCGATGGGACGTCGCGTCCGGCGCGCGCCAGCTCAGGCGCGTCTCGATCTCGCGCTTCGGAATGGCGCCGGCCGCCATGAGGTTGCGCAGGGTCTGGACGGCCAGCCAGGTGGGATCGGTCACCAGCGCGATGTGGCCGTCGACCTCGTCTTCGCGGAACACGGACCAGCGATGCACGAGCCCCACCAGCGTGCGCTCGATCGCGGCGATTTCCTCGTCGATGGCCGCCTGCTGCGCGGGCGTGGCCGGCCAGACCCGGAGCAGGTCGATGCCCTCGGCGATCAATCGCCCGCGCAGGGCCTGCAAGGCGTCCTTGGCGAGGGAGTAGGCGACCGCCGCGGGGGACACCCGTTGCTGCAGCGCGAGCCGGGCCCGCGCCACGAGCTCGCGGGGAAGCGCCGCGGCGTCGAAGTGCCGGTCGTGCGGCTGGCTCCGCGCGAACGGCAGACCCAGCCGACGCCCCAGCGCGACGACGTAGTGCGCCTCGAAGTTGACGAGCGTGCGCGGACCTTCGGCCGGATCACGCCCCATCGTCGCGCGCACGACCTCCAGCAGCGTCTGCTGGATCAGATCGTCGCGGCGCAGGGCGGCCGCCTGTATCGCTCCACCCGCCATGCAGCTCAAGCGGTGCGTCGCGTCCTGCCAGGCCTTGACGCGGCCGGTCTCGCACAGCGCCAGATCTTCAACGAAGTCTTCCAGTGCCTGGCGCCGCAGCTCGGCGGGCACGCGCGCCTGCGCGACCGGATTCGCGAGCGCGTGCAGGAACGCGTGCATGCGCCCGGCGCCTTCGCCGCGGAAAAACGCCCTGAGCTCGTCCGTGTAGCGCGGGTCCGTCGGGTCAGCGAGGCGCGTGGGCAACTCGTCGAGCAGGCGGGCCGCGTTCCTCGCGCCCAGCGCCCTCGCGACTTCCGACAAGGCCGCGCAGGCCGCGGCCAGCGTCGGCCGCCGGCCTGCGAGCGCATCGACCGGTGCATCGACCGCCCCGTCGGCCGGCGCGTGCGCCAACGCGTCGGACGGCGGCGCCGGCGAGATCCCTGTCGCAAAGCCGAAAAGCGGATCGAAGGGGAGGTCGGGCGCGCCGACACTCGCGGTCGGGAAGGCGGGCAAAGTCAACATGCGGCAAGGCGGTGGGACGAAGTCCGCTTTGTCCTGCCGCGGCCGGGCGCCGCGCGTCCCCAAAGTCCGTGCCGCCCCCCGCGCCCTCTGCGCGATACGCGGGCCCGCCTGACTGCGGCGGGTGCCCCGCCTTCCTCAGGCGAACTTGCCGGCCTGGAAGTCCCGCACCGCCTGCAGCAGTTCGCCCTCGGTGTTCATCACGAAGGGGCCGTACTGCGCGATCGGCTCGCCCAGCGGCTGGCCGGCGATCAGGATGGCGCGCGCGCCCTCGTCCGAGGCCGTCAGCCGCGCGCCGTCGGCGCCGGCCGTGTTGGCCAGGATCGCCATGCGGCCGCTCGGGACCAGGCAACCGGTCTCGAAGCGCAGCGCGCCCCGGTACACGTACAGGAACGCGTTGTGCGTCGCCGGGATCGCCTGCTCGAAGCTGGCGCCGGGTTCCAGATGCACGTCCAGATAGATCGGCAGGGTCGCGTCGCGCTGCATGGCGCCGGTCACGCCGTGGCTCTCGCCCGCGATCACGCGCACCGTCGCGCCCGGCAGCGTCAGCTCGGGGATCTCCGCGCTGGCGATGTCGCGGTACCAGGGATCGCGCATCTTGTCGCGGCCCGGCAGGTTCAGCCACAGCTGGAAACCTTCCATGCGGCCTTCCTGCTGCTCGGGCAGCTCGGAATGGATCACGCCGCGGCCGGCGGTCATCCACTGCACGCCGCCGGGACCGAGCAGGCCTTCATGGCCGGCCGAGTCGCGATGGCGCATCTGTCCCTCGAGCATGTAGGTCACGGTCTCGAAGCCGCGATGCGGATGGTCGGGGAAGCCGGCGATGTAGTCCTCGGCCTTGTCCGTGCCGAAGGCGTCCAGCATCAGGAAGGGATCCAGGCGCCGCTGCAGGTCCTGCGTCAGCACCCGCGTCAGCTTGACGCCGGCGCCGTCGCTGGTGGCCCTGCCCTGCACCAGGCGCTCGACCTGGCGGGGCGTCCGAAGAGAGGTGACAGGGATGGCGGCGGTCATGATGGATTCCTTTGATGACGATGAACGATGAACGATGAACGATGAACGATGAACGATGAACGATGAACGTTGGTCGATGGATCTCTGTCCCGGCCGTCAGCAGGTGCTGCCGGCCCGGCATGGGGCTTGGGGGTCCAGGAGGGATCCCCCATGCCCCGTGGAGGGCGCGCGCGGTCGATCCAGGCCGGCCGCGCCCCAGGTGGCCAATTTCAGGCCGCCTGCGTTTCGCCAAACAGCGCCGCGATTTCCTCGCGGGCGGTGGCCAGGCCCTTGGCCGCCGCTTCCTCACCCATGTTCAGGCCTTCGGCCAGCACGAACTTCACATCGGTCATGCCGAGGAAGCCCAGCGTCAGCTGCAGGTAGGGCACGATGTTGTCGGCCGGCTGGCCGCGGTACACGCCGCCGCGCGTGCTGACGACGATGACCTGCTTGCCGGTGACCAGGCCTTCGGGGCCGTTGGCGCCGTACTTGAAGGTGGCGCCGGCGCGGGCGACTGCGTCGATCCAGTTCTTCAGCTGCGAGGTCACGCCGAAGTTGATCATCGGCGCGGTCAGCACGATGACGTCGGCCGCCTTCAGTTCGGCGATCAGCTGGTCGTTGAAGGCCACGCGGTCGGCTTGCGCCTGGGTGCGGCTGTCGGCCGGGGTGAACAGCGCGCCGAGGGTGGCTTCGTCCATGGGCGGCAGCGGGCGCACCGCCAGGTCGTGCACGACCTTGGTGGCACCGGGGTTGCGGGCCACCAGTTGGTCGACGACTTCATTGGCCAGCAGGGTCGAGACCGAGCCTTGACCTTCATGCAGGCGGCGGGCGCTGGAATTGATCTGAAGGATGTTCATGGTGCGTTTCTCCGGGCGTTTCGGCTGGATCAGCCGGGGGTGTGATGGGATGGAATGAACTGTATTGATCACCCCTCAGCACCGGAAGACGGCGTACTGGATAAGATTGTTCCATTCAACGAACAATCGCCACCCCTCCGGAAGCGCCTCCACCCATGAGCCTCGATGCCGACGACCTGCTGGTCTTTGCCCGCGTGATCGAAAGCGGCAGCTTCAGCCGCGCGGCGGAGCGGCTGCAACTGCCGAAGTCGACCGTGTCGCGGCGGATCGCGGCGCTGGAGGAGCGGCTCGGCGAAAAGCTGCTCCAGCGCAGCACGCGCCGGCTGACGCTGACCGAGTTCGGCCAGGGCGTGCTGGAGCATGCGCGGGTGCTCGCCGGCGAAGTCGACGGCGCGCTGGCGCTGGCGTTGCACCGCCAGCAACGGCCGACGGGGCGGCTGCGGGTGTCCATGCCGGCCGACTTCGCCAACCAGATGCTGACGCCGATGCTGAGCCGCTTCGTCGGCGACTACCCGGAGGTGCAGCTGGAGCTCGATCTGTCGCCGCGGCGCGTGGACCTGATCGCGGAAGGCTTCGACATCGCGGTGCGCATGGGACAGCTGCCGCCGGACAGCCAGTTGGCGGCGCGGCGCCTGGCGATGTTCAGCAGCGGCCTGTACGCGTCGCCGGAGTACCTCGAGCGCCACGGCGAGCCGCAGCTGCCCGAGGGGCTGCTCAGCATGCACGGCCTGATGATCCTGAGCCGCGCCGGCGAGCCGCTGCCCTGGCGGCTGTTCGGCAGCGTCGACGGGAAGGCGGACGAACGCGGGGAATGGGTCGGCGTCCCCGACAGCCGCACGCTGGTCAACGCGCCGGACATGCTGCTGCAGATGGCCCGCGCGGGCCTGGGCATCACCTGGGTCGGCAACCAGTACGCGCAGGCCTTCGTCGACCGCGGCGAGCTGCTGCGCGTGCTGCCGGCCTGGTGCGCGGAGCCGTCGACCTGCTGGGCGGTGTTCCCGCAGCGCCGCCTGATGCCGCTGCGCACGCGGCTGTTCCTCGACGCGATGGCCGCGGCGCTGACGCCGTTCGATCAGGCGGCGATGTACGGGATGTAGGCCGGGCCCCCCATCAACGTTGCACGAGGCACTCGCTCAACGCTGCGGGAGCCCCGACTTGCGCGGGTGCTCAGTCCAGCGTCTTCAGGAGCCGGTTCGTCGCCTCGCGGGTCCGTTCGTTCAAGGTCGCGAGCGCCGCCGCGCTGGTGTCGATCAGGCCGCGGTCGACCGGCGCGTGGCTGTCGCCCGCGGCGGGCCGGATACCCAGCCGGTCCTGCACGTAGCGGCAGTTCTCGCGGATGAGCGGCTCCGGGATGCCAGCGTCCAGGTCCGCCGCCGAAGTCCTGATCGCGTCGTCGATGACCGCACGGCGCGCGTCGTCCAGCAGGGCCTCCTGCGCCGCCGGCAACGATCGGAACGGCACGTCATAGCGGGCATTGCGCAGGATCAGCGCGGCGGGATCGCCGGTCGTCGCCAGGTCGGTCAACAGACGCTTCAGCGTCGTGCGCATGGCCGACCGATTGCCGCCCGGCTGATCCCAGCGTTCCAGGATGGCCTTCAGCCTGGCCGTGCCGAACTCGTGCAGATTCCCCACCGGATCTTGCTGCCCCCCTGACGGCGTCCTGCACAACCACGCCTGCTCGAAGGCGTCCAGCGCGGCCAGGTCCGCCTCGTCCACCACCAGGTCGTTGCAGCGCTCGCGCAGCCTGTGCAAGGTCTTCGCGAGGTCCGCGTTCCTGACGTCGGCCAGCAGGTCCGCCCCGGTCTCACCGGGGACGTCGCCGAGGCAGGCGCGCAGGGCCGCATTCGACGGGCAGACGTCCATCGGATGACCGATACCGCCCGTGGTCTCGGGTTCGTACAGCCCCAGGCCTTCCAGGCCGTGCCAGACCTCGTTGGCCGTCAGGATCCCGTCCTTCTGCAGCCCGGCGGCCCAAGCCAGGAAACGCTGCTTGCGCTCGTCCAAGGCGGGGTTGTCCCTGCCGCAGCGGACCGACTCGGCCTTGGTCAGCGCGCGCGCCAGCCGGTGGACGCCCAGGGTGTCCGCCCAGCCGGACGCCGGGATCGCCGCCTCCAGCCGCTTGAAGATCGGCGCCTGCGCGACCGCATCGCGCTGCTTCAGGTCGATCCGGTTCAGTTCGTCATGAAGCTTCGTCAACACCCGGTGACCGCCGTTCAGCATGTGCGCGTGGGCGTCGTTGAAATCGGGGCCCGGCGTCGCGCAACGGTCGCGCCACGCGGCCAGCCGGTCCCGCAGCACCTGGTGGTTCTCGGGGACCGCGGCGATCAGCCGATCAATGCTGTCGGCCAGGCGCTCGCAGCGATGCCGCAGTCCGTCCGGCCCGATGTGCTGCAGGATGGCCGCCAGACTCGGGTCGGCAGCCTTCGGCAGCGAGAGCGCCTGGGCCTGCGGCGCGGGGCCTGCGACAGCCGCTGTGGCTGCCGCCGCCCGCGGCAGGGCGGCGATCGGGGAAGCGGCCCCTGCAGCCGCAGCCGCGGCGCCAGCGTCTGCGGCGCGCGGCGATGCCATGATCGGGAAGCGCCGCTGAAGCAGCGCGGCATGGGCGAACGCCAGCGCCGTGACGGCGTTGACGTCCAAGGTCTTGCCGCAGAACCCGCGGCGCAGGTGTTGGCACGCCACGGCTTGCGCCTCCGGAGAGCGGTCGAGCGCCAGCTGATCGCACAGGCTGATCATCGTGTGCTTGCCCACGCCGAACATCTGAGCCCGGACCTCGTCGAATCGATGCGCGTCGCCAAGCCAGATCTGCGCTTGATCCCCAAGGCCTTCGGCGACGTCCCTGTCCTTGCCGGACTCGGGCAGCAGCGCCCTCAGCCGCTGGAACAGCAAAAACAGCTCCTTGCGCGCCAGGGGGTAATCGTCGCTGCGCGCGAACGCCTCCGGCGTCTGCAGCCCTTCGTGGAAGAAGCGGGTCTGGGGGTGCGGGTGGGCCTGATCGACCACCGGTCGTGGAGGCGTCGACGATGACTCGATCAAGGGCATCGCCGTTTCGGTCGACGTGCACGACCAATCGGATGGGGAGGCAGGGGAGGACGAAACGAGGGAGGGATACAAGGCGAACACCCGAAGTAGCATGAACAGGGAAGGTGTGTGCGCTGCGGCCCACCCCCCGGTTCACGTCTTCGACGCCGTATTTGTCAATCGACCTGGAAGCCGATCTCCACGCTGACCTGGCGCGGCGCCGGGATCGGCCCGAAGCGCCACTGCTTGACCGCGTTGAGCGCGGCCGCACTGAGCTTGCGGTCCGGCGAGCGCAGCGCCTGCGGCGCGTCGACGCTGCCATCCGGACGGACGGTGAACTGCACCAGCACCGATCCGGCCCGCTGTTGCGCCAGCAAGGCGCGCGGGTACTCGGGGTCGACCTTGTGCAGCAGCTTCAGCGGCGCGGGCTCGTCGTCGGGCTCGGGTTCGGGGGCTTTGCCGACAGGCGCGGCGGTCGACGGCGCGGGCATGGCCACGACCTGCGGCGACGGCGTCTCCGACATCGGTTGCGGCACCGAGGTCGGCGGAGCGATGGTCTGCGCGGCGGACTGTCCGCCCGACGTCCCGGCCGCCTGACCGATGGACGCAGGAGCGGGTGACGCCGAGGCGACCACGGGCGCCGCGTCCTGCGCGGCATTGCGGGCGGCGAGCGCGCGCTCGGCGGCCGGGTCGAGCTCCTGCCGACGCGCCACCGGCGCGGTCGCCAGCACCGGTTTGGCGACGGGTTTGGGGGCCTCGGCCTTGGCCTCGTGCGCCGGCTTCTTCTCGCCCTTCTCGGCGTGGAACTTGATCCACTGGAACACCTTGTCGGCGTCGCGCTTGGCGCGCTCGACATCGCTCATCGCGGCCTTGGCATCCACTGCCTTGGGATCGACCGCCGCGGCGGACGTGGCCGCCGCCGGCGCGGTCTGCGCCTGCGCGGCGATCGCGCTCAGGGACAGGGTCAAGACCTGACACACCGCCAGACCGCGGCGCGGGACGCTCAGGAGACTACGACGGCTCATCACTCCACCCTCTCGTTGCGCTGGTTGCTCTCTTTTGGAGACAACGCCGGTCTTGTCTGCTGCTGTTGAAATCGGTTTCTTCGCGCCCCGGCATGAGCGCCGCAGTGTAAGAAGTCACCGAGGTGACGGCCCCTCGGTGTTTCCCCGGAATCAGGATGTAACAGTGCCGCCGAGGGTCCTGGACATCGGGGTTGCGTCGAGGAATTCACATCCTGCGCGACCGGCCTGTTGCGCGGCCTATACTGCGCGCCTGCTCCGGGGAGCCCTGGGTCGACGACGCATTTCGCGCATCGCCGGCACGGGCTGAGACATGGCGATGAAGCCGTGGACCCGCTGAACTTGATCCGGTTCGTACCGGCGTAAGAAGAGCCCGCCCTTCCAGGCGCACCTGTCGAATCGCGAGCTCCCCAGGCCCGCACCGACGCCCCGCGGTCCCGCACCGCGCCCGTGCGCCCCGCCCAGGAAGGGGTCTGTTCCGAACGTCAGCACGTGCCCGTCAGTCCAGCCTCCGGCGCCCAACCGGAGACCTCGATGCCTGACCTGACGCCCGACCTGACGCCCGAATCGACACCCGTCCCGCAGCAAGGCCTGCCCCCGACCGCCGCCGCCTTCCATGAGCGCCTCGCCGCCAGCCGCGCGCCGCTGCCCGCGTCGACCAAGACGCATGAGTCCGGCGTGCTGCATCCGCAGCTGCGCGTGCCGCTGCGCGAGATCGCGCTGACCAACGGCGAACGCCTCGCGGTGTACGACACCTCCGGCCCGTACACCGACCCCGCGGTCGCCACCGACGTTCGCCGCGGCCTGCCGGCCACGCGCGCCGCGTGGGTCGAGTCGCGCGGCGACACCGAGGCCTACACCGGCCGGCCGATCCAGCTCTTCGACGACGGCCTGCGCGAGGCCGCGCAGCAGGAGGCGCTGCGCGCGCAGAGCGCCGCGCTGACGCGCCCGCCGCGCCGCGCCAAGTCCGGCGCCAACGTGACGCAGATGCACTACGCGCGCCGAGGCATCGTCACCGCCGAGATGGAGTACGTCGCGATCCGCGAGAACGGCCGTCGCGCCTGGATGCACGAGTACCTGTCCGACGCCGAGCGCGAACAGCGCCTGCGCGGCCAGGGCCTGGGCGCGCAGATCCCCGGGATCATCACGCCCGAGTTCGTCCGCGACGAGATCGCCCGCGGCCGCGCCATCATCCCGGCCAACATCAACCATCCGGAAGTCGAGCCGATGGCCATCGGCCGCAACTTCCTGGTCAAGGTCAACGCCAACATCGGCAACTCGGCGGTGAGCTCCGGCATCGAGGAAGAGGTCGAGAAGCTGGTGTGGGCGACGCGCTGGGGCGCGGACACGGTGATGGACCTGTCCACCGGCCGCAACATCCACACCACGCGCGACTGGATCCTGCGCAACAGCCCCGTGCCCATCGGCACCGTGCCGATCTACCAGGCGCTGGAGAAGGTCGGCGGCGTGGCCGAGGACCTGACCTGGGCGCTGTTCCGCGACACGCTGGTCGAGCAGGCCGAACAGGGCGTCGACTACTTCACCATCCACGCCGGCGTGCGCCTGCCCTTCGTGCCGATGACGGTCAAGCGCCGCACCGGCATCGTGTCGCGCGGCGGCTCGATCCTGGCGAAGTGGTGCATCGCGCATCACCGCGAGAACTTCCTGTACACGCACTTCGAGGAGATCTGCGAGATCATGAAGGCTTACGACGTCAGCTTCTCGCTGGGCGACGGGCTGCGGCCGGGCTCGCTGGCGGACGCCAACGACGAGGCCCAGTTCGCCGAACTGCGCACGCTGGGCGAGCTGACCAAGATCGCGTGGAAGCACGACGTGCAGACCATGATCGAAGGCCCCGGGCACGTGCCGATGCACATGATCCAGGCCAACATGGCCGAGCAGCTCAAGCACTGCGACGAGGCGCCGTTCTATACGCTGGGCCCGTTGACCACGGACATCGCGCCGGGCTACGACCACATCACCAGCGGCATCGGCGCCGCGATGATCGGCTGGTTCGGCTGCGCGATGCTGTGCTACGTGACGCCCAAGGAGCACCTGGGCCTGCCCGACCGCGACGACGTCAAGCAGGGCCTGATGGCCTACAAGATCGCCGCGCACGCGGCCGACATCGCCAAGGGCCATCCGGCGGCGCGGGCGCGCGACGATGCGCTGTCCAAGGCGCGTTTCGAATTCCGCTGGGAGGACCAGTTCAACCTCGGGCTCGATCCCGAGACCGCGCGCGAGTTCCACGACGAGACGCTGCCCAAGGACAGCGCGAAGGTGGCGCACTTCTGCTCGATGTGCGGTCCGAAGTTCTGCTCGATGAAGATCACGCAGGACGTGCGGGAGTACAGCGCGCAGTTGGCCGCCAACGGCGGCGGTGAGGGCGGCGGCGAAGGCCTGACGGCCGAAGCCGGCATGCGCGAGAAGAGTGCCGAGTTCCGGGCCGGCGGCGGCGAGCTCTACATCCCGATCCGCCAGGCCTGAGCGCGATGGCCACGATCGCCATCGCCGGAGCGGGGCTCGCCGGGCGGCTGCTGGCGTGGACGCTCGCTCGGACCGGGCATCACGTCGAGGTCTTCGACACGTCGCCCGGTCCCGAGCCCGCGTTCGACGCACAAGGCGCGGCCGCGTTCAGCGCGGCCGGCATGCTGAGTCCGCTCGCCGAGCAGGAACAGGGCGGCGCGCCGATCGCCGCGCTGGGCTGGCGATCGCTGGCCTTGTGGCCGGGCATCGTCGCCGCACTGTCCCACCGCAAATCGGAGGTGACATCGGAGGCGCGGTCGACCCCAGCCCCGCCGTCGGTGCCGCCGCGCATCGACCGCAGCCTGCTGCGCAGCGATCGCAGCCTGCCGCGCATCGACCGCAGCCTGCTGCGCATCGACGGCAGCCTGCTGCTGTCGCACCGCGCGGACCTCGGCGCGGCCCAGCGCGCGCTGATGCGCATGCCGGGCGCGGAGGCGCTCGACGCCGAAGCGCTGCGCGCGCATGAGCCGATGCTCGCGCCGGGCCTGCGCGGCTGGCTGCTGCCGGGCGAAGGCCTCATCGCGCCCGTGCCCGCGATGGCCGCGCTGCACGACGACGCGCACGCGGCGGGCGTGCGCTGGCAGTGGTCGCGAACCGTCGACCAGGTGTTGCCCGGCGAGCTCCACTTCGCCGAAGGTGCGCGCTGGCGCGGCGACTGGGCGATCGATGCGCGCGGCCTCGGCGCGCGGCCGCCGCTGCCGCTGCGCGGTGTGCGCGGCGAGATCGTCACGCTGTCGCTGCCGGGCCACGGCCTGCGCCGGCCGGTCCGGTTGCTGCATCCGCGGCATCGCGTCTATCTGGTGCCGCGCGCCGACGATGAGCTCGTCGTCGGCGCCAGCGAGATCGAGAGCGAGGACCGCAGCCCGGTTTCGTTGCGCTCCGCCGTCGAGCTGATGGCGGCGGCGCAGAGCGTGCTGCCGGCGTTGTCGGAGGCGCGCATCGTGCGGCTCGACCGACACCTCCGGCCGGCGCTGCCCGACAACCGGCCCTTCACCCATCACGAGCCCGGCCTGCTGCGGCTCAACGGCCTCTACCGCCACGGCTGGCTGCTCGCGCCGGCGCTGGTGGAGCGGCTGCTCGACGAGGCCGGGCTGGCCGACCTCGCAGCGCTGGCCGGCGCCAGCGCGAACGGTGCCAGCGCGAACGCTGCCGACGCGAACGGTGCCGACGCGAACGGCGCCGTCGCCCGCGCGCCGACCTCCGTCCCCTTCGTGGAGAAATCCCCATGACCGCCCTTCCCCCGATCACCGTGCGGCTCGACGACCGCGCCGTGGCGATGCCTGCCGGCGCGACGCTGGCGCAGTTGCTCGCGCTCGAACGGCGCGAGGCCGCCGCCGTGGCCACGGCGCTGAACGGCCGCTTCGTGCCCCGCGACGCACGTGCCGACACGGCGCTCAACGACGGCGACGTCGTCCTCTTCTTTCAACCGATCGTCGGAGGCTGACATGCCGATCCCCGCCCCTCCGCAGGCCACCGGACCGCACGCCACCGACGCGCTGGTGATCGACGGCGTCGCGCTCGACAGCCGCTTCTTCCTCGGCACGGCCGGCTATCCCAGCCCCGCGACGCTGTGCGACGCGATCCGCGCGTCCAGCACGCAGCTGCTGACCGTCGGCCTCAAGCGCACGCTGCAGGCGGGCGACAACGGCGCGCTGGCGCAGGCGCTCGCGGTCGGGCGCGAGCAGGGCGCCAGGCTGCTGCCCAACACCGCCGGCTGCCGCAGCGCCCGCGAGGCGGTGCAGCTCGCCCACATGGCGCGCGAGCTCTACGGCACCGCGTGGATCAAGCTCGAGGTCATCGGCGACGACCACACGCTGCAACCCGATCCGTTCGAGCTCGTCGCCGCCGCGGCGGAACTCGCGCGCGAAGGCTTCGTCGTCTTCCCCTACTGCACCGAGGACCTGATCCTCGGCCGGCGTCTGCTGGACGCCGGCTGTCCGCTGCTGATGCCCTGGGGCGCGCCGATCGGCTCCGGCCAGGGCCTGCTGAACCTGCACGGGCTTCGCACGCTGCGCGAGCGCCTGCCCGACACGCTGCTGGTGATCGATGCGGGTCTGGGCGCGCCGTCGCAGGCGGCACGCGCGATGGAACTCGGCTTCGACGCGGTGCTGCTGAACAGCGCGGTGGCGCAGGCCGGCGATCCGGTGGCGATGGCCGGCGCGTTCGGCGACGCGGTGCGCGCGGGGCGGCGGGCGTTCCACGCCGGCCTGATGGCGCCGCAGGCCTTCGCGGTCGCGAGCACGCCGGTCGGCGGGCATGCTTTCCTCCTGGGGGACGCATGAACGAACAGGACACCCGCATCGACCGGGACGATCAGCGCGAAGGCGGACATCGCCCGGATCGGGGCGACCTTAGCGACGGCAACGACCGGCGCGAGTCCGCCGCCCCGGCGCGGCCGTCCCTGCTGGTCCCTCATCCCAGCCTGCCCTCGGCCGGGGCGGCGCCGGTCGATCCGGATCTGCTGGCGCTGACGCCGTGGACCGACGATCCGACGCCACCGATCATCTGGAGCGTCGCCGGCACCGACAGCGGCGGCGGCGCCGGCCTGAGCGCCGACACGCGCGCCGCGGCCGCAATGGGCGTCCACCTGTGCCCCGTCGTGGCCGCGGTCACCGCCCAGCATTCGCTCGGGGTGAACGCCGTGTTCCCGCTGCCCGCGGGCCAGGTTCGCGCGCAGCTGAGCGCGCTGCGCCACGACCTGCCGCCGCGCGTCGTCAAGACTGGCTTGCTGGCGAGCGCCGCGACCGTCGACGCGCTGCTCGCGCAGATCGGCGAGGCGCCGCTGGTCGTCGACCCGGTGCTCGGCGCGAGCGCGGGCGGCGCGGCGTTCTGCGACGACGCGCTGCTTGGCGCATATCGCCACCAGCTGATCCCGCGCGCCGCGCTGATCACGCCGAACCGGCGCGAGGCCGAACGGCTGCTCGGCGTGGCGCCAGGCCGGT
The DNA here is from genome assembly GCA_946886855.1 of uncultured Roseateles sp. The sequence goes on along the minus strand of CAMPJJ010000015.1, from coordinate 52,119 downwards.
TCACTGTGCCGGAGCTGGCCGCGATGCTGCGGGGCATGGGCGCACAAGCGGTCTGCATCACCGGCGGCGACGACCCGGCCCAGGCCGACGGCCTGTCGATGGATTGGCTGGACAGTCGGCTGGCGACCGGATGGATCGCCCTGCCGCGTCTGTCCGGCCGCGACGGCGCACCGCCGCATCACCACGGCAGCGGCTGCACGTTCGCGACGGCGGCGGCCGCGGCGCTGGCGCGCGGCTTCGCCGTGCCGGACGCGGTGATCCTCGCCAAGATGCTCACGTGGTGCGCGCTGCGCGACGGCCACGCGGCCGGCGCCGGCGCGGGACCGCTGCGCCCGGACCGGCGCTTCGTCGACGATCCGCGCGCGATGCCCGTGATGGGCCTGGCCGACGAGACCGCGCCGGACCGCGCGATGCTGACGCGCTGGCGCGAGGTGCTGTGGCCGGCGTCGCGCCGCCCGGCGCCCTTCGCGACGGGTCTGTACGCGATCACGGACCGGCCGGAGCGCATCGCGGCGCTGGCGCTCAGCGGCCGCTTCGTCCACCTGCAGTTGCGCATCAAGCGCGGACCGACGACCGACGAGGACACGCTGCGCGCGGCGATCCGCGAGGCGGTGCGCGACATGGCCGGCCGCTCCGCCACCTTGTGGATCAACGACCACTGGCGGTTGGCGCTCGACGAGGGCGCGCGCGCGCTGCACCTCGGCCAGGAGGACTGGGCGGGCATGGCCGGCGAGGACCGCGCGTCGCTGCAGCAGCGCCGCTCGCGGCACGGCGTGCGCCTGGGCCTGTCGAGCCACAGCCTGTGGGAGCTGGCCCGCGCGCGCGGCGTGGCGCCGGACTACGTCGCCTGCGGACCGCTGTGGCCGACGACGACCAAGGACATGCCGTGGCGGCCGCAGGGGCTCGCGCAACTGCGCTGGTGGAGCCGCATGGCGGGCGTGCCGGTGGTGGGCATCGGCGGCGTGCTGGAAGAACGTCAATGGCGCGCGGGCATGGCGGCGGGAGCGTCGGCCATGTGCCTGGTGCGCGCCGCAGTCCGCATCGCGGACTAACGACGTTCGCTGCCGCACAGTCGTGGCTCGTTAACGCACGTCCCGTGTCGCCCCTGTGCGCGACGCGCAGCACTTCGTCTGTCGCCAGGCCTCCCGCGACGCCTTCACGCTCCTACGATGGTTTTTTGACGCTGTCTTCTCCACGCGAAGGCGGCGTCGTAACGACCCAGGGAGAAGCCGTTGCACAGTCGGCAAAGACTCGACACCTTGCGCGGATTGGCGTGCCTGCTGCTGGTGAGCTACCACGTCATCGGCGGCGACCGCGAGACCGGTCTGCGCCTGCCGGACGAGCACATCGCCGCCCGGATCAACGACTTCCTCGCGTTGGTCCGGATGCCGTTGTTCTCGTTCCTGTCCGGCATGGTCTACGCATTGCGGCCGCTGCGCGGCGACATCGGCCCGTTCGCCGCGGGCAAGGTGCGGCGGCTGCTGGTGCCGATGCTCGTCATCGGCACGGGTTTCGCGCTGCTGCAGGCCGCGATGTCCGGCACCAACGGCGGCGTCACCGAGTGGCACCTGCTGCACATCATCCCCGTCGCGCACTACTGGTTCCTGGAATCGCTCTTCCTCATCTTCATGCTGACCGCCGTCCTGGAACGCAGCCGGGTCCTGGACAGCGCAGCGGGTTTCCTTGCCGTCTTCCTCGTGGCCATGATGCTGCACGTGTGGGCGCCGCTGCCGGTCCACTTCGGCCTGAACGGGGCGACCTTCCTGCTGCCGTTCTTCCTGCTCGGCGTGGCCGCCCGACGCTTCCCGGCGATGACGACGAATCCCCGGCTGGCCGTCGCCGTCGTGCTCCTGCCCCTCGTGCTGATGCTGGGCTGGGCCGCGAGCCAGGTCCCCAATCCGGACGCGCCCGGCATCGAACGCCTGACCGTCAGCCTGTGCGCGTGCCTGCTGCTGCTGCGGCTGGGCCCGGCCGCCCGCTGGCTCGCGTTCATCGGCGCCTGGTCCTTCGGCATCTACCTGTTCCACCCCGTCTTCACCGCGGCATCGCGGATCGTGCTGAAGTCCGTCGGCATCGAGGACCTGGCGGTGCTCTTCACGACGGGGCTGGTCGTGGGGCTGATCGGCTCGATCGCGCTGACCGCCGCGCTCGGCCGCTGGCCCTGGGGGCGGTGGATGATCGGCGAGCGGCCGCAACGCGCGGCGTCGGCGCCCTCCCCCGTCCGGGAGGCCGCGCGCGCGTCGGCTGCTGAATGACGGCCCCGTTCGCCCCCGCCGCACCGCCTTCGGCGGACACGGCGGATTGGGAACGGAGGGAGCCGGCAGGCGCTGATGAGATCTACTTCCTGGCCACCTTCGCCGGCCGCTTCGCGCCGGTCGCATCGGCAGGGGCGGTCGCGCCCTTCACTGCCGCTTGCGCGAGCTTGAAGAAAACGTCCGTGTTGTCGATGACACCGGTGAAGGCCAGCGCGCCCGGGCCGAAGGCCGACAGCGGAATGTCGGTCGCCGTGTGCACGGCCTGCTCGCCGGGCACCTGGCCCGTGACCAGGAATTCACCCGTCGCGTCGTCGCGCTCGGCGGCGTTGGCCGGGTACCACTTCAGCGGCTCGGCCTTGGCCATCGGCTGCTGCGAATCGCGCAGCGGCGTCGCGTTCGTGCGCCAGTCTTCGTAGCGGTCCGCATTCGCGCCGTAGCCCACCAGCAGCCGGTAATCGATGTCGGTCGCCTCCGGATAACCGTCCGCGGCGATGCGGTAACGCGGGAAGCCCGCCTTCTCGTACACGCCGACGACCTTGTCGCGCAGGTTGGCCGCGCCCTTCTTCGTCGCCGCGTCCAGCAGCGCCTGGTCGGTCAGCATCGAGCCGCCGATCAGCGCCGCGCCCGAGCACTCGTGGTCCGCCGTCACGATGACCAGCGTGTCGCCGTTCTCGCGCGCGAAGTCCTGCGCGACCTGCACCGCCCGGTCGAACTCGATCGTGTCCAGCATCCAGCGCTCGCTGTCCATGTTGTGCGCCTGCTTGTCGATCGAGGCACCCTCGATCATCAGCACGAAGCCCTTCTGCTGCTTCTTCAGCGTCGCGATCGCGGCCTTGGCCATCTCGTCGAGCATCGGCTGGTCGGGGAAGCCGTAGTCGTCGACCACGCTGCCGCCCGCCAGGCCCTTCTTCGCGCCGCGGCGGCCGTCGATCTTGTCCAGCGCCACGTTCATGTTGGAGAAGGCGAACAGGCCCAGCAGCTTGTCGGCGCCCGCGCCCGCCGTGGCGGCCTCGAGCTCCGTCTTCGTCGGCGCGTAGCGGTAGCCGGCGGTCTGGAACTCCTGGATCAGGTCGCGGCCCTTGTCCTTCGCGCCCGGCGCGGTGCCCCAGCGCTTGACGATCTCCGACGTGTGCGGATCGGTCGCCGAGAACGCGTAGTCGTTGCCATCGGCGCGCTCGGAACCGGCCGTGCCCGCCGGCAGGAACCACTTGCGGCCGCCGCCCAGCAGCACCGTCAGGCCGGTGCGCGAGCGGTCGTCGAAGAACTGGTCCACGATGCCGGTGCCCGCGCCGCGGTTGCTCGTGTGCACCGCGTTGCCGGCCGGCGTCGCGTCGAACACGTCCGCCGTCGTCACGATGCCCAGCGCCTTGCCCTGCGTGCGATGCAGGTACTCCGACAGGTATTCGATGCGCGGATTGTCGAAGGGCTCGATCGTGTCGTCGGGGAACACGCCTTCCTCATTGTTGTTGTTCTTGTTGCCCGAGACATAGGACGTCATGCCCGGCGACGAGTCCGTCACCACCGAGTTCAACGACGCCGTCTTGACCATGCCCGTGGCCGGGAAGGTGTCCATCGCCAGCGGGTGGATGACCTTGCCCTGCGCGTAGCCGCCCTTCACGATGCGGGCCGCGGTGCGCTGCGCGGCGCCCATGCCGTCGCCCAGCAGGATGATGATGTTCTTGACCTTCGGGCCCATCGCCGCGGTGAACGGCACGACGTCGAAGTTGCCGGTGGCGGCGACCTTCTGGCCGTCGGACTGCGTGGCCTCGACGCTGAACTCGTGACGGCCTGCCTTCTCCAGGCTGACCGCGCGGATCGTGGCGATCGCCGTTTCCGCGCTCACGCCCTTCACGCAGCCGCTGGCGCAGTCGCGCAGCGCGACCGTCGCGTCGACCGGCTTGCCGTCGATCACGAAGCGCGCGGCGGTGATGCGCTGGCCGGCATCCGGCTTGATCGTCGCCTGCAGGTCGAAGCGCTGACCGGGCAGGAAGCGCGCGATGACCGGCTCCGGCTGGCCGCTGGAGAAGCGCTCGCTCGGCGGCGTCAGGCGGGTGACGGTGGGGGCGGCCTGAGCGGCGCCCAGGGCCAGCAACGCGCAGGCGCCGGCGAGCAGGGAAGGCAGATGTTTCATCGTTGGGCGTTCGAGTCGGGGGAATCGGAAAGGGCGTCGGCGGGCAGTTGCAGGCGGATCCAGGACACGCGGCCGGTCTCGTCCTCGACGCGGCCGATCGACAGCGTGCCGGTGAGGGTCACCCGGCCGTTGCGATGGGCGACGAGGCGATCACGCTGGGCCGGATCGAGCAGCACGGTGACGGTGCCTGCGGGCAGGTCGTCCGCCTCGCCGTCGGCGTGTTCGCTCATGCGCACCGGGCGCGGCGTGAGCCAGAAGCGGCCGGGCCTGGCCTGCTCCTGCGCGACCATGTAGCCGACCAGGCGCACCGGGCGGCCGTCGGCGGCGCGCAGGGTGTCGGAAAGCTCCAGGCCGGCCGGGCCGATCGGCGACTTGAAGAACTGGGAGAACTTCAGGTCGGCGGCCGCATCGGACGGTGCGGGCGCGGCATGTGCCCCGGACACGGCAAGAGGAAGAAGGACGGCCGCGGCGCAGAGCGCGGCGATCGAGCGGGCGGCACGGCGGGCAAGCCGCGTACCTGTGGGGAGTGGGACGCACATAGGGGCGTGATTCTTTCGGGCCCGCATGACGGTTCCGTGACGCTCCGTTTTTCTTGCTTGACACCGCGGGTCGCACGCCGCGAAGCTGGGTCGACAGCACAAGGGAGTCCATGAACACGCCAGACCCTCCGTCGGGCCTGCAGGCCTTGAACGCGCTCTATGCGCGCCGTGCGCCGGTCTATGACTACGAGCTGATGCCGGTGGCGCCGCTGCGGCGCGAGGCGATCGCGCTGCTCGGCCTGCAACCGGGTCAGACCGTGCTCGACGTCGGCGCGGGCACCGGGCTGAGCCTGCCCGGCCTGAGCGCCGCGGTGGGACGCACCGGCCGGATCGTCGCCGTCGAGCCCTGCGAGACGATGATGCGTCAGGCCACGCAGCGCGTGCGGGTCGATCAGCTCGATGCATCGATCGACTTCCTGCCCACCGCCGCGGAGGACGCGGACTACGCGTCAGTGCTCGGCAAGCGCCGCGCGGACGCGGCGCTTTTCTTCTTCACGCACGATGTGCTGCAGAGCCAGGAGGGCCTGGCGCGCGCCCTTGCGGCGCTCAAGCCCGGTGCGCGCATCGTGGCGGCGGGGCTGGTCTGGGCGCCGCCGTGGATGCCGATGAGCAACCTGTTCGTGCTGGGTGCGGCGATGCACTCGATCGTGCGCATGGACGGCCTCGAGCGCCCGTGGCACCTGCTCGAGGCTCGCATGAAAAACGCGGAGGTCGAGCGCCGCTGGCTCGCCTCCGCGTACGTGTTGACTGGGCACCGCTGACCGGCTTTCTCTCCGCCGTGTGCTCGGTCCCCCGAGACTCCCTCTCCCCCAACGCGGGAGAGGGGCTCCAGCGCGAGCTCAGGCGTAAGGCTGGAGCGCCGAGTCCGAATCAATCCTCCAGCGGAACAAAGATCCACAGCAGCAGGTACAGCAGCACCCCGCCGCCCGCGCAGGTCGTCAGCGCCACGAACACGATGCGCCAGAACCAGGCCGCCAGCCCGCTCAGCCGGGCGAGCCCGCCGCAGACGCCGCCGATCCAGCGGTCGTCGCGGCTGCGGCGGAAGGTGTTGATGGCGTTCACCACCGGCGCGCCGCTGTTGCCGCCGTGCGGCGTGGCGTAGGCATAGGAGGTCGAGCTCGACGACCGCGCGCTCGCGTTCAGCACGCGCTCCTTGGCCTTCGCGAACTCCTCGTCGCTGAGGATGCCGCGTTGATGCAGATCGGCCAGGCGGTTGAGTTCTTCGCTGTCGGACATGGGGGGCTCCTTTCCCGGGGCGTCTTGCATCGGAAGATGCGATGGGGTGAAGACTACGGAGACGCCCCGCCCGGTGCGAGCCGCGTGCGACCGGCTGCATCTGGGCGCGATGCGGAGCGGATGAAGCGCGACAGGGCGTTTCCACCCAGGACCGGCGGCGCGCGGCGGACTAGCATTCCCGCCCATGAACCTCGAAACCATCGAACTGCAGACGCCCGAGGCGCCCCGTTTCAGCCTGCTGGTGCTGCACGGCCTGGGCGCCGACGGCAACGACTTCGTCCCCGTGGTCCAGGCCCTGGATCTGGCGCCCGTGCTCGCGCTGGGCGGCCTGCGCGTCGTGCTGCCGAGCGCCCCGCAGATCCCCGTCACCCTCAACGGCGGCATGCGCATGCGCGCCTGGTACGACATCCGCCACGGCGATCTCAGCCAGCGCGAGGACGCCGACGGCCTGCGCGTGTCGCAACGCCTGATCGAGGACCTGATCGCCCGCGAGGAGCGCGAGTTCGGCATCCCGCCCGAGCGCGTGGTGCTGATGGGCTTCTCGCAAGGCTGCGCGATGACGCTGATGACCGGGCTGCGGTATCCGAAGCGGCTGGCGGGACTGGTGGGCCTGTCCGGCTACCTCCCCGTGCTGGGCACGACCGAGGCCGAACGGCATGCCGCCAATGCGGACACGCCGATCTTCCTGGCGCACGGCAGCCGCGACGGCGTCGTCGTGCCGGCGCGCGCCCATGCGTCGCTGGCGGAGCTGCGCCGGCTCGGTCACGACGTCGAGTGGCACGAGTACCCGATGGCCCACGAGGTCAGCATGGACGAGATCCAGGCCCTGCAGGCCTGGCTCGTGAAGACGCTGACTGCCGCGGACATCCCGGACGCAGCCGGCGGCTGACCCGCGACGCCCCTCCGCCTTTCCTCCGACCTGCTCCTTCGTCTATGTCCACACGGTCTCTCCTGTCCTCGCTGCCCGCGCTGTCGCTGGCCTTGCTGCCGCTCGCGCCGCTGTCTGCGGCCACCCCGCCGCAATCGTCCACGCCGGTCGCCGCCGCAGCCGCTTCCGTGGCCCAGCCCATCGCCGCCAAGCTGCCGATCACGCATGACGTCTATGCCACCTGGCGCAGCATCCAGCACACGCAGCTGAGCCGCGACGGGCAATGGATCGCCTACGCGCTCGTCGCGCAGGAGGCCGATGGCGAGCTCGTCGTGCGCCACGTCGCCGACGGCCGCGAGCACCGCGCGCCGCGCGGCACCTCGCCGCAGTTCAGCGCCGACGGCCGCTTCGTCGCGTTCGCCGTGCAGCCGACGCGGGTCGAACTCGACAAGGCCAAGAAGGACAGGAAGAAGGGCGACGACGCCCCCAAGGCCGGCGCGGCGTGGATGGACCTGTCGACCGGCAAGGTCGAGTCCGTCGAACGCGTGAAGCGCTTCGGCTGGGGCAAGGACGGCGGCCAGCATCTGGCGCTGTTGCTGGAGGCCCCCGTCAAGAAGGACGCGGCCAAGGACGGTCCCAAGGACAGCAAGGCCTCGGCGGCGAAGGCCGATGTCGACGGCGATTCCGTAGATTCCGGCGATCTGCTCGACCAGGAAGCACCGGCCGAGGGCGGCGGCCCCTCCGCCAAGAAGACGCCCGGCAACGATCTGCTGCTGATCGACGCCGGGACGGCACAGCGCAACACCTTCAAGGACGCTTCGGACTTCGCCTGGAACAACGCCGGCACCTTGCTGGCCTACGTGGTCTCCGTCAAGGAACCGGCGAAGAAGGAGGCGGCCAAGCCGGCCGCGCCGGTGCCTCCGGCTTCGGGCGCGTCCGACGCCGAGGCAAAGCCTGTCACCGACGAGTCCGCCCGCGAAGGCGTCTACCTCATCGACCCGGCCGCGCCGACGCAAGCGCGCGCGGTGATCTCGGGGGCCGGCAGCTACAAGCAGCTGCGCTTCGACGAAGCCGGCCGCCGGCTGGCCTTCGTCAGCAATCGCGACCACGTCGCCGAGACCAAGGCCGCGGAGAAGGCGAAGAAGGCCGACGACAAGAAGGAAGAGAAGAAGGACGAGAAGACCGACAAGCCCGACCCGACGCCGTTCAAGCTCTTCCTGTGGCAGGCCGGCCAGGAACGCGCTGCGGTGCTGGTGAGCGCGGCAACCGCCGGCATGCCCACCGGCTGGACGCCGAGCGAGCATGCCGCCCTCGCCTTCAGCAAGGACGGCCAGCGCCTGTTCCTCGGCACCGCCGAGCTCCCCGCGCCCGAGCCCAAGGACGCGCCCGAGCCGATGAAGGTCGACCTCTGGCACTGGAAGGATCCGGAGCTGCAGTCCGCGCAGAAGGCCAAGGCCGAGCGCGAACGCGCGCGCAGCTACCGCGCGGTCGTGCACCTGGGCAACGATGTCGACGCGGCGCGCTTCGTGCAGCTCGCGACCAAGGAGCTGCCCACGATCCAGGTCAACGAGAACGCCGCCGTCGCGCTCGGTCTGAGCGAACTGCCCTATCGCCCGTTGATGTCGTGGGAAGGCGCCTACATGGACGCCTACGCCGTCGATCTCAACACCGGCGCGGCCAGGCCGCTGGCGCGCAAGCTGCGTCACGCGCCGACGCTGTCGCCGGCCGGCCGCTACGTGCTGGGCTTCGACGCGCCCGCGGCGCGCTGGATGGCCTGGCGCACCGACACCGCCGCCGCCATCGACCTGACCGGCAAGATCAAGTCGCGCTTCGACAACGACGACCGCGACGTCCCCGACCTGCCCTCGCCCCACGGCAGCGCCGGCTGGACCGCCGACGACGACAGCGTCGTCGTCTACGACAAGTTCGACCTCTGGGCGGTGCAGCCCGCCACCGGCCAGTCCCGCAACCTCACGCAAGGCTGGGGCCGCAAGCAGCAGCTGCAGCTGCGCGTCGTGCCGCTCGATCCCGAGGACGCCGACAAGAAGCCGCTGCCCGCCGACACGCTGACGCTGGCCGGCACGCACGACATCACGCGCGCCAGCGGCTATTACCGCTTGGACGGGATGGCCGGCGCGACCGGCGGCGCGCCCAAGGTGCTGATCCAGGACGACCGCATGATCGGCGGCCTGATCAAGGCCAAGGACGCGGACCGCATCGTCTTCACGCAGCAGAGCTTCACCCAGTTCCCGGACCTGTGGACGAGCACGCTGGCCTTCCAGCAGCCGCAGCAGATCAGCGACGCCAACCCGCAGCAGTCGCGGTATGCCTGGGGCACGCAGGAGCTGATCGAGTACACCGCCGCCGACGGCAGGAAGCTGCGCGCGCTGCTGGCCAAGCCGGCCGACTTCGACCCGAAGAAGCAGTACCCGATGATGGTCTACATCTACGAGAAGATGACCGACAACCGGTACCGCTACATCCCGCCGGCGCCGTCGCAGAACATCAACGTCACGCGTTACGTCAGCAACGGCTACCTGGTGCTGCGTCCGGACATCGTCTACACGACCGGCCAGCCCGGCAAGAGCGCGATGAACACGGTGCTGCCGGCGATCCGCCAGCAGATCGCCAAGGGCTACGTCGATCCCAAGCGCGTCGGCATCCAGGGTCACAGCTGGGGCGCGTACCAGATCAACTACCTGATCACGCACACCAACCAGTTCCGCGCGGCCGAGGCCGGCGCGTCGATGGCCAACATGATCAGCGGCTACGGCGGCATCCGCTGGGGCGCGGGCATCAGCCGCGCGTTCCAGTACGAGCACGGCCAGAGCCGCATCGGCGCCACGCCGTGGGAGCGTCCGGACCTGTACCTGGAGAACTCGCCGATCTTCCGTGTCGACAAGGTCACCACGCCCTACCTGACCATCCACAACGACGAGGACGACGCGGTGCCCTGGTACCAGGGCATCGAGTTCTTCACCGCGCTGCGGCGCCTGGGCAAGGAAGCCTACTGGTTCAACTACAACGGCGAGAAGCACGGCCTGCGCGAGCGCGACAACATGAAGCACTACACCGTGCACATGGCCGAGTTCTTCGATCACTACCTGCTCGGCAGCCCGCGCCCCGCGTGGATGGACCAGCCGGTGCCTTACCTGGAGCGCGGCAAGCGCGACGTGATGGGCCAGTTCAAGCCGGCGCCGCCACCGGCGGAGGCTGCCGTGGCCAAGGGCCAGGAATCGTCGACCACCACGAGCGCCAAATAGCCGTCGCCGACCACGAGCCCCAAGCGGTCGCAAGAACGACTGTCACTGGGGCGCGCACAGGGCGTGGGGTTCGCGGACGCGAGGCCCCATGCCCTGGGAGGGCCCGCGCCCTGAAGGGGGCAGGTGGGCGGTCTTCCGGCCCGCCTCAGGGCAGCGGTTCCGCGTTCTGCGCCGCGCGCCGGGCGCTCTCGATGCGCTCCCCGATGGGCGGGTGTGTCGAGCGCCACGCGGTGCCGCTGTCGACGCGGCCGTCCCGGCGCATCTGCTCCAGCATCTTGAGCCACGCGCCGACCAGCGTCTCGTTGGGCAGGTGCTCGCGCAGGATCAGGCGCTGCGCCTCGGCGTCGGATTCGCGCTCCGCATCGCGCGAGTAGCGCAGCGGCTGCGCGCTGGCGAGCAGGCCCGCCGCGACGGACGGGAAGTCGCCCATCGCGACGCCCGCCGCCGACAGCAGCCCGGCGCCCTGCACGAGGTGGCGCATGGCGTGGCGGTGCTTGAGGTGGCCGGCCTCGTGGCCGAGCACCGCGATGAGTTCGTCGTCGTTCAGCGCCTGCGCGAGGCCGTCGAAGAGGAAGATCGTCCCCTGGGGCAAGGCCATCGCGCCGAGGCCGGGGCGCTCGCCCTGACGCGCGAAGCGGACGTCCAGCGCCACGCCCGGGAACACGCGCCCGGCGATCTCGGTGAAGCGCGCGCGTATCGCCTGCTGGCGCGCGAGCGGCAACTGCGACGGTGTCAACCAGGTGGCCGCGAGTTGCGCCTCGACCCGTTGGCCGACCGCGTCGTCGAGCTGCTTTGGAATCAGGGGCAAGGCGCCACGCGCCAGCAGGCCCACGCCCTGGCGGTCGAACCACACGACCAGCGCCACCAGGGCCACCAGCGCGCACACGGCCAGGCTCCAGCTGCCGGCGATCTGCGCCATCAGCGACTGGCCGCCGAGTTCCCGCCCCATCGCGCTGTCCGCGGGGATCCAGACCGTGCCGCCGTCGGGCAGGCCGACCGGCGTGGCGCGGCCGCGCCAGCTTTCGCCGACCTGCAGCGCCTTGCGGGCGTAGCGGCGCAGGCCGGGCATCGATGGCCGCGAGGCGGCCAGCTCGGCCTCCGACGGCAGCATCGAGGAGGCGGACTGCCCGCGCGGCGGCCAGGGCATGAATTCGATGTGGTTGCGGCTCAGGCGCACGCGCACCTCCTGCGGCCGGTTCTCGACGCCGTCGAACCAGCGGGCCGTGGCGGTGTGGATCTGCGGTCTCATGACGGGTCCTGCGCGCTCACCAGCCGATGTCCAGGGCGAACGCGTCGTCGCCGCCGTCGCCGACCGTCGCGCGGCCGGGTCCGGGTCCGGGCCCTCGACGTTGCGGGGCGAGGACGACGACCCTGTCGATCGGCGCGTCGGACAGCACGGTCAGGCCCTCGATGCGCAGCCGGGCGACGCGCACGGCGAGGAAGGGCCAGTACAGGCCCAGGGTCAACACCGTCAGCGCGCCGTGGGCCAGCACGGTCTTGAAGAGCGCGAACACGGAGACGCCATACGAGAACTCGATGCCGCCGCCCAGGCGGGTGTGGTTCCAGCTCAGCTGCTGCAAGCCCGCCGCGTAGACCGGCCAGGCGAAGGTCCAGACCACGCCGGCCGCCAGCAGCGGGAGGACCGTCGCGAGCCACGGCGTCTCCGCGCCCAGGACCAGCTTCAGGGCCATCGACAGTCCCGCGCCGAGCAGGCCGGCGACCGCGCCGGCGACGATCAGCGCGACGGCCAGCCGGAGGTAGAACTTGTAGAACGCGTCCACGGACAGCTGGAAATCGAAGGCGAGTTCGCCGTAGCGGGCATGGCGGTGCTGCAAGCGCTTGAGCCGGCCATGCGCGAGTGGCAGCAGCAGCACGAGCGCGAGTCCGGCCAGGCCGTCGACGAGGCCGCCCAGCGTCATGCCGGCGATGACGGATCCCAGGGTCCATGCCACCAGGACCGGCAGGCAGGACGCGTAGACCGTGACGGCGTTGGCCTGGAAACCGAAGCGCAAGCCGCGCCAGCTGGTGTGGCCGAGCTGGAAGCGCCGGGCGCTCGCGAACAGCATCGGACCGGCCGCGTAGAGGACCGCCAGTGTGGCGGCCCCCGCCGCCGCGGACCGGCCGAACGCGTGAACGCAGGCGACGAGCAGGACCAGCGCCAGCGCTCGGCCGACGAGGATGCGCCGCGGGTCGCCGTGGAAGTCGAAGGGTTCGCCGGCCAGCAGCGTGTGCCGCGCGAACCAGCGCGCCTTGCGGCGTTTCGCCCAGGCAGAGTAGACGCCCAGCGTCGCCAGCGTCAGCAGCGCATCGACGATCCAGACGCGGAAGTAGTCACCGCCGGTGCCGGTGAATTCGAGCCGCTGCGCATGGCGTTTGGTCACGGGCGCGGGTCGGGCGGAGGAGGCGGCCGGAGATCCGGCGGTCGATCCCGCAGGGGATGCGGCGGTCGATCCCGCAGGGGATCCGGCAGACGCCGCGGCCGTCGCCGGACGCACCGACGCCGCGCCGCGCACAGGCGCAGCCACAGGCTTCGCAGACGCCGGCACCTCAGGCACCCACGTCAGCTCGGTGTTGCTCGCGATCAATCCCTCGACTCCCGGGCTCTGGCGGCCCGGGCGAGAGTCTACTAAAGGGCCTCGGCGCCGAGCCGCCCTCGGACGAGCGTGTGCTCCCGCGCGTCGGCCGGCGCGAACAGCGCCACCATCGTCGCCATCAGCGCGCGCGCCTTGGCCGAGTTGTCGCCGCCGTAGTTGCAGACGTAGACATCCAGCGTGACCGACCCGATCTCCGGCCAGGTGTGCAGCGCCACGTGCGACTCCGCGAGCAGCAGCATGCCGGTGATGCCGCCGGGCTGGCCATCCGGCGCGTCGGGGAAGCGATGCCAGTGTTCACCGACGACGCTCAGCCCGGCGCCCTCTGCGGCCGATCGGATCGCCCGCGCAAGACCTGACCCGTCCGTGAGCAGATCTCCGTGGGCGCAGCCGGCCAGGTCGGCGGTGAGGTGCAAGCCGTTCATGGGTCCTATCAATCGGCCGATTGGCCGGACTCGGAGAGTAGCGCGTGGCATCGCTCTTCGTGCTGGGCGATTTCCTCGAGCGTGATCTCGATGTCGTTCAGCTGCTGCTGCAATTGGCGGCGGTGCTGCTCCAGGACGCCGAGGAAGGCGCGCGCCTGCGGCACGGTGTCCGACTGGTTGTCGTACATGTCGACCAGCTGCTTGATCTCCTGCAGCGACAAGCCCAGCCGCTTGCCGCGCAGCGTCAGCTTCAGGCGCGTGCGGTCGCGCTGCGTGTAGACACGGTTGCGGCCGGCGCGCGCGGGCGTCAGCAGGCCCATGTCCTCATAGAAACGGATCGCACGAGGGGTGATGTCGAACTCGGCCGCCAGCTCGGTGATCGTGAACAACGGGCCCGCGTTGTCGCCAGCCTCGGGCAGCGCGTCCTCCGACAGGTCGTCGGCCAGGGTCGGGCGGGAAGAGGGGCTCATGGCTACACTGGCATATGACGTTGACGTAAACGTAAGTCTAAAGCCATGGCCAATCCTCGCGAATCGGAACTCTCCTATCCCCTGGGCGACACGCTGCCAGGCCCCGGCGAAGCGCTGGACCTGCTGCCCGGCGTGCGCTGGGTGCGGATGGGCCTGCCCTTCGCGTTGGACCACATCAACCTCTGGCTGCTGCGCGACACGCTGGACGGGCGCGACGGCTGGACCATCGTCGACTGCGGGATCCACAACGACACCACGAAGGCGAACTGGGAACGCGTTTTCGCCGAGCGCCTGGACGGCCTGCCGGTGCTGCGCGTGATCGTCACGCACTTCCATCCGGACCACCTGGGGCTGGGCCACTGGCTGACCGAACGCTGGCAGTGCCGGCTGTGGATCAGCGCCACCGACTACCAACTGGCGCGGGTCGCGTCCTCGTCGACGGTCGGCATGGGCGGCGAGGCGGCGGCCGCCTTCTTCGGCAGCCACGGGCTGAGCGATCCCGCCGCGCTGGACAAGATCCGCGGTCGCGCAAGCTATTACCCGAGCATGGTGCCGGCGATCCCGTCGGCGTTCCGCCGGCTGATGGACGGCATGACGGTGCGCATCGGCGATCACGACTGGCGGTGCCTCGTGGGCTACGGCCATGCGCCCGAACACATCAGCCTGTTCAGCCCGACGCAAGCGGATGGGCGGGGCGTGATGATCTCCGGCGACATGATGCTGCCGCGGATCTCGACCAACATCTCCGTCCTCGATGTGGAGCCGGAAGCGGACCCGCTGCAGCTCTACCTGGACTCGATCGCGCGGCTGACCGCGCTGCCGGCCGACACCCTGGTGCTGCCGGCGCACGGCAAGCCCTTCCGCGGTCTGCATGCGCGCATCGATCAGTTGGAAGAGCACCATCGCGAGCGGCTGGCGGAAGTGCTGGAAGCCTGCACCGCCAAGCCCTGCCATGCGGCGGAGCTGTTGCCGATGATGTTCCGCCGGCCGCTGGACCTGCACCAGACGACGTTCGCGATGGGCGAGGCCGTCGCTCACCTGAACCGCCTGTGGCTGGGCGGGCAGTTGCGGCGCACGCTGGACGAGGACGGTATCCACCGTTTTTCGGCGTGAAGCGAAAAAACGCCCTCCAGAAAGACAGTCGCCGCCGCCCCGATCACGGGACGGCGGCGCTGCGCCTTTTTGTGCATCAGCTTGTCGGCTCTGAGCGCGGGTGGACCAGACGCAGCCTGTCGGCTGGGGCACCCTGAGCGCCGCCGGGAGCGGAACGCGGGAGGAAGTTCTGACTCAGATGCGAGTGATGACAGCAATCCCCAGTGTGTATCTACACCCAAATTAGCTACAAGCCCCCCTGAAGGGGGAGCCCGCTTCTTCAAGAGGCTCTGCCACTGACCCGACCCTCACCCCTGCCCCCGCCCGCAGTACGGGAGAGGCAGTCAGAGGGCGTTGGTGTGGCCCCCTCTCCCGCACTGCGGGAGAGGGGGGGGTGAGGGTCGGCGCCGGACGCCTACGCCTCGTCCATCAGCGGCAGCACCGCCTGCTTGAGCCGATCGCGCGCCAGCTCGTAGTCGGGGAACACGGACTTCACCACGGCCCAGAAACGCGGGCTGTGGTTCATCTCCTTGAGGTGGGCGAGTTCATGCGCGACGACGTAGTCGATCAGCGCCGGCGAGAAGTGGATCAGCCGCCAGTTGAGCCGGATCATGCCGTCGGCGCTGGCGCTGCCCCAGCGCGTCTGCGCGGAGGACAGGCGCAAGCCCGTCATCGTGACGCCGAGCGGCCCGGCGAAGTGCCGGCAGCGCTGCTCGAAGCGCTGTCGCGCCTGACGCTGCAGCCAGGCCTGCACCGTGTCGCGGATCTGGTCGGGGGTCGCGTCCTGCGGCAGGCCGAGGTAGAGCATGCGGCGCGGCACCGTGGCCAGCGTCGGCTGCGGGTCGGTCTGGCCCTCGTCGAGCCGCGCGCCCGTCTGCGACGGATCGAGCACGACGATCAGCGGCTCGCCCAGGTAAGGCAGGCTGCAGCCGTCACCCCAGTGGACACGCGCCGCCTGGGTGCGCCGCGCGCGTTCGCGCTGCTCGACGAGCTTGCGCAGGATCCACTCGCCCTTCTGCTGCAGCGCCTTGTCGATGTCGCCCAGCGGCACCCACTTGGGCGCCGACACGCGCAGGCCGTCCTCGCTCACGGTGAAGCCGATGCTGCGGCGCCGCGCCCGCTTCAGCTCGAAGGGGATGGCCTGCCCCTGGAGCAAGACCTGACGCGTGGACGCGCCGCCATCGCCGCGGGAACGCGGCATGGGCGCCAGCGGCTCCGGCGGGGGCAGCGGGGACGTCGTCGGAGGACCGGGCTGAGGCTGGGGCTCGGTGTCGAACAGCGACAGCTGCGTGAAGCTGTTCAGCAGCGCGCCCAGTCCCCGCAGCTTGGAAGGCAGCATGGACTGCGAGTGTAATCAGGTGCCGGCCGGATAGGCGGCGGGGTCGAGCACCCGCATCTCGGCCTCGATCCAGGCCTGCACTTCCTTCATCAGCTCGGCCGGCGCGCGACCGGTGCTGGGGATCATCGGGCCGATGGAGACGTCGATGGTGCCGGGTCTCAACAGGAAGCTCTTGCGCGGCCAGCAGGTCGCCGAGTTCATCGCGATCGGCACCACCGGCACGCCGGTCTCGACCGCCAGGCGCGAGCCGCCCGTCTTGTAGTCGCCGGCCTTGCCGCGCGCCACGCGCGTGCCTTCCGGGAACATGATGATCCAGTTGCCCAGCGCCGCGATCCGCTTGCCCTGCGCGGCCACCTTGTTCCAGGCCTCGCTGCGCTTGCTGCGATCGATGTGGATCATGTCCAGCCGCGCCATCGACCAGCCGAAGAACGGGATGTAGATCAGCTCGCGCTTGAAGACGTAGGCCAGCGGCCGCGGCATCAGCATCGGGTAGGCGAAGGTCTCCCAGGTCGACTGGTGCTTGGACAGCAGGATGACCGACTGCTTCGGGTCGGTGGGCAGGTGCTCCATGCCGCGGACGCGCCAGTGCACGCCGCAGATGAGCTTGGCCCCCCAGATCGCGACGCGCAGCCAGTTGGCGCACATCCAGTACAGCTGGGTGCTGTTCAGGAACAGCGAGCACAGCACCACCGCGCTGCCCCAGGGGATGACGGTGACGATGAGGTAGAGGACGAAGAGGAAGGAACGCAGCGCAGTGAGCATCAGCCCAGGTCTCCAGGAGCGGTATCGGGTTCGGCGGATTCGCCCCGCGACTGTGCGCGGGCGCGGCGTTCCGCGTGGATGAGGGTTTCGGCGAAGGCCGCCAGGTCCTGGTGCACGCGAGAGCCGGGCACGAGCGCGATCTGCTCCTGCAGCTGCGCCTCGTCGACGCCGGCGAGCCGGTCGCCGCGCACCAGGTGCGGCACGCAGCCGGCGTTGTGCGCGGTCTGCAGGTCGCGCACGCTGGCGCCGACCATGTGGACGTTCTTGAGGTCGACGCCGAAGCGTTCCCCGATCTGTTCGATCAGGCCCGGCAGCGGCTTGCGGCAGTTGCAGTTGTCTTCCGGCGCATGCGGGCAGAAGAACGCGGCGTCGAGCCGGCCGCCCTTCTCCGCCAGCAGCTGGTTGAGCCGCAGGTGCACCGCGTTCAGCGAGGCCATGTCGATCAGCCCGCGGCCGATGCCGGGCTGGTTGGTGGCCATGACGGTGTGCCAGCCGGCGTGGTTGAGCCGCGCGACGGCCTCGAGCGCGCCGGGCAGCGGCTCGAGCTCCTCGGGCGACTTCACGTGGTCGTCGCGGTAGCGGTTGATCGTGCCGTCGCGGCCCAGGATCACCAGCTTCATGCCGTGCGGATGGTCGGACCGGTTAGGCATCGGGGTCTCCAGTGAACGGCGCTTGGACGACGAGGGACGACGACGGGGAACGATCCGCCGGCCGTCAGACGGCCAGGCGCGACAGGTCGGCCACGCGGTTCATCGCCTCGTGCAGCTGCTTGAGCAGCGCCTGGCGGTTGGCGCGCAGGGCCGGATCCTCGGCGTTGACCATCACGTCGTCGAAGAACGCGTCGACCGGCGCCTTCAGCGCGGCCAGGGCCTTCAACGACCCGGCGTAGTCGTGCTGCTCGAACAGCGCGTCGGCCTGCGGCTTCACGCCGGCCAGCGCGTCGGCGAGCGCCTGCTCGGCGGCTTCGGTCAGCAGCGCGGGCTTCACTTCCGTCGGCAGCTCGCCCTCGACCTTCTTGAGGATGTTGCCCACGCGCTTGTTGGCGGCGGCCAGCGAGGCCGATTCCGGCAGCGCCGCGAAGGCGCGCACCGCGCCCAGGCGCTTGGGCACGTCGCCCAGGCGGGCCGGGTTCAGCGCCAGCACCGCGTCGACTTCCTGCGCGCTGTAGCCCTGGTCGCGCAGGCTGACCGCCAGGCGGTCGGCGAAGAAGCCCAGCAGCGGCGCGCTCGGGTCCTGGATCAGCTCGCCGAACGCGGGCAGCGCGCCCTCGATCAGCTCCGGCAGCGACAGGTGCATGTGGTTCTCGACCAGGATGCGGATCACGCCCAGCGCATGGCGGCGCAGCGCGAACGGGTCCTTGTCGCCGGTGGGCAGCTGGCCGATGCCGAACAGGCCGACCAGCGTCTCCAGCTTGTCGGCCAGCGCGACGACGGTGCCGGTGTGGTTGCGCGGCAGCGCATCGCCGGCGAAGCGCGGCTTGTAGTGGTCCTCGATGGCCTTGGCGACGCCGTCGCGCAGGCCTTCATGGCGCGCGTAGTAGCCGCCCATGATGCCCTGCAGCTCGGGGAACTCGCCGACCATGTCGGTCAGCAGGTCGGTCTTGGCCAGCAGCGCGGCTTCCTTGACCTTGCTGTCGAGCATGTCGAACTCGTCCTTGGCCTCCGCCGTGTACGGGTGCTGGGCCATGCGCAGCTGGTTGACGATGGCATGCGCGATCGCGCGGACGCGCTCGGCCCGGTCGCCCTGGCTGCCGAGCTTGCCGTGGTACACGACCTTGCCCAGGCCCTCGACGCGCGAGGCCAGCGTCTTCTTGCGGTCCTGGTCGAAGAAGAACTTCGCGTCGGCCAGGCGCGGGCGCACGACGCGCTCGTTGCCCTCGACGACCTTGGAGGCGTCGTCCGGATGCACGTTGCTGACGACCAGGAAGCGGTGCGTCAGCTTGCCATGGCTGTCCAGCAGCGGGAAGTACTTCTGGTTGGCCTTCATCGTCAGGATGAGGCACTCCTGCGGCACGGCCAGGAACTCGGGCTCGAACTGGCACGAGAGCACGTTGGGCAGCTCGACCAGCGCGGTCACTTCGTCCAGCAGCTCGGGCGCGTCGATGGGCGTCAGGCCCAGCGGCTCGGCCTGCGCCTGCAGCTGGCGCACGATGTCGTTGCGGCGCTGCTCGAAGGACGCGATCACGCGGCCTTCCTCGCGCAGCTGCTGCTCGTAGGTGTCGGCGCTCTTGATCGAGATCTCGGCGACCTGGGTCTCGAAGCGGTGGCCGCGCGTCGTGCGGCCGGATTTCAGGCCCAGCGCGGCGACCTCCACCAGCTCGTCGCCATGCAGCGCGATCAGGCCGTGGGCCGGGCGGACGAACTTGACGTCGCTCCAGCCGTCGGCCAGTTGATAGGTCATGACCTTGGGGATCGGCAGCTTGGCGAGCGCCTCGTCCAGCGCCTTCTGCAGGCCGTCCTTCAGCGTGACGCCGGCGACGACGGTGTCCAGGAACAGCGCCTCGGCCTTGCCGTCCGGCGCGCGCTTCAGGCTGGGCACGACCGACGCGTCCGCACCGACCGAGGACAGCTTCTTCAGCAGCGCAGGCGTCGCGTTGCCCGACGCGTCCAGCGCCACCGCGACCGGCATCAGCTTCTGCTGCACGGCGCGGTCGGCGGCCTTGGCGCCGACACCGGTCAGGTGCACGGCCAGCCGGCGCGGCGTGGCGAAAGCGGTCACCGCGGCGCCGGCATCCGCCAGGCCCTGCGTCTTCAACGAGTCGGCCAGCGCCGTCGAGAACGCCTCGCCCAGCTTCTTCAAGGCCTTGGGCGGCAGTTCCTCGACAAACAGTTCGACGAGCAGATTCTTCGTGGTCATGCGGGGGGTCCTCGTCGTCAGGCGGCGGTCTTCTTGTCGGAAGACTTGTCCGACTTGTCGGCGGCCTTGTCGGCCTTGGCGGCCGCCTCGGCGCTCTTCTTCTCGATCTGCGCGATCACCTCGTCGGCCCAGTCCTTGGGCGCCATCGGGAAGGCGAGCCGCGCGCGGCTCTCCAGATAGCTCTGCGCCACGGCGCGCGCGAGGTTGCGGATGCGGCCGATGTAGGCGGCGCGCTCGGTCACGCTGATCGCGCCGCGCGCGTCCAGCAGGTTGAAGGTGTGGCCGGCCTTGAGCAGCTGCTCGTAGGCGGGCAGCGCCAGGTGCGCGTCCATCAGGTCCTTGGACTTGCGCTCGTAGGCACCGAAGGCGTTCAGCAGGAAGTCGACGTCGCTGTGCTCGAAGTTGTAGGTCGACTGCTCGACCTCGTTCTGGTGGAACACGTCGCCGTAGGTGAGCCCGTCGGTGTAGACCAGGTCGTACACGGACTCCTTGCCCTGCAGGTACATCGCCAGGCGCTCGAGGCCGTAGGTGATCTCGCCGGTGATCGGCTTGCAGTCGATGCCGCCGACCTGCTGGAAGTAGGTGAACTGCGTCACCTCCATGCCGTTGAGCCAGACCTCCCAGCCCAGGCCCCAGCAGCCGAGCGTCGGGTTCTCCCAGTCGTCCTCGACGAAGCGGACGTCGTTCTTCTTCAGGTCGAAGCCCAGCGCCTCCAGCGAGCCGAGGTAGAGCTCGAGGATGTTGGCCGGCGCGGGCTTGAGCACGACCTGGAACTGGTAATAGTGCTGCAGGCGGTTCGGGTTCTCGCCGTAGCGGCCGTCCTTGGGACGGCGGCTGGGCTGGACGTAGGCGGCCTTCCAGGGCTCGGGACCGAGCGCGCGCAGGAAGGTGGCGGTGTGGCTGGTGCCGGCGCCGACTTCCATGTCGTAGGGCTGCAGCAGGGCACAGCCTTGCTGGGACCAGTATTCCTGCAGGCGGAGGATCAGTTGCTGGAAAGTCAGCATGGGGACGTCGGGCCGTCGGCGGGCGTTGGAGAAAACCGACCGATTCTATGTGCGCCTCGTGCCGCGCAGCGGCGTCGCGTCGCGAGGTCGCGCCCGGTCAGGCGAAGCGCGCCGGATCGGCACGACGGCGCGCCAGCACGGGCAGCACGCCGAGCGCCGCCAGCGCCCACAGGGGCCACAGCCCGAGCATCGCCAGCCAGCGCGCATACGGCGTCGCGCCGCTGCGGCCGTCGACGCTCACTTCCAGCACGCCCGCCTGCTCCGCCGGCAGCCGCGCCAGCACGCGGCCGCGGTGGTCGACGTGCGCGGTGGCGCCGGTGTTGGTGGCGCGCACGATGGGCCGCTGGAACTCCAGCGCCCGCATCTGCGAGAACTGCAGGTGCTGGTCCTGCACCATGCGCGGCCCGAACCACGCCAGGTTGCTGACGTTGACGAACACCGTCGCGGCCGGCTCGCCGCTGTCGAGCGCGCTGGCGACGACGTCCTCGCCGAACAGGTCCTCGTAGCAGATCAGCGGCCGCAGCCGCTGCCCCGCGAAGGGCAGCGCGCGCTCGTGCGTGCCGCTGGCCTGGTCGTCCAGCGGGATGTCCATCGCCTTGACGAACCAGTGGAAGCCCGGCGGGATGAACTCGCCGAAGGGCAGCAGGTGGCGCTTGCCGTAGTCGTAGCGCTGCGCGAAGCCGATGCCCACCAGCGAGTTGACGAAGCCGTCCGTCGAGTTGCCCAGGAAGGTGCCGAGCAGCAGCGGCCGCGACTCGGCGTCGCGGCGAAGGCGCTCGACGTGCGCGTCGTCGAGGAAGGCCAGCGGCACCGGCAGCACCGACTCCGGCGTGATCACGACCTGACCCCGCGCGGACTGGATCAACGCGATCAGCTGGTCCAGGTTCTGGTCGAAGCGCTCGCGATCGAACTTCTGGTCCTGCGGGATGTTGGGCTGCACCAGCGAGACCGCCAGCGAGCCGGTGGAGCGCGTGAAGTCCTGCGGCAGGAACTGCCCCGCGCCGATGCCGGCGACGAGCGCCGCCAGCAGCGCCCAGCGACGCAGCGCCAGGGCCGCCGCCACGAGCGCGGCCAGCGCGGTGATGCCGTAGACGCCGACATAGGGCGCGAACGCGGCCAGCGGACCCTGCGCATGCGCATAACCGCTGGCGATCCACGGGAAGCCGGTGAGGAAGGTGGCGCGGACGAGTTCCGCCCCCAGCCACAGGCCGGCGAAGGCCGACGCACGCCGCCACGGCGCGGCACCGGCGGACCAGCGTGCCGCCAGGCCCATGCCGGCGGCGTAATAGATCGACAGGAACAGCGCCAGCGCCAGCACCGCAAGCGCGGAGACGGCCGCGGGCAGGTGCCCGAAGTCGTGCATGCTGATGTAGAGCCACCACAGCCCGGAGGCCAGCCAGCCGACGCCGAACAACGCGCCGGTGAGCGCGGCGCGGCGCGGCCGCTGGCCGTCGCAGGCCCAGATCAGCCAGGCGAGCGCCAGCGGCTGCAGCCACCAGGCGGGACTGGGCGAGAACGAGGCCGTGTGCAGGACGCCGGCGACGAGCGCCAGCGCCGGATGCCCCAGCCAGGCCCGCCCCGGACCACCGGACCGGTCGGACCCGGCGAGCGTCACGCCGCGGCGCATCAGCCGCTGTGGTCGTCGGCCTCGGAGGCCGGCGCGCGGGTCACCTTGAACCAGCGCACGGCGCCGCCGCGGTTGATCATCACCGAGAAGCGCAGGCCGGCCACCTCGACGGTCTCGCCGCGGCGCGGCACGCGGCCGTGCTCGTGCGCGACCAGGCCGCCGATGGTGTCGAAGTCGGCCACCGACAGCGACAGCCCGAAGGACTCGTTGACCGCCGCCACGTCGGCGTCGCCGGCGACGCGGTAGCTGCCGTCGGCCAGCGTGTAGATGCCGGCGTCGCCGTCGCCGACGTCGAATTCATCCTCGATCTCGCCCACGATCTCCTCGAGCACGTCCTCGATGGTGATCAGGCCCGCCGTGTTGCCGAATTCGTCGATGACGATGGCCAGGTGATTGCGGTTGGAGCGGAAATCGCGCAGCAATTCATTCAGGCCCTTGCTCTCGGGCACGAAAACTGCCGGGCGCAGCAGGGCGCGCAGGTTCAGTTCCGGTGCGCGCTGGAGCTTGAGCAGGTCCTTGGCGAGCAGGATGCCGATGATGTTGTCGCGCTGGCCGTCGTAGACCGGGAAACGCGAGTGTCCCGTGTCGATGACGTTGGCCAGCAGATCATCGGGCGCCCACTGGATGTCCAGCAGGTCCATCCGCGGCGCGGCGACCATCACGTCGCCGGCGCTGAGTTCGGCCATCCGCAGGACGCCCTCGAGCATCTGGCGCGATTCGGGCGCGATCAGGTCGCGCTCCTCCGCTTCGGCGAAGTTCTCGATCAGCTCGCTGGTCGAATCGGGCCCGGGGTGCAGGAATTCGAGGACGCGTTCGAGCAGGCCGCGTTGTTCATTGCCACGCCCGCCGTGTTTGGCGGGCCGACTAGGCTGAGGTTCAGACACTGGGGTGTGTGCCGTCGTTGAAGAGGCGCCAGAATAACCGATTGACATTGACATTCGCTTGAAACACAGTCATCCGCCCTCAATTGCCGGGCCCAGGCTTCCTTACAGATTGGTCTTCCATCATGTCGTCCCCTGATACCGCCGCGTCTGCCACGTCTGCCGCCACGTCTGCCGCCGCGTCCGCCGCCGCGGGCCCGGCCGCCGGGCTGATCCCCGCCACCATCCTCACGGGCTTCCTGGGCTCGGGCAAGACCACGCTGCTCAAGCGCGTGCTGACCGAGGCGCACGGCCAGAAGATCGCCGTCATCGAGAACGAGTTCGGCGAGGAGAACATCGACAACGACATCCTCGTCAGCGAGACGCAGGAGCAGATCATCCAGCTGAGCAACGGCTGCGTCTGCTGCACCATCCGCGAGGACCTGCGCACCACGCTGGCCGACCTGGCCGCGAAACGGCGCAAGGGCGAGCTCGACTTCGAGCGCGTCGTCATCGAGACCACCGGCCTGGCCGACCCCGGCCCGGTGGCGCAGACCTTCTTCATGGACGACGAGATCGCGGAAACCTTCCTGCTCGACTCGATCCTGACCCTGGTCGACGTCAAGCACGCCAACGACCAGCTCGACACGCGCCAGGAGGCGCGCCGCCAGGTGGGCTTCGCCGACCAGATTTTCCTGAGCAAGACCGACCTGGTCGACGCCGCCGCCGTCGACGCGCTGTCGCACCGCCTCAAGCACATGAACCCGCGCGCGCCGCAGTCGAAGGTCCACTTCGGCGAGGTGCCGATCAAGGACGTCTTCGACCTGCGCGGCTTCAACCTGAACGCCAAGCTGGAGATCGATCCGGAGTTCCTGGCCGTGGACGATCACGGCCACGACCATGCGCACGATCACGGGCATGACCATGGTCACGCGCACGACCACGGCCATGAAGGCCACGACCACGCCCCCGGCGAGGCCTGCGACCATCCGCACCATCATCACCATGACGACGACGTCAAGTCCTTCGTCTTCCGCTCGGAGCGGCCGTTCAATCCGGCCAAGCTGGAGGATTTCCTTGGCGCGATCGTGCAGGTGTATGGCCCGAAGATGCTGCGCTACAAGGGCGTGCTCCACATGAACGGCACCGACAAGAAGGTCATCTTCCAGGGCGTGCACCAGCTGATGGGTTCGGATCTCGGCCCGAAGTGGATGCCGGATGAAAAGAAGGTCAGCAAGATGGTGTTCATCGGTATCGATTTGCCGAAGGACATCCTCATGCAGGGGCTGGAAGGGTGTCTGGCTTAGTGCCACACTGAATGATGGTTCACAGCCATCGATGGCGCGGCGGCGGAGGTGGCTACAATCCGCCGCGCCCGAACCAGGCCCCTGCGCCAACGGCGGGAAGCCCCGGCTTCTCATGTCGAGCAGGTATAAAGAGCCGCTAGGAGAGTGAACGTGAGCAAGACCCCGGCCTCCAAGACCGCAGCGACCAAGACCCCCGCGGCGTCCGCCAAGGGATCCAAGGCCGCCGCGGAAGGCAAGTCCGCCGACGCGGACGCGCCCGACAGCACGGTCTCACTGCTGGACAGCCCCGTCCGGCCCTCGACCCCGACATCAACGAACCAGAACAGCCGACCTGCCGTGAAAGCCGACCCCAAACTCTCCTCTGCCTGGAAAACCAAGGCCGGTGCCGAACTGTCCGATGCCGAAGTGCTCGCGATGCCCGACACCGAATACATGAACGACAAGCAGGTCGAGTTCTTCCGCGCGAAGCTGACGCAGCTCAAGGAAGACATCCTGTCCAACGCCGGCGAGACGACCGAGCACCTGCGCGAGGACACGTCCATCGTCCCCGATCCGGCCGACCGCGCCACGATCGAGGAAGAGCACGCGCTGGAGCTGCGCACCCGCGACCGCGAGCGCAAGCTGCTGAAGAAGATCATGCAGTCGCTGACGCGCCTGGACAGCGGCGAGTACGGCTACTGCGACGAGACCGGCGAGCCGATCGGCCTGGGCCGGCTGATCGCCCGCCCGACCGCGACGCTGTCGCTCGAGGCGCAGCAGCGCCGCGAGCTGAAGCAGAAGATGTTCGGGGACTGAGTCACCCCGCGTCCGCCGAGAACCCGGAAGTACCGCCACTACTGCGAAGAGCAAGGTCCGCTAGAGCATGTCCGACCCCAAAGACGGCACCAAAGAAGGCGAGAGCTTCTTCCGCAAGGTGGCGCGATTCGTCGCCAATCCGACGACCGACTGGGCGGAGATCAACTCGCGCCAGGACGACCCCGAGGCCGACGCCGCGAAGGCCGAGCTGCGGGCGATGGTGGAGCGCAAGCGCCGCAACGACTTCGTGCGCAAGCGCGAGCTCGACATGCTGCGCAAGATCCGCCGTGAAGGCCTGACCCCCGAGCAGCTGGCCGCCCTGGGCGGCCATGCCACCTCGGGCATCGACGAACTGGGCCGCATCAGCGAGATCCAGGGCGTGCGGCGCGACGACGGCACGGTGAAGGCCAAGATCGACCAGATCGAGCAGCAGATGGTCGGCGAGGGCTTCGTGCCGACGCAGGTCCAGGGGCAGCATCCGCCCGGCTTCTTCGAGACCAGCACCCGTCCGGTCAACTTCGCGGCGACGCAGCCGGCGGACCAGCTCGGCCAGATCGGCGCGCGGGTTTCCGACCACGCGCCGCCGGCCCAGATCGAACGCCTGGACCTGTCGCCCGCGCCGGCGGCCGCCTCGATGGGCGCCGGCATCGCGCCGCCGTCGCCGGCGGGCGCCCCGGCACCGATTCCCGAATTGAAGAAGGAAATCCCGACGCTGAGCTTCCGCGTCGCGGATCCGCAGGTCGAGGTCAGCGAGGTCGTCCATGACGCCGAGCTGGACGAGGCGGTCATCGCCTTCGCCAACGCCGACTACGAACACTGCGAACGCAGCCTGATCGACCTGACCCGCCAGGGGGGCGCGCGCCATGAGCACGCCGAGACCTGGCTGGTGCTGTTCGACCTGTACCGGGCGACCGGCCAGCAGGGCAAGTTCGAGCACCTGGCCAACGACTACGCCCAGCAGTTCGGGCTGTCGTCGCCGCAATGGTTCTCGCTGCCCAAGCTGGTGGCCGAGGCGGTGCAGGCGGAGCGCGCCCCGCGCGGCCGCGCGAGCAGCGTCTCCTGGACCACCCCGGAATACCTGGACGTCGAGGCGGTGACGCAGATGCGCACGCGCTGCGAGAACCTGCCGATGCCGTGGGTGATCGACTGGGCGCCGCTGCGCCAGATCGACATGGAGGCCTGCGCCAAGCTGCGCGACCTGTTCCGGGCGTGGGCCCAGCAGGCGCTGGACCTGCGCTGGCTGTCGGGCGACCACTTCTTCCAGGTGCTGCGCGAGCAGGCGCCGGTGGGCAGCCGCGACGCGGACCCCATCCTCTGGATGCTGCGCCTGGAAGCGCTGCGCCTGGCCAACCGTCCGGACCAGTTCGACGAGGTCGCCATCGACTACTGCGTGACCTACGAGGTCTCGCCGCCGAGCTGGGAAAAGGCCTTGTGCCACGTCCGCATCAGCGGCAATGCGCTGTCGACGAGCTCGCCGTCGTCCATCCAGCCGGCGGCGATGGACACCGGCATCGCCTTCCTCGAGTCGACGATGACCGACGCGGTCAACACCGCGGCGCTGATGGAACTGTCCGGCCAGCTCAGCGGCGACATCAGCGAGACGCTGGCCTTGATGACCGAGCAGCTGGGCGGCGCCTCTCTCGTGACGATCGCCTGCCCGAAGCTGATCCGCCTGGACTTCATGGCCGCGGGCGACCTGCTCAACTGGGTGCTGGCGCGACGCAGCGAGAACCGCGCGGTGCAGTTCAGCGATGCGCACCGGCTGGTGGCGCTGTTCTTCGGCGCGATGGGCATCAACGAACACGCCCGGGTCAAGGTCCGGCACGTCTGACGCCGCCGGCGGCATCGATCTTCGCGTTCAACCGACGCAGCAACGGGGCCTCTGGCCCCGTTGTGCTTTCAGATGTCCGATCATCGACCCCGTCAATCGGCATTCGCACACGCGGTGCCGCAGGCTTTTCCTCAGCGTCTCCCCACCTTGTGATTCCCCCGAGGGAACCCACGTGAGACGGTCATGACGTTCCAGACGTCCAACGCGTTCCAGAGGTCGGATCCCCCATGTCGCAAGACCACTCCTCCCCGCTTCCGCCGTACCACGGCACCACCATCGTCAGCGTGCGCCGCGGCAACCAGGTCGCGATCGGCGGCGACGGCCAGGTGACGCTGGGCACCATCGTCGTGAAGTCCACGGCGCGCAAGGTGCGCAAGCTCCACAAGAACCAGGTGCTGGCGGGCTTCGCCGGTGCGACGGCGGACGCGTTCACGCTGTTCGAGCGTTTCGAGGCGAAGCTGGAGAAGTACGAGGGCAACCTCGTGCGCGCGGCGGTGGAGCTGACGCGGGACTGGCGCACCGATCGCGTGCTGCGGCGGCTGGAGGCGATGCTCGCGGTGGCCGATCGCACCGCCTCGCTGATCATCACCGGCAACGGCGACGTGCTGGAGCCCGAGCAGGGCATCGTCGCCATCGGCAGCGGCGGCGCCTACGCGCAGGCGGCGGCGAAGGCGCTGCTCAACCACAGCGAACTGAGCGCGGTGGACATCGTCAAGCAGTCGCTGGTCATCGCCGGCGAGATCTGCATCTACACCAACGGCAACCACACGATCGAGGTCCTCGAATGAACAGCCACACGGCGCCGGGCCGCCCCAAGCAAGTGGCCATCCCCTCGGGGGATCGGCCGATGGTCCCATCGAACGAGGGGCTCCAATGAGCAGCAGCATGACCCCGCAGGAAATCGTCTCCGAACTCGACCGGCACATCGTCGGCCAGGCCGATGCGAAGCGCGCCGTCGCCATCGCCTTGCGCAACCGCTGGCGGCGCCAGCAGGTCGACGAGAAGCTGCGCGGCGAGATCACGCCGAAGAACATCCTCATGATCGGTCCGACGGGCGTCGGCAAGACCGAGATCGCGCGCCGCCTGGCGAAGCTGGCCGATGCCCCCTTCATCAAGGTCGAGGCCACGAAGTTCACCGAGGTCGGCTACGTCGGCAAGGACGTGGACAGCATCGTGCGCGACCTGGTCGACATCGCGGTCAAGCAGGAGCGCGAGCGCCAGATGCGCTTCCAGCGCGCGCGGGCCGAGGACGCGGCCGAGGAGCGCATCCTGGACGTCCTGGTGCCTCCGCCGCGGTCCTCGACCGGCTTCGCGCCCGCGACGACCGAGAGCGGCGGCGCGGACAACACCGCGCGCCAGGTCATGCGCAAGCGCCTGCGTGAAGGCTCGATGGACGAGAAGGAGATCGAGATCGAGCTGAGCGAGGGCAAGCCTTCGATGGAGATCCTCGGGCCGCAGGGCATGGAGGAGATGGCCGAGCAGCTCAAAGGCCTGTTCTCGCAGATGGGGCAGGAGAAGAAGACCAAACGCAAGGTCAAGATCGCCGAGGCGCGCAAGCTGCTGGTCGAGGAAGAGGCCGGCAAGCTCGTCAACGAGGACGAGATCAAGACCGCGGCGCTGGCGATGGCGCAGGAGAACGGCATCGTCTTCATCGACGAGATCGACAAGGTGGCGACGCGCAACGAGCACGGCGGCGGCGCGGACGTGTCGCGCCAGGGCGTGCAGCGCGACCTGCTGCCGCTGGTCGAAGGCACGACGGTGAACACGAAGTACGGGATGGTGAAGACCGATCACATCCTGTTCATCGCCTCGGGCGCGTTCCACCTGAGCAAGCCCAGCGACCTGATCCCCGAGCTGCAGGGCCGCTTCCCGATCCGGGTCGAGCTGAAGTCGCTGTCGGTGGGCGACTTCGAGGCCATCCTGTCGAGCACGCACGCGAGCCTGGTGAAGCAGTACCAGGCCTTGCTGGCGACGGAAGGCCTGACGCTGGAGCTCAGCGCCGACGGCATCCGCCGGCTGGCGCAGATCGCCTACGAGGTCAACGAGCGCACCGAGAACATCGGCGCGCGCCGGTTGTCCACGGTGCTGGAGCGCTTGCTGGACGACATCAGCTTCGACGCGCACAAGCACGCCGGCAACACGGTGACCATCGACGGCGCGCAGGTCGACGAGAAGCTGGGCGCACTGGCGCAGGATGAGGATCTGAGCCGGTTCATTCTCTGAGGGCTGCCGCAGCGGCGGCGCTCCGTCTTCCCCGAGGTCGCCCCCGGTGTGCAGCGTCCGACGACTTCACCCTGAGCTCACACAGGGCTCATGCTGAGTTCGAACCCCATGGCGAGACTGGGTCCTTCACCTCAGGAAAGGACTCGTCTCGCCATGAACCGCTTTCTCGCTTCCGTGCTCATCGGGCTGCTGATGTGGAACGTCTCGACCGCCCTGCTCATTGACGTCTACGTCCCGTCTCCCTGCAACGCCATCGGCCGCTGCGACGGCGACATGGCCTTCACGCTGAAGGTCGTCGGCATCTGGCTCGGCATGTTCTGGGCGACGTCGGCCTCGGTGCTGCTGTACAACGTCGTGGCGTGGAAACGCGACTGGGCGCGGCATCAGCAGCGCGTGCGGTGATGGCACCGGACCGAGCGGAACCTCTTCGAACGGCCAATGTCGAAAACCGCCGATCCCGTTCGTCGTTCGTCATCTCCCTTCGATGAACTCCAGGAGCCCGCGATGACCGACGATCCCGTTCACACCTTCCTGCGCGACTACGCCGCCGCGGTCTTCGACCGCGATCTGCAGCGCTTCGTCGACCTGTATGCCGAAGACGTCCAGGTCTTCGACAGCTGGGACCGCTGGGAGTTCGCTGGTCGCGAAGACTGGGCGGGCATGATCGCCGGCTGGTTCGCAGGCATCCAGGACGTCCGCGTGCGTGTGACGGCCAAGGACGTCAAGACCTGGCACGATGCGCACGTGGCCGGCGGTTCGGCGACGCTCGCATTCGCGGCGCTCGATGCGGATGGGCAGCCGTTGAGGTCCACGGAGAACCGTCTCACGGTGCTTCTGCGCAACGAGGGCGGCACGTGGCGTGTCGTCCATCAGCACACGTCGGTGCCGGTCGACTTCCAGAGCAAGCACGTGGTGAGCCGCTGAAGCGTCGATGAAGGGCCGAGGACGTCGGCGGGGGGCGTCCGACTTCACACCGACCTCACCGCGGGCTCATGCTGCCCTCGAAGGGCATGACGACATTGGCGTCTCCTCAACGAGTGGACACCGATCCGTCATGCCGCACTTCCACGTCTCTCTCCGCCTGGGTCGCGATAAGCTGGGCCCGTCGCCCTCCACCGCCGCGCCCATGCCGAGCACCCTCATCGAAGTCCGCCGCGCCTACTCTCAGGAGCAGGAAGTCCAGTTGATCGAGGCCGTGCAGGACGCGCTGATCGAAGGCTTCAAGATCCCGGCGGAAGACCGCTGCGTGCGCCTCGTCGCCTACGAGCCGCACCGGTTCATCTACCCGCCGCGTCTGTCGCGCCCTGAGTGCTACACCCTGGTCACGGTCACCGGCTTCGCCGGCCGGACGATCGAGGCGAAGCGTCGCCTCTATCGCAGCATCGTCGAGCGCCTGAGTGCGCTCGACATTCCCGCCGACCACATCACGATCACGCTCAACGAGGTCGAACGCGAGAACTGGGGCCTGCGCGGCGGCGTGCCGGCGTCGGAGATCGACCTCGGATTCAAGGTCGACGTGTGAGCTTCAGGAGGGCCGCGGCCGGTACCCGCGCACCTTCATGCACTCGTTGGTCAGCTCGATGCGCTTCTCGGCGATGACGATGCCGTCGCCGACCGCCCTGCCCATCGATTCGCTGCCGCTCTCCTTGCCGGAGCTGGCCGTCGAATAACTCGCGGTCGCGGCCTTGGCCTCGTAGTCGCATTCGGCCTTGTCCTTCTCGACCTGCGACATCGGCGCGTCGGCCTTCTCCCACTGGCGGTGGGAGGTCGCGCAACCTCCGAGCGTTATCGACACCGCCGTGCCGAAGACAGCGGCGATCAGCGGCAACACGGTCTTCATCTCGCTCATTCGATGCTCCCTGGAGTCAACGGTGACGGACGAAGCCAGTGTCACACGCAGGGGCCAGCCCGCATCGTCCCGGAGCGAGGGGACAGGCGACGGCGCGAAGTCAGAGCGCCAGCCGATGCGCCTGCAGCGCCAGCAGCCCGTCGAAGATCAGCGAGTCGATCAGCTCGTGCGGGATGTCCAGCGCGGGCGAGACCTTCCAGCCCGCGCCGCCAGTCATCAGCGTGACCGGCGCCTGACCGCAGCGCTTCAGGATGTGGCGATGCATGCGCTCGATCGCGCCGGTGATCGCGTAGTTGCCGCCGCTGGTGAGCGCGTCCGAGGTGTTGGTCGGGAACTCCCGCACCTCGCCGGTCGGCACGCGCAGGCCGGCGGTGCCGCCTTCCAGCGAACGCAGCATGATCCCGTGGCCCGGCAGGATCAGGCCGCCGAGGAAACGCCCGTCCGCGTCGAGCGCGTCGACCGTCACCGCGGTGCCCACCATCACCACCAGCGCCGGTTTCGGCGCTTGCCCGCGTCCGCGCGCCAGCACATGGTGGCGCGCGCCGATCAGCGCGACGAAGCGGTCCGCGCCCAGGCGTCCGGGATGGTCGTACCCGTTGGTGACGCCGCCGGCCTGCGCCGACGAGGCCACCCAACGCGGCTCGATGTCCCAGATCTCCTCCATCTGCTCCTCGACGCGATGCCGCATCGCGTCGCCGGCCACGTTGCTGCCGAGCATGCTGCCCGGCGCCGCCGGCAGCTTCGCCCAGTCGTTCTCGGCCAGCGTCTCGATGTTCTCCAGGAACTGCGCGCCGTGCGCCAGCATCGGACTGCCCGGTTGCGGGCCGGCATAGAGCGCCCACTTGAGGCGGGTGTTGCCGATGTCGATGGCCAGGAAGCTCATGGGGGAGATGCCAGCAAGTGTGGAGTACTTGGGGGAAATGTCGGTGACATGAGGGACTGGGCGGCAGGTTAGCAGTGTTTGTCCTCAAGCCGGTGCACCGGACAGCCGATTTAGGATTGAATCGAGGCTCGTCGCACCACCCCGGGGCGACGCCGTCGACACAACAACAAGGCTCCGGACCGATGAAGTTCTCCATCGCCACGCGACTGTGGATCCCCGTCGCCGTCATGTCCGTCATGACGGTCGTCATGTCGCTGGGAGCCGCGTCCCGGACACGCAGCCTGCTGGAAGTCGCCCAGGTGACACAGGAGCGGCAGCAGCAGCGTTTCGAACTCGCCCTGCGCTGGCGCGGCCTCACGGAGGCCAACGCGAGCCGCGTGCAGGCCGGGCTGGCCGCGAACGACAACGCCGTCGCCGATTCGATGAAGGCCGACATCGCGCGCACCACCGAGACGATCAACGAGGTGCAGAAGCAGCTCGAGGCGCTGGCCGAAGACGAGGACGACAAGGCCGCGATGGCGAAGATCGCCGAGCAGCGCAAGGCCTACATCGCCGCGCGCAACGACGCCAACAAGCTGAAGGCCGGCGGCGACAACGACGGCTCGCACCAGGCGCTCAAGCAGAAGGTCGTGCCCGCGATCGAGCAGTACCTGGCCGCGCAGCAGGAGTTCGTCGTGCTGCAGCAGAAGCGGTCGGCGACGCTGCGCGAGGCCGCAGGCGCCGAGCGCATGCGCACGGTGTGGGGCGTGGCGGCGCTGATGGCGCTCATCGTGGGCCTGCTGGCGCTGGCCACCGCCTATTTCGTTCGCACCATCTCGGCGCCGCTGAAGTCGCTGATGTCCGAGGCCGAGCGCATCGGCGAGGGCGACCTGTTCCACGTCGAGCGCGCGTACCGCGAGGACGAGATCGGCGACGTGCAGCGCGCGCTGGCCGCGATGAAAAGCTCGCTGCGCAAGGTCATCCGCGAAGTGCGCGCCAGCGCCGACGGCATGCAGACCGCCAGCCAGGAGATCGCCAGCGGCAACCAGGACTTGAGCCTGCGCACCGAGCAGACCGCGTCCAACCTGCAGCAGGCGGCGTCGTCGCTGTCGCAGCTGACCGGCACCGTGCAGCAGAGCGCCGAGAGCGCACGCACCGCCAACCAGCTCGCGGGCAGCGCGGCCGCGGTGGCCGCGCGCGGCGGCACGGCGGTGGGCGACGTGGTGGGCACGATGGCGCAGATCGACGCGTCGGCCAAGAAGATCAACGACATCATCGGGACCATCGACGGCATCGCGTTCCAGACCAACATCCTGGCCTTGAATGCGGCCGTCGAGGCGGCCCGCGCGGGCGAGCACGGCAAGGGCTTCGCGGTGGTGGCGTCCGAGGTGCGGGCGCTGGCGCAGCGCAGCGCGGGCGCGGCGCGCGAGATCAAGGCGCTGATCGGCGACAGCGTGACCAAGGTGGAAGTCGGCTCGCAGCAGGTGCGCGACGCCGGCGCGACGATGAACGAGATCGTCGCCAGCGTGCAGCGCGTGTCGGACATCATCGGTGAGATCAGCGCGAGCACGGTGGAGCAGAGTCAGGGCATCGGCAGCGTCAACGGGTCGGTGGCGCAGCTGGACCAGATGACGCAGCAGAACGCCGCGCTGGTCGAGGAATCGGCGGCCGCGGCCGAATCGCTCAGCGAGCAGGCGCGCAAGCTCACCGCGCTGGTGGGGCACTTCAAGGTCAGCGATCCCAAGCCGAAGCCCGGAGATGCGATGGACGCCATCGCGGCGCCGGCGCCGATTACTCGCTCGCCGGCACCGGTGGCAAGGCCTGCCGCCGCGCCGCGTCCCGTGGCGACGTCCGTCGCGAAGACGCCGCTGGCCCCGAAGCCGTCGACGGCCTCCGCGACCAAGACGCCGGTCGCCAAGCCCGCGGCCAAGACGTCCACGCCGAAACCCGTGGCAAGACCTGTCACCAAGGTGCCCACAGCGAAAGCGCCCACCGCGTCGCATCCACCAAAACCGGCGGCGCCAGCCCCATCGGGACCCAGCGCAACAGCGGCTCCCGACGGCGATTGGGAAACTTTTTGATCTCGCGCAACGACCTCTTGAATAGAGGTCGTTTTGCTTTGGGAATGGGTTTTCGACGAGCGCGCCGGGCGTAGGCTGACCGCCTCCTTCGCTTTGAAGGCTTGCTCATGGCCCCGTTATCTCATCACAGCCACACTTCTCAGCCGTCATTGCAGGATCCCCTCATGCCGACCCAGTCCTTCTCGCTGACCGAGGCACAGATCGCGTTCATCGACCCTCAGGTCCAGCGCGGCGGCTTCGAGTCCAGCAACGATTACCTTTCCGAATTGCTCGGCATGGAGATGGATCGCCAGGCCGGGACGTCGCCGAGTACTACATGACGCGTCTCCCCCACCTGATGTTCTACACCGAACACCGCGACGATGTTCGCGTACTGCGCGTGATTCACGGCATGCGCGCCATCCCTCGGCGGCTCACGGATCGCTGAGGTCGCCCATGAATCCGATCGCCACGCCTCCCACGGAAAGCCTCCAGCCCTGGCAAGTCTCCACCGGCGGCATCGCCGGCCTGATCCTGAGCATCGGCCTGGCGCGCTTCGCCTACACGCCGGTGCTGCCGCTGATGCAGCAGCAGGCCGCGCTCGGCGACGCGATGAGCGGCACGCTCGCCGCCGTCAACTACGCCGGCTACATGAGCGGCGCCGTCCTCGCCGCGCTCATCGACGATCCGCGCTGGCGCTCGCGGCTGTACTTCTGGGGCATGCTGCTCGGGCTCGTCGCCACCGCGATGATGCCCCTCGCGCCCAACCTCGTACTGTGGGCCGTCTCCCGCTACCTCGGCGGACTCAGCGGCGCCGCCGGCATGCTGCTGGGCTCCGGCCTCGTGCTGGGCTTCCTGATGCGCGCCGGCAGACGCCCGGAGCTCGGCATCCACTTCATGGGTCTCGGCCTGGGCATCGTCGTCTCCGCGATCGGCGCGATGGCGATGGACCGGCTCGCGCTCGACTGGGCCGGCCATTGGTGGGGCTTCGTCGCCATCGGCGTGCCGTTGCTCGCGATCACCTGGTGGTGGCGTCCGCCCGTCCCGCCCCCCGCGACCGCCACACTCGCCGCCGGCGCGCCCAGCGGCCGCTGGATGCGCTGGATGATCGCGGGCTACTTCTGCGCCGGCTGGGGCTTCGTCATCAGCGCCACGTTCACCGTGACCATCGTCGAGCGTCAGCCGCTGCTTCACGGTCAGGGCCCCTGGGCGTGGCTGCTGGTCGGGCTCGCCGCCACGCCGGCCGTGTTCCTGTGGGACCGCGTGGCGCGCCGCTTCGGCGATCTCAACGCGCTGCTCGCCGCCTTCGCGCTGCAGATCGTCTCCGTCGTCCTGCCCATGCTGTCCGGCGGCCTCGCCGCCGCGCTCACCGGCGCGCTGCTCTACGGGGCGACCTTCATCGGGCTCGTGAGCCTCACGCTCGCGCTCGTGGGACGGCGCTCGCCCGGCAATCCCGGCAAGGCGATGGCGCGTCTCACCCTGAGCTACGGCGTCGCTCAGGTCACCGCACCGGCGCTCGCAGGCGCGATGGCGCAGGCCAGCGGCAGCTACCGGGCGTCGCTCTGGCTGACCGCCGCCGTGCTCACCGTCGGCATGCTGATCATGCTCAGACTACGCCGCCTGGAAGCGCGCGGCGACGCGTGACTCATCGACATCATCGATGTCATCGGTCATCGCGGCCGCTGCGTCACTGACGGCCGCAGCCGCCGCTTCATCCGCGGCCGACGTCGAACCCTCAAGGCCCAGATCTGCCCGCCACTGCGGCGACAGCGCCACCACCTCGCCGATGACCAGCAGCGCCGGGCTCGGCAGTCCCTCGCGCTCGATCGCGGCGGGCAGATCGGCGAGCGTCGTGAAGCACTCGCGCTGACGCGGCGTGTGGGCCGCGCTCACGATGACCGCTGGCGTCTCCGCGGCCAGGCCACCGTCCTGCAATGACTGTGCGATCACCGCGGCGCGCGTCAACCCCATGTACACCACGAGCGTGAGCCGGCTGCGCGCCAGCGCCGCCCAATCCGGCGCGACACCGTGTTCTCCGCTGTGCCCGGTCACGAAGGCCACGCCCGGCGTGCAGCGCCGGTCCGTGACCGGGACACCGACCGAGGCCGCCGCCGCCAGCCCGGCGGACAAGCCATTGACCACCTCGACCTCGATCCCCGCCTCGCGAAGCGCATCGACTTCTTCGCCGCCGCGTCCGAAGACGAACGGATCTCCTCCCTTCAGTCGCACCACGCGCGCGCCGGCCCTGGCCTCGCGGATCATCAGCTCGTGGATGAAGCGCTGCTCCGTCGACACGCAGCCGCCGCGCTTGCCCACGTGCAATACGCGCGCGGAGGCCGGCAGACACGCCAGCACGCGCTTGTCGACGAGATCGTCCGTCAGCACGACCTCCGCCTGCTGCAGCCGCTTGAGCGCCTTGACCGTGAGCAGTTCCGGATCACCCGGCCCCGCGCCGACGAGGGAAACACACGGCGGGCGGGCGATCGTGGGGCCGATCAGGCTGTCGGTCGGGCTGGCATCGAGCGGGCTCATGTCGGTTCCTTCACTTCGTTCGAGACAGGCATGACCTGGATCGGCGGCGACGTTGTCGTGGTCGTTGTCGTTGTCGTGGTCGTTGTCGTGGCCGTTGTCGTGGCCGTCGTTGCCGTGACCGCCGTCGTCGTGCTCATCGTTGTCGCCGATGCCGTGGTGTGCACGAGGCGCCTCAGCGCCGGCAGGCAGGAGCCGCACTGCGTGCCGCAGCGCAACTCGCCTTGCAAGGCGGCGAGGCGATCCTCGAACGTCCCGTCCGGCTGGTCGCGGAGGCACGCGGCGATCGCGTCCTCGCGCACGTTGAAGCAATTGCAGATCTGCGGACTGAGCGCCGCAGCGGGCTGCTCCGCGTCGGGCGCCAGCAGGCGCCGTCCGAACGGGGCGACCGGTGCGCGCTCGCGCCAGAGGGCATCGAGCCACGCGGCCTCGCTGCCCTCGCCGACGCGCATCAGCGCCTGCAACCTGGCGTCCGCGCCTTCGCCATCCAGCCGCAAGGCTCGGCTGCGTCCGCGGCGTCCGTCGGCATAACGCAGCACGCCAACACCGTTCAGTTGCAGCATGGCGGCCAGCGCCTGGACGACCGCTGCCGGCGGTGGTTCCGCGAAGGCGAGCTCCAGACTCCAGCCCACCAATGCGCTACGCCCTCCCGGCCCTTCTTGCCCTTCTTGCCCTTCTTGCCCTTCCTGAGCGCCCTGCGTCTCCTGCGCCGGCCCTGGCAGGCAGCAGGCGTAGTCCGCCTCCGCCATCAACGCACGGAGCTGGCTGCGCAGCGCGGCGCCCTCGCCGGCACGAACCCACGCGGCGCCGAAGATCCGCCACGGCAAGTCGACCGTCTCGACCGCCACCGCCGTGAACTTCAGTTCCGGCTGCCGCGCATCGGGGCAGTACGTCGACTGCGTGAGCGCGTTGACCCCGGAAAGCCCTCGCCCGCCGAGGAACTCGCTGCCCCAGTGCATCGGCAACCAGGCCTGCTGCGCGCCGACGCTGTCGTCCGCGCGCAGCGGCACGATCGCCTCACCGCGCCGGGAGCGCACGCGCACCAGCGCGCCCGCCTTCAGCCCGCGTCGATCGATGTCCTGCGGGTGCATCGTCAGCGCCGGCCCCGGCTCCCCGGCAAAGAGCCTGGCGACGGTGCCGCTGCGGCTCATGCCGTGCCACTGGTCGCGCAGCCGGCCCGTGCTCAGCGCCAGCGGAAACTTCGCGTCCTGCACCTCCGCAGTCGCCATGAAGGGCTTCGTGATGAAGCGGGCACGTCCGTCCGCGTGAGCGAACTCACCGTCCTCGTAGAGCCGCGCCTTCGCGGCCTTCGCGCCTGCGGGCCAGGGCCACTGCCGCGGCGCCGCCTCCAGCATCGGGTAGCTCAGGCCGCCGATGTCGAGGTCCCGCCCGAGCGTCGCCTCGCGATGCTCCAGCCAGAGCTGCTCCTCACGCTCCCAGGCGAAGAGCGACGGCAGTTCCGGCCGCAGCGCCGCCTCGATGCGCTGCGCCACGTCCCGCACGATGCGCCAGTCGGCACGCGACTCGCCGGCCGGCGGCAGCGCCGCGCGTACGCGGCTGATGCACCGCTCGCTGTTGGTGACCGTGCCGTCCTTCTCCGCCCAGGTCGCCGCAGGCAGCACCACGTCGGCGAATGCCGCCGTCGCCGTGCCCGCGAAGGCCTCCTGCAGGATCACCAGCTCGCAGCGCGCCAGCGCCGCGCGCACCAGCGCCTGATCAGGCATGGACTGCGCCGGGTTCGTGCACGCGATCCAGAGCGCCTTGAGGTCGCCCCGCGCCGCCGCCTCGAAGAGCTCGACCGCCGTCTTCCCCGGCCGCTCCGGCAGCGCGTCCACGCCCCACATCGCAGCGACCTCCGCGCGATGCGCCGCATTGCCCGGGTCGCGATGGCCGGGCAGCAGCGTCGCCATGCCGCCGCTCTCGCGGCCGCCCATCGCATTGGGCTGACCCGTCAACGAGAACGGCCCCGCGCCCGCGCGGCCGATCTGTCCCGTCGCGAGATGCAGGTTGATCAACGCCGTGTTCTTCGCCGCGCCGCTGCTGCTCTGGTTCAGGCCCATGCAATACAGCGACAAGGTCGACGGCGACTGCGCGAACCATTGCGCCGCCTGCAGGATGTCCGCTTCCTTCAGCCCGGTCAGCCGCGCCGACTCCGCCGGCGTCATCCTGCGCACCAGGGCCTTCAGCGCGTCGAAGCCGCTCGTGTGTCGCTCGATGAACGCAGCGGCTATCCAGCCCTCCCAGATCGCCGCGTGCAGCATCCCGTGGAAGAGCGCGACATCGCTGCCCGGCTTCAGCGCCAGGTGCAGATCGGCGAACTCGGCGGTCTCGGTGCGGCGCGGGTCGACGACGATGATCTTCATCCCCGGCCGCGCGGCGCGCGCCGCCTCGATGCGGCGGAACAGGATCGGATGCGCCCACGCCGTGTTGGCGCCGGCGATGAACAGGCAGTCCGTCCGCTCCAGGTCGTCGTAGCAGGTGGGCGGCGCATCCGCCCCCAACGACTGCTTGTAGCCCACGACCGCCGAGCTCATGCACAGCCGCGAGTTGCTGTCGATGTTGTTGGTGCCGATCAGCCCGCGCGCCAGCTTGTTGAACGCGTGATAGTCCTCGGTCAGCAGCTGCCCCGAGATGTAGAAGCCGATCGCGTCCGGGCCATGCTCGGCGCGGATCGCCAGCAATCGATCGGCGAGTTGCCGCGTCGTTGTGTCCCACTCCAGCGGCTGGAGCGGCACCTCGCGCGTCGCCCGCCAGGCCGGTTGCAGGAGCCGCTGCTGCGCGCGCACCAGCGGCGTGGCCGTCAGGTGCAGCGTCGACCCTTTGGTGCAGAGCCGGCCGACGTTGGCCGGATGATCCGGATCGCCGCGCACGCCGACGATCTGCGCCTGCGCGCCCTCGCCGGCCGCATCGATCAGCACGCCGCAGCCCACGCCGCAGTATGGGCAGGTGGAGCGCGTGGTGCGGACGTCCGGGTTCATCGATGACAGCGGCTCAGCCACCGGTCCCACCGCTCAACAGGCCACACGGGTGCAGGGCCCGGCCTTCACCGCCGGCAGATCGATGCCGACGGTGTCCAGCTCGTCGCGGTCCAGCAGCACGACACCGTCCTCGACCTTCACCTGGAACACCGGCGTGCGGCCTTCATCCGGCTCGCGGGCGCAGCCGCTCTCCAGCGCGATGGTCCAGTTGTGCAGCGGACATGCGACCGCGTTGCCGAAGACGATGCCCTGGCTGAGCGGACCCGCCTTGTGGGGGCAACGATCGAGCAGCGCATGCACGCGATCGTCGGCGGTGCGGAACAGCGCGACCTGCGGCCCCTTGGCGCGGGCGACGCGTCGCGAGCCCAGCACGGGGATGTCGGCCACGTTGCAGACGGAGATCCAGTTCGTCATCGGATGTTCCTCACGCTTGAACGGTGGCGACCGGCTCGAACTGCCGCACGTCGACCTGCGCCTTGGCGAACTCGAACCACGGGTCCGGCTCGCCGTCGAGCGCGAACTGCAGCTCCGCCCACAGCGCCTTGCGCCCCTCGGCGTCGTCGAGGATGCGGCGCTTCACGTGGTCCAGGCCGACGCGGCTGACGTAGTGCACCGTGCGTTCGAGGTACCAGCCCTCCTTGCGGTAGAGCTGCATGAAGGCGCCGGTGTATTCCATGACTTCCTCGGCCGTCTTGAGCTTGACCAGGAAGTGCGCCACCTCGGTCTTGATGCCGCCGTTGCCCGCGACGTACATCTCCCAGCCGGAGTCCACGCCGATGATGCCGACGTCCTTGATGCCGGCCTCGGCGCAGTTGCGCGGGCAGCCGCTGACGGCGAACTTGACCTTGTGCGGCGCATACATCCGCCACATCGCGCGCTCCAGGTCCTTGCCCATCTGCGTGCTGTCCTGCGTGCCCATGCGGCACCATTCGGACCCCACGCAGGTCTTCACCGTGCGCAGCGCCTTCGCATAGGCATGGCCGCTGGGCATCCCGATGTCGCGCCAGACCTCGACCAGATCCTCCTTGCGCACGCCCAGCAGGTCGATGCGCTGGCCGCCGGTCA
The DNA here is from genome assembly GCA_946886855.1 of uncultured Roseateles sp. The sequence continues at coordinate 11,302 of CAMPJJ010000015.1, read as the reverse complement.
CCTTGACGGTGGGGATCTTGTACTTGTCGACGGCGTCGGCGATCCGGCGCAGCTCATCGGCGCTCGTCTCCCCGCCCCACATCCGCGGGATCACCGAGTAGGTCCCGTCCTTCTGGATATTGGCGTGGCTGCGCTCGTTGATGAAGCGCGACTGCGGATCGTCGACGGCCTCCTTGGGCCACGACGAGAGCAGGTAGTAGTTGAGCGCTGGCCGGCAGGTCGCGCAGCCGTTGGGCGTCTTCCAGTTCAGGCGCGCGTAGACGTCGTCCAGCCGGGTGAGGTGGTCCTTGAAGATGGCGTCGCGCACTTCCTGGTGACTCAGTTCGGTGCAGCCGCAGATCGCCTTCTTCCTCGGCGCCGACGAATAGTCGCCGCCCGTCGTGAACATCAGCAGCTGCTCGACCAGGCCGGTGCAGGAGCCGCAGCTCGCGCTCGCCTTGGTGTGCTTGCGCACCTCCTCCAGCGTGAACAGGCCCTTCTCCTTGATCGCCTTGCAGACGGCGCCCTTGGTGACGCCGTTGCAGCCGCAGACCTCGTCGCTGTCGGCCATCGCGGCCGCCTTGTTGTGGCCCTGGTGGCCGACGTCGCCGATGTTGCTCTCGCCGAACATCAGCTTGTCGCGGATGTCGCCGATCTTGCGGCCCTCGCGCAGCAGCTTGAAGTACCAGCTGCCGTCGACGGTGTCGCCGTACAGGCAGGCGCCGACGAGCTGGTCGTCCTTGATCACGAGCTTCTTGTAGACGCCGGCGAAGGGATCGCTCATCACGATCTCCTCGGTGCCCTCGCCGCCCATGAAGTCGCCGGCCGAGAACAGGTCGATGCCGGTGACCTTCAGCTTGGTGCTGGTCTGGCTGCCGAGGTAGCGGCCGATGCCGAACTGCGCCAGATGGTTCGCGCAGACCTTGCCCTGCTCGAACAGCGGCGCGACCAGGCCGTAGGCGATGCCGCGGTGCGCGGCGCATTCGCCGACCGCATACACGCGGGGATCGGTGACCGTCTGCAGCGTGTCGGTGACGACGATGCCGCGATGGCAGTGGATACCGGCGCTCTCCGCCAGCGCGGTGTTGGGGCGGATGCCGGCGGCCATCACGACGAGGTCGGCGGGGATCTCCTCGCCGTCCTTGAAGCGGACGGCCCGGACCCGGCGGCCAGCCGGGTCCTCCCCCTCCGGCAGGCCGTCCTCGTCGCCGATCAGCGCCGCCGTCTGCGCGCCCATGCGGAAGCACAGGCCCCGCTCCTGCAGCGACTTGCGCAGCAGGTCGCCGGCCTGGTCGTCGAGCTGGCGTTCCATCAGCCAGCCGGCGATGTGGATCACCGTGACCTGCATGCCGCGCAGCATCAGGCCGTTCGCCGCCTCCAGGCCCAGCAACCCGCCGCCGATGACGACGGCGTGGCGGTACTTCGTCGCCGCCTCGATCATCGCGTTCGTGTCGGCGATGTCGCGGTAGGCGATGACACCGTCCAGCTCCTTGCCCGGCACCGGCAGGATGAAGGGCGTCGAGCCGGTGGCGATGAGCAGGCGGTCGTACCCGGCCTCGGTGCCGTCGTCGGCGACGACCTTGCGCCCGATGCGATCGATGCTCGTCACCGTCTTGCCGAGGTGCAGCGTGATGCCGTTGTCCTCGTACCAGGACAGCGGATTCAGGACGATCTCGTCCAGCGTCTGCTCGCCGGCGAGCACCGGGCTCAGCAGGATGCGGTTGTAGTTCGGATGCGGCTCGGCGCCGAAGACGGTGATGTCATAGAGATCGGGCGCGATCTTCAGCAGCTCTTCGAGCGTGCGGACGCCCGCCATGCCGTTGCCGATCATCACCAGCCGCTGACGTTTCGCCGTGGATGTCGTTGTCATGAGAGTCTCCTTCGGACAGGGCTCCGCGACGCCGGGTCTCGATGGACCGCGACGAGGAACGGAGCGCTCGGAATCAGGCGGCCTTGGCCTCGACGTGCCGGTGCCGCGTGTAGAGGAAGTCGATCACCGCCTTGCGCGCATGCACGTAGGCCGGATCCTCGGCCAGCGCGACGCGATCGCGCGGTCGAGGCAGCGTGACGGGCAGGATCTCGCCGATCGTGGCCGCCGGGCCGTTGGTCATCATGACGATCCGGTCGGACAGCAGCACCGCCTCGTCCACGTCGTGCGTGACCATGACCACGGTGCTGTGCGTCGCGGCGACGATCTTCAGCAGCTCATCCTGCAGGTGCGCGCGCGTCAACGCGTCCAGCGCACCGAAGGGCTCGTCCATCAGCAGCACCTTGGGTTCCATCGCCAGCGCCCGCGCGATGCCGACGCGCTGCTTCATGCCGCCGGAGATCTCATGCGGCCGCTTGAACATCGCGTGGTCCATGCCGACGAGGTGCAGCGCCTCCTCGGTGCGCGCCATCAGGCGCGATCGCAGCTCGCGGCCGCCGAAGACCGACTCCACCGCCAGCAGCACGTTGTCGAAGCAGGTCAGCCACGGCAGCAGCGAGTGGTTCTGGAACACCACCGCGCGCTCGGGGCCCGGGCCGGCGATCTCGCGACCGTCGCACAACAGACCGCCGTCGGTGGGCCGCAGCAGGCCGGCGATCAGGTTCAGCAGCGTCGACTTGCCGCAACCCGAATGGCCGATCAGCGTCACGAACTCGCCCTTGGCGATGTCCAGGTCGATCTCGCGCAACGCATGGAACCGGCCCTTGCGGCTGGTGAAGACCATCTCGGCCTGCTGCACACGGATGAACGGACTCATCGAAGTCTCCTCGGGCCTAGTCATCGAAAGAAAAGCGCTTGGCGAGGGTCATCAGGAACCACTCCAGCAGCAGCCCCACGATCCCGATCACGAAGATCGCGATGAGGATGTGCTGCACGTTGAGGTTGTTCCACTCGTCCCAGACCCAGAAGCCGATGCCGACCCCGCCGGTCAGCATCTCCGCCGCGACGATCACCAGCCAGGCAGTGCCCACGGACAGCCGCACGCCGGTCAGCATGTAGGGCAGCACCGCGGGGAAGAGGATGCGCGTCACCAGCTTCCACTCGGACAGGCGCAGCACGCGCGCGACGTTCAGGTAGTCCTGCGGCACGCGCTGCACGCCGACCGCGGTGTTGACGACCATCGGCCAGATCGAGCAGATGAAGATGGTCCAGATCGCCGCCGGGTTGGCGCTCTTGAAGACCAGCAGCCCGATCGGCAGCCAGGCCAGCGGCGACACCGGCTTGAGCAGGCTGATCAGGGGCGACAGCATGCGGCTCGCGAATTCGAAGCGGCCGATGATGAAGCCCAGCGGGATGCCCACCGCCGCCGCCAGGCCGAAGCCCAGCGCCACGCGCTGCAGCGAGTTCAGGATGTTCCAGCCGATGCCCTGGTCGTTGGGCCCGTTGCGATAGAACGGATCCGCGAACAGCTTGACCGCGGCGTCCCAGGTCGCGCCCGGCGTCGGGAATTCGCCGCCCTTCATCGTCGCGACGGTCCAGACCAGCCAGAGCAGGCCCAGCCCGCACACCGGCGGCAGCACGCGCATCCAGACGGCGCGCCAGTCGATGCCGGCGCGCGGCGGCCGCACGGGCACCGGCTTGGCGACCGGCTCGTTGGCCGCGTCGCGCGCCAGCGGCAAGGGCGTCGCGATGGAGACGGTGAGCGGCTCGGTGTTCGCATCGTCGGGGGAGTGGAAAACGGCACTGACCATGGCGGACTCCTGCATCGATCAGAAGGGAGAGGTGAGCAAGCCCGTCAGGCGCGGACCTTGAAGGCGTCCGCGTACCTGGCGGGATCCTTGGCGTCCCAGACGACGCCGTCGAACAGCTTCGCCGAGCGCATCGTCTCCTTCGGCACCGACACGCCGAGCGCCGACGCGGCCTGCTTGTAGAGCTCCACCTGGTTCACCTGGCGCGCCACGCCCAGGTAGTCCGGATGCTCCTTGATCAGCCCCCAGCGCTTGTGCTGCGTCAGGAACCACATGCCGTCGGACAGCCACGGGAAATTGACCTGGCCGTCGTTGAAGAACTTCATGTAGTTGGGGTCGTCCCAGGTCTTGCCCAGGCCGTTCTGGTAGCGGCCCAGGATGCGCTGGTTGATCGCGTCGACGCTGGTGTTGACGTAGGCCTTGTCGGCGATCGTCTCGGCCATCTTCTGCTTGTTGGACAGGCTGGCGTCGATCCAGCGGCCGGCCTCGAGCACCGCCATGATGACGGCGCGCGCCGTGTTGGGGTACTTCTTGACGAAGTCGCCGGTGGTGCCCAGCACCTTCTCCGGATGGTCCTTCCAGATGTCCTGCGTGGTCGCGGCGGTGATGCCGATGCCGTCGATGATGGCGCGATGGTTCCAGGGCTCGCCGACGCAGAAGCCGTCCATGTTGCCCACCCGCATGTTGGCCACCATCTGCGGCGGCGGCACGGTGATGACTTTCGCGTCCTTCATCGGGTTCACGCCGGCGGCGGCCAGCCAGTAGTAGAGCCACATCGCATGCGTGCCGGTCGGGAAGGTCTGCGCGAAGGTGTAGTCGCGCCTGTCCTTCTTCATCACCTTGGCCAGCGAGGCCGCGTCCACCGCGCCCGCATCCGCCAGCTTCTTCGACAGCGTGATCGCCTGCCCGTTGTTGTTGAGCGTCATCAGCACGGCCATGTCCTTCTTCGGACCGGCCACGCCGAGGTGCACGCCGTAGATCAGGCCGTAGAGCACGTGCGCCATGTCGAGCTCGCCGTTGACGAGCTTGTCGCGCACGCCGGCCCAGGAGGCTTCCTTGGTCGGGACGATCTTGATGCCGTACTTCTTGTCGAAGCCCAGCGCGGCCGCCATCACCACCGACGCGCAATCGGTCAGCGGGATGAAGCCGATGCGGACCTCCTCCTTCTCCGGCTTGTCGGAGCCGGCGGCGAAGGCGCCGCCGCCCGGCAGCGCGGACAGCCCGCCCAACGCCGCGCCGGTGGCGAGCAGCTTGCGACGTTCAGCGCTCATCAGACCCTCCTGGGAACCGTGTTGCATTCAAGACCTCCGGGGGAAAAACAAAAAAGGCGTCGCGACCGTCCCGCTTCGTCGAAGCGGAACCGATCGGACGCCTTTGCCCAAATCTTTCGATGTGACCCTCACGCCGTTGCGAGGGCACGAACAGCACATTGCAGGAAGCGTGCCACGAGGCCGACGCGAGGCGGCCCCAGGGGAAGCAGGTGCAGCGCCACGCTCAGGTCCGGCACGATGCACTGTCTCGCGGCACGGATGCGCCGTTGCGGTGCGTCCGGCCCCTCAACTCCTCAGCAGGTCGTGCGCGTCGATCACGCGCCGCGCAACCTGCGCCAGCGCTTCGCCACGGTCCATCGCGAGCTTGCGCAGGCGCTGGTAGGCCTGGTCCTCGTCCAGGCCCTGCTCCCGCATCAGGATGCCCTTGGCCTTGTCGACGAGCTTGCGCGAGGCCAGCTGCGCCTGCGCCTTGCTGAGTTCCTCGCGCAGCGCGAGGTCCTGCTCGAAGCGTGCGATCGCGACGTGCAGCACCGGTGCGAGACGCTGCGTCTGCAAGCCCGCCACCACGTAGGCGCTGACGCCGGCCTGGATCGCGCGGCGCATCGGGGCGCGGTCCTCGTCCTCCGCGAAGATGACCACGGGGCGCGGCATCTTCGTCGACAGGGTGGCGAGGTTCTCCAGCGTGTCGCGCGTGGGCGACTCGGCATCGACGATGACCACGTCCGGCTGCAGCCGCAGCACGCAGTCGTGGATCAGCGTGGCCTGCTCGATGACGCCGACGACCTCGCAGCCCTGACGCACCAGTTCGTCGCGCAGCAGGTCCACGCGGTGGGCGCCGTCGTCGATGAGCAGCACCCGCAAGCCGGCATGCACGGCATGCTCGGGCGGCGGGCTGGCGACGGGGACGGGCGGCGGCTTCACACCCGGACCCCGCGCAAGTTCCATGCCGCGAGGCGCCGAGCAAACCACGCGCCCGGTGCGTCGCAACCGGCGTGCCCGCAGTCCTCCCAAGAGGGGGCCGCGCTTCCTGCCGCTTCGCCTTACTGTCTCCGCAGGCGGCGGACATGCCGCCAGGGAGACTGTCATGCGCATGATCCGTCCGCACATCCTGCTCGCTGCTCTGCTGTCGCTGTCCGCCGGCGCGGCATGCGCCGCCGAATTCACCACCGGCGTCACCTACGCCGTCCGGGCGAGCGGCGCGGCCGACAAGGACGGCCAGACTTCACAGACCTCGGCGACGCCTGGCGTGCCCTTGAGCGTGGCTGCGGTCAACGGCGCGCAGAACGCCGGCGGAGCGTCGCAGGCCGCCTTCGATGGCTGGGGCCGCGCCGGCTACGGCCAGCTGCAGGCGTACACGCACGCGACGGGCTCGGTCCAGTCGCAGGCACCGATGTTCAACACCTACGCCAGTGGCGACCTGACCGCCTCCCTGACCGACAGTTTCGTCATCGGCTGCGGCGGCTGCGCCGCCGGTTCGATCGGCACGATGAACTTCCGGATCTACTTCGGCGGCACGACGGCGCGCAACGGTCATGTCGACCCGCTGACCGAGAGCAGCATCTACGTCGCCGACACCAACTGGGGCGCCACCTTCTCGATCCGGGCCGACGGCGTGCCCAACCCCATCCCGGACCCGGGCGGCAATCCGTCTCCGCCCAATCCAGGTGTCTCCACGCTGCAGTACTTCCGCACGGACCTGCTACGCAACGGCACGACCGGGGTGATCGAATCGCCGCACGTCTCGCCCGGCTGGCAGGACCTCTCGATCCAGTTCATCTTCGGTGAGGCCATCCGTCTCGAGATGAGCCTGACTGCGGGCGTGCTGAACGCCGTCAACAGCGGCGAGGGTCGCGGCACCTTCAGCGGCGACAGCAGCACCACCGTGGACCTGACCCACTCGATGTACTGGGACGGCATCTCCGCGGTGTGGGACGCGAACGGGCAGCAGGTTGCCGGGTTCACGGCGCTCAACGCGAACGGTATCGACTTCGCGGCTTCGCTCGCGCCGGTGCCCGAGGCACGCACCTGGGCGCTGATGGCGACCGGCCTCGCGCTGCTGGGCCTGCTCACCCGCCGCGGGCCGCCGTCACGGCAGCGACGGCCGCAAGGGCACGGGCGAGGACCCCTCGCGCGACATCGACGCCTGCGCGCGTCGATGCTCGCCGGTTCGATGCTCGCGGCGCTGGCGGGAGGCGCGCAGGCGCAGACCTTCGCCACCGGCTACAGCTACGAACTGAGCGCCCCGGGCACGCAGGACCGCAGCGCGCAGGACGGCGGCTTCGGCTCGCCGGGCACGGTGCGCCGCTTCAGCGATGCCATCGGCTTCAGTGACGCGACGCTGTCGTCGGACGCCCGCATCGACGGGTGGGGCGCGGCACGCTACGGCTCTCTGCAGTCCTACGTCCGGGGATCGACCTCGCTGGCGGCGCAGGGCGCGAACCAGGGCACCTATGTCCGCGCGGACCTGACGTCCTCGCTGACCGACAGCTTCGTCATCCAGTGCGGCGCCTGCGCTGCAGGGACGATCGGCACGATGAATTTCCGCGTCTACTTCGACGCCGTCACCACGCGCGGCAGCACGCTCGGCCAGCCGGTGACAGACACCGGCGGCAATCTCGCCGACACGAACTGGTCGACGACGTTCCAGATCCGCGCCGACGGCGTGCCCGATCCCACGCCGCCCGACGTGCCCGGTCCGCCTAACCCGGGGCAGAAGTCGCTCGAGTACTACCGCCTCGATACCCTGCACAACGGCGTCCCGGGCGTCGAGGAGAGTCCGCGCGTGTCGGCGGGCCTGCAGGAGCTGTCGATCAACTTCGTCTTCGGCGAGCCGATCCACCTCGACATGAGCCTGCGCGCGGCGGTCCTCGGCGGCGTCTACACCGGCGACAACGCGACGTCGTTCAGCGGCAGCGGCGTCATGGCCACCGACGCCACGCACAGCATGTACTGGGACGGCATCACCAGCCTCCAGGACGCCGACGGCCACGCCATCGTCGCGTTCACGGCGCTCAACGCCGTCGGCATCGATTACGCGCGCTCGCTGGCCGTCGTGCCCGAACCTGGCGCCTGGGCGCTGATGCTGGGCGGGCTGGCGCTGATGGGCGTGATCGCGCGCCGCCGCGTCCGCGCGCTGCGCACGGCCACGGGGGGGACCCAGGACTCGGTGACCGCGTCGGCCCGCGCCGCAGCGCCGGCGCTCCTGGCCGCGGCGCTGCTGCCGGTCCTGGCGGCTTCGCCCGCCTGGGCGGCCACCGCGCCGGCGCCGGATGCACGGACGGCGCAACGGGCACGTTCACGGCGCGCGTGCACGTGGACGGCACGATCAGCACCGCCGGCGCGCTCACCGGCCCCAGTCCGACGGCCACGATGACGCAGGGCGCCAGCTGGAACTTCAATGCCGCGCTGACCGCGCAAGGCGTGGATGCGGCCATCGGCGTCGACCGCGTCGCGGGCACACGCTCCGTGTCGCTGAGCACCGGCCTCCCTCCATTCTCGGAGGACGTCGGCGATCCGCTCGGCTGGCACACGCTGACCGTGTCCTTCCTCTTCGGCCAACCGATCGCGCTGGACCTCGGCCTGGGGGTGCAGGCGTATCACTTCCTGAGCACCGACGACAGCTCCGGCGCGACCGGCTGGGCAGCCGTCGGCACGGACTTCAGCCACTCGCTGACCTGGGAAGGCATCACCGGGCTGAGCGACGCCAGCGGGCGCGCGATCACCGCCTTCAGCGCGCTCAACTCGGCCGGCGTGGACTACGCCGGCCCGCTGGCCGCCACCGTACCCGAGCCAGGCGTGTGGGCCCTCATGACGGGGGGCCTGCTGGTACTGCTCGGGATCGGCAAGCACAGACCTCTTGAAGCGCTCCAATGCCATTGAACCCGGGTTTTCCCGCCCCACGCGCCTGAACGCCGTCGGGCCACTCTCGTTTACGTAAACGTCAACCGGCACCTAGAATCGGCGCACGCGATCGATCCCCAGAAGGGGTCGATCCACGACAGGCGCCGCGGCGGGACCATCCTCATCCCCTGCAGGCGACCGCGCCCCCACGCCGGAGACACACGTCATGACCGAGATGTCCGCCGAGTACAAGGCCCTGGCCGAGTACCGCCCCACCCAGAAGGTCCGCTTCGTGACCGCCGCCAGCCTGTTCGACGGGCACGACGCGGCGATCAACATCATGCGGCGCATCCTGCAGAGCATGGGCGCGGAGGTCATCCACCTGGGCCACAACCGCTCGGTGGACGAGGTCGTCACCGCCGCCCTGCAGGAAGACGCGCAGGGCATCGCTGTCAGCTCCTACCAGGGCGGCCACGTCGAATACTTCAAGTACATGGTCGAGCTGCTGCGCCAGCGCGGCGGCGAGAAGATCCAGGTCTTCGGCGGCGGCGGCGGCGTGATCGTGCCGGCCGAGATCCGCGACCTGGCCGACCAGGGCGTGCGCATCTTCAGCCCCGAGGACGGCCAGCGCATGGGCCTGATGGGCATGATCGGCGAGATGGTCATGCGCTGCGACCAGGACCTCAGCGCCGCCGCGCCCAAGGCCGTGGCCGCGCTGCAAGGCCACTCGGAAGGCGCCTGGCGCGCGCTCGCGCAGGCGATCACGGCGCTGGAGAACGGCCGCGCCGATGCCGCCTTCACGCAGGCGCTGCGCGACGCCGCCCAGGGCCTGCGCACCCCCGTGCTGGGCATCACCGGCACCGGCGGCGCGGGCAAGTCCTCGCTGACCGACGAGCTGATCCGCCGCCTGCGCCTGGACCAGGACGACGCGCTGCGCATCGCCGTGATCTCCATCGATCCGTCGCGCCGCAAGAGCGGCGGCGCGCTGCTCGGCGACCGCATCCGCATGAACGCGATCGCGCCGTGGGCCGCGGGTCAACGCGTCTACATGCGCTCGCTGGCGACGCGCGACTTCGGCTCGGAGATCTCGCAGGCGCTGCCCGACGTGATCGCCGCGGCCAAGGTCGCCGGCTTCGATCTGGTCATCGTCGAGACCTCCGGCATCGGCCAGGGCGACGCGGCCATCGTGCCGCACGTCGACGTGCCGATGTACGTGATGACGCCGGAGTTCGGCGCGGCCAGCCAGCTCGAGAAGATCGACATGCTGGACTTCGCCGAGTTCGTCGCCATCAACAAGTTCGACCGCAAGGGCGCGGCCGACGCCTGGCGCGACGTCGCCAAGCAGGTGCAGCGCAACAAGGAGGCGTGGGGCAAGAAGGCCGAGGAGCTGCCGGTCTTCGGCACCATGGCCAGCCGCTTCAACGACGACGGCGTCACCGCGCTCTACCAGGCGCTGAAGCCGCGCCTTGCGGAACTCGGCCTGTCGCTGCGCGAGGGCCGCCTGCCGGTCGCCGCCACCCGCTTCAGCACCCACCAGACACCCATCGTGCCGCCGGCGCGCTCGCGCTACCTCGCCGAGATCGGCGACACGGTGCGCTCGTACAAGAAGCGGGCCCGCGCACAGGCGCGCCTGGCCCGCGAGATCCAGCAGCTGACCGCGAGCGCGGCGATGCTCGGCGGCGCCCAAGCCGCCGGCATCGGCGGCACTGGCGGTGATGGCCAGACGCATGCCGCGTCGCTCGCCGCGCTGGAGGCGCTCGCCGCCGCGCGCCAGGCCAGGCTCGACGCCGACGCCCGCCAGCTGCTCGCGCAATGGCCCGACATGCAGCGGGCCTACGCCGGCGACGAGTACGTCGTGAAGATCCGCGACAAGGAGATCCGCACCGCGCTGGTGTCGACCTCGCTGTCGGGCACGCGCATCCGCAAGGTCGTCCTGCCGGGGTACGAGGACCAGGGCGAGCTGCTGAAGTGGCTGATGCTGGAGAACGTGCCGGGCAGCTTCCCCTACACGGCCGGCGTGTTCGCCTTCAAGCGCGAGGGCGAGGACCCGACCCGCATGTTCGCCGGCGAGGGCGACGCCTTCCGCACCAACCGGCGCTTCAAGCTGGTGTCCGAGGGCCTGCCGGCCAAGCGGCTCTCGACGGCCTTCGACTCGGTCACGCTCTACGGCGCCGATCCCGCGCCGCGGCCCGACATCTACGGCAAGGTCGGCAACTCCGGCGTCAGCATCGCGACGCTGGACGACATGAAGGTCCTGTACGACGGCTTCGACCTGTGCCACCCGACGACCTCGGTGTCGATGACGATCAACGGCCCCGCGCCGTCCATCCTGGCGATGTTCATGAACACCGCGATCGACCAGCAGCTGACGAAGTTCAAGGCCGACAACGGCCGCGACCCGACCGCCGACGAGGCCGCCAAGATCCGCGCCTGGGTGCTGGCCAACGTGCGCGGCACGGTGCAGGCCGACATCCTCAAGGAGGACCAGGGCCAGAACACCTGCATCTTCTCGACCGAGTTCTCGCTCAAGGTGATGG
>CAMPJJ010000014.1 GCA_946886855.1 uncultured Roseateles sp. | reverse complement strand
CCTCTCCCCCACCCTCTCCCGCGGTGCGGGAGAGAGAGTTTCCACCGCTCAGGCGTAGTCGTCGCAGGCTCGCTATCAATTGGCCCCGCTCCCGCACTGCGGGAGAGGGGTTGGGGTGAGGGTCGTGGATGACCTCGGTAGTGCCAGGTCTTGCTCAGACCAGCGTCACGCCGGTCTTGCTCTGCACGAACTCGCGCGTGACTTCGGGAGCGAGCTCGACGAGCTTCAGGCCTTGCGGGGTCACGTCCATCACGGCGAGGTCCGTGATGATGCGGTTGACGACGCCGACACCCGTCAGCGGCAGCGTGCAGGCCGGGATGATCTTCAGGTCCTCGGTGCCGTCCTTCTTGCGGGCGACGTGCTCCATCAGCACGATCACGCGCTTGACGCCGGCGACCAGGTCCATCGCGCCGCCCATCCCCTTCACCATCTTGCCGGGGATCATCCAGTTGGCGAGGTCGCCGCTTTCGCTGACCTGCATCGCCCCCAGGATGCTGAGGTTGATCTTGCCGCCGCGGATCATCGCGAAACTGTCATGGCTGCCGAAGATCGACGAGCCGGGAATCGTCGTCACCGTCTGCTTGCCGGCGTTGATCAGGTCGGCGTCGACCTCGTCGTCCGTCGGGAACGGACCGATGCCGAGCATCCCGTTCTCGCTCTGCAGCCACACTTCCTTGTCGGCCGGCACGAAGTTCGCCACCAGCGTCGGAATGCCGATGCCGAGATTCACATAGAAGCCGTCTTCCAGCTCCTGCGCGGCGCGTGCCGCCATCTGGTCTTGGGTCCAGGGCATGTCTTGTCTCCTCAGGCAGCGGGGCGGATGGTGCGCTTCTCGATGCGCTTTTCGGGATTCGGGTTGTGCACGATGCGGTGCACGTAGATCCCGGGCAGATGGATGCTGTCGGGATCGAGCTCGCCGACCTCGACGACCTGCTCCACCTCCACCACCGTGACCTGGCCCGCCATCGCGCAGGCCGGATTGAAGTTGCGCGCGGTGCGCCGGAAGATGAGGTTGCCGCTCTTGTCGGCGATGTGCGCCTTGACCAGCGCGACGTCCGGGTTGAGCGCGCGCTCCATCACGTACTGATGGCCGTCGAACTCGCGGAGCTCCTTGCCCTCGGCCACCAGCGTGCCGACGCCGGTGCGGGTGAAGAAGGCCGGGATGCCCGCGCCGCCGGCGCGCAGCTTCTCGGCCAGCGTGCCCTGCGGCGTGAACTCGAGTTCCAGCTCGCCGGCCAGGTACTGGCGCTCGAATTCCTTGTTCTCGCCGACATAGCTGGAGATCATCTTGCGGATCTGCCGCGTCTCGAGCAGCTGGCCCAGGCCGAAACCGTCGACGCCCGCGTTGTTGCTGATGACGGTGAGGCCCTTGACGCCGCTGTCCCGCAGCGCCGCGATCAGCGCCTCCGGGATGCCGCACAGGCCGAAGCCGCCGACGGCCAGCAGCTGGCCGTCCTTCACGATGCCGTCCAGCGCCGCCTGGGCGCTGGGGAAGAGCTTGTTCATCCGTTGTCTCCTGCTTGCCGTTGATGCACGGGGTTCAGAACTGGTCGGCCAATCTACTACGTAAGGCATTACGTAGGCGCTACGTAGAATTGATTAAGCCACCGACGCCCGAAGGAAGCCCGATGACCCTGCCCCTGGACGCAACGCCGCGGGACGCGATGTCCCTCGACGAACTGCGCGCGCAGATCCCGACGATCTTCGCGCCCTGGATCGTCGCACTCGGCCTGGATCCCGTCCATGCGGAAGACGGCCTGCTGCGCCTGACGATGCCGGTCGCGGCGGACCTGGTCCACGTGGGCGGCGTGATGTGCGGGCAGGCCTCGATGGCGGCGGCCGACACGGCCATGGTCCTGCTGATGATGCGCGAGCTGGGCGAGTTCCGCCCGATGACGACCGTCCAGCTGCAATCGACCTTCCTGCGCCCGGTCTCGGGGACGCGTTGCACGATCGAGGCGCGCCTGCTGCGGCGCGGAAAGAACCTGGCGTTCGGGCAGATCGACCTGGTCGACGAGCAGGGCCGCCTCGCGGTCCAGTCGACGACGACCTACGCCTTGCTGTGACGATCGCGGCCCGCCCCGACCCGACCCGCCTGCGACGCGCTTGCCCATGAGCCTCGACTACCGCATCGCCTTCGACCAGGCCCCGATCGGGCTGGTGATTTCCGAGCACCGCCTGATCAAGGACTGCAACCGGCTCGTGCTGGAGATCTTCGGCGCGGAGCGCGAGCAGTTGATCGGTCACAGCTTCGCGCTGCTGTATCCGAGCCCGGTCGAATTCGAGCGCACCGGCGAGCGCATCGTCGCGAGCCTCGATGCCGCCGGCTACTACGCCGATGAGCGCGTGATGAAGCGCGTCGGCGGACCGCGCGCGGGCGAGCTGTTCTGGTGCCACGTGTCGGGCCGCGCGCTGGATCCGTCGCGGCCGCATGCCAGCGGCATCTGGAGCTTCGAGGACCTGTCCGCGACACGCCAGCTCAAGGCCGACCTGACGCCGCGCGAGCGCGAGATCGCCGCGCTGCTGATCGAGGGCCTCACCAGCAAGCTGATCGGCCGCAGGCTCGGCGTCAGTCCGCGCACGGTGGACGTGTACCGCGCACGGCTGATGAAGAAGTACGGCGCGGCGAGCACGCCGGACCTTGTCCACCGTCTGCTCGTGTCATGAGATCCAATGCGTGACGTATTCCCCGGCAAGGCGTGACGCCGCCGGAAAATCACCTGGGATGCCCCCTTGGCAACAACAGGGAAACCTCGTTGCATGCGCTCACAAGATGGCCGGGAACCCTGATTGCGACGGCATTCGCGCAAGACGTGACCCCGGATAGGCGATTTCATCGATGATTTGCGGGGCAACCCGGGGATGCGCACGTGATTTCTCACGCACAATACGCGCCGTCCGGCGTTAGTCGGGCCCTAACCGCAGAGTCAAACGAATGAACAAGACCGAACTGATCGAACACCTGGCTTCCAAGCACGAACTGACCAAGGCCGAAGCTGGCCGCATCCTGGAAACGCTGCTGGACGCGGTGGTGTCCACGGTGAAGAAGGGTGGCGCTGTTTCCATCCCTGGCTTCGGTGCCTTCAAGCAACACGCCCGTGCTGCCCGCACCGGCGTGAACCCCAGCACCGGCGACAAGATCAAGATCGCCGCCGCCAAGCTGCCGAAGTTCACCCCGGGCGCCGGCTTCAAGGCCGCCGTGGACCCGAAGGCTGCCGCTCGCAAGGCTGCCGCCAAGCCGGCCAAGGCCCCCAAGGCCGCTGCCGCCAAGCCCGCCAAGAAGGCCGCCAAGAAGTAATCCCCTTCTGGCGAACGCCGGTCGCCAGGCCTGTCCTGGCCGTGCCGGCGGACCCGAACAAACCCGGCTTCTGCCGGGTTTGTTTTTTTGCTCCTACAGTTCCGACATGTCCGCCCCCGCGCCCACCGCCGCGCCCTCCTCGGCACCCGCCCTGCGCGTGCTGTCGCTCATCCCGCCGATGACGCAGCTCAACACGCCCTACCCGTCCACGGCCTACCTGACGGGTTTCCTGCGTTCGCGCGGCTTCCCCGCGGCGCAGCGCGACCTGGCGCTGGCGCTGGTGCTCAAGCTGTTCTCCCGCGACGGGTTGAAGCGCGTGCGCGCCGCCGTGCAGGCGATCCCGCTGCCGGACCGCGGCATCGCCTCGCGCCATTTCGACGAGTCCTTCGACCGCTACTTCGCCACGATCGCACCGGCGATCGCCTTCCTGCAGGGACGCGACCCGACGCTGGCGCATCGCATCAACACGCGGACCTTCCTGCCCGAGGGGACGCGGTTCCAGACGCTGGAGGTCTACGTCGCCGATGACGGCGAGGATCCGCTGGCCTGGGCCTTCGGCGCGCTGGGGCTGCAGGACCGCGCGCGGCACCTGGCGACGCTCTACCTGAACGACCTGGCCGACGTGCTGCGCGAGTCGGTCGACCCGCGTTTCGAGTTCGTCCGCTACGCCGAGCAGCTGGCGACCAGCCAGCCGACCTTCGACCCGCTGCATGACGCGCTGAGCGCGCCGCCCAACCTCGTCGACGAGCTGCTGCGCGAGCTGACGCTCGCCGCGATCGACGCGGAGCGGCCCGACGTGGTACTGCTGTCGGCGCCCTTCCCCGGCGCGGTCTACGCGGCGCTGCGGATCGGCCAGACGATCAAGCGCGAGCGGCCGCACATCAGGATCCTGTTCGGCGGCGGCTTCGTCAACACCGAGCTGCGCGAGCTCAATGAGCCGCGCCTGTTCGACTACGTGGACTTCGTGACGCTGGACGCCGGCGAACGGCCCCTGCTGGCGCTGCTCGACCACATCGCCGGCAGGCGCAGCCGGCAGCGGCTGGTGCGCTGCTTCGTGCGCGAGGACGCAGGCCAGGAATCCGGCCAGAAATCAGAGCAGCAATCAGGCCAGCAATCAGGCCAGCAATCAGGCCAGGAGACGGCACCTGCCGACGGCGTGCGCGCGGGCCAGGTCCGCTACATCAACTTCGTCGAGCCGGACGTCCCCTTCGAGGACGTCGGCACGCCGACCTGGGATGGCCTGCCGCTGCACGACTACCTGTCGCTGCTGGACATGCTGAACCCGATGAACCGGCTGTGGAGCGACGGCCGCTGGAACAAGCTGACCATCGCGCACGGCTGCTACTGGAAGAAGTGCAGCTTCTGCGACATCACGCTGGACTACATCTCGCGCTACGAGGCGGCCTCGGCGAAGACGCTGGTCGACCGCATCGAGGCCATCGTCGCGGAGACGGGCCAGACCGGTTTCCACTTCGTCGACGAGGCGGCGCCGCCCAAGGTGCTGAAGGCCCTGGCGCAGGAGCTGATCGATCGCGGCGTCTCGATCAGCTGGTGGGGCAACGTGCGCTTCGAGAAGACCTTCACCCCCGAGCTCTGCCAACTGCTGGCCGACAGCGGCTGCATTGCGATCAGCGGCGGGCTGGAGGTTGCGTCGGATCGCCTGTTGAAGCTGATGCAGAAAGGCGTGTCGGTCGAACAGGTGGCGCGCGTGACGCGCGCGTTCACCGAGTCCGGCATCCTGGTGCACGCCTACCTGATGTACGGCTTCCCGACGCAGACGGTGCAGGACACCGTCGACGCGCTGGAGTACGTGCGGCAGCTGTTCGAGAACGGCTGCATCCAGAGCGGGTTCTTCCACCGCTTCGCGTGCACGGTGCACTCGCCGGTAGGACAGGATCCGAAAGCCTTCGGCGTCGAACTGCTGCCGCTGCCACCCTCGCCGTTCGCGAAGAACGACGTCGGGTTCGTGGACCCGACCGGCACGGACCACGATGCCATGGGCGACGCGCTCAAGAAGGCGCTCTACAACTTCATGCACGGCATCGGCGTGGAGCAGGACGTGCGACGCTGGTTCAGCGTGCGGGTGCCGAAGCCGAAGGTGGCCAGGCACTTCATCGCGGAAGCGCTCGACGCTTGAGGCCGCTTTCATCCGGGAGGATGAGCGCGGGCTCTCCACGGTGCATGGGGCCTCCCTCCGGGAACCCCAAGCACCATTCCGGCCCCACCGTCACTCGCTGACTTCGGGTCCGCTGACTTCGAGAGGCCGCTGGCCTAGCGCAGACCCGCCGGGGCAATCATCCCGGCAGCCGGCACCGCGTTCGTCGTCGGCCCTGCTCCCGGATCGGGCAACCTCACCGGCCGGATGTCCAGCCGCACATCGAGCAGCGTGACGTCCTGTCCGTCGCCGTCGGCATCGATCCATCCCTGCGTGTCCGCACCGCGATAGAGCCTGAAGACAAAGCCCGTGCGGTCACGATCGCCCTTGGCATCGGGCCGGATCCTCGCCGCCATCGCCCGCACCTCGGCGGCGGGTGAGCTCAGCAGCTCCGTCATCGCCTGGACGATGCGGTTGTCGCCGAGGATGTCCGGCTGGAAGCTGTCCACCGGCCCCCGCGAGGGACCACCTCCGCCCTGCATCGAGGCACGGATGGGCACCGCCGCACCGGCGGCTGTCTTCCGCGGCGCCGGCATCGTGACGCCGGAGCGCAGGTCGTGGCGATCGCCGTTGTCGAGGTAGCTGATCCGCGCGCCACGCACGTTGAACATGCCCAGCGACGGATCGCTGCGCGCATCGCGCAGGTCGACGAACAGCGCACCGCGTCCGCCGATCACGTCGATGCGATCGCCGTGCACGACGGCGGCGCTGTTCTCCTCGACACCGAGCCCGAAGCGATACCCCTTGGCCATCATCAGCGGCAGCATGCGTCCGATGCGTCCGCGCTTGAGGAAGTGCTGGTCGACGAACAGCTCATCGCCGACGAAGCCCAGGCCCCGATCGATCTCCTGGCCCTCGCGCAGCGTGCCGCGCATGACCTCCATGACGTTGAGCGCATCGCGGAACATCACGCGGCTCATGATGGCCGCGCCCGCGCTGGTCCCGGCGACAACGCCGCCACGACGGTAGACATCCCAGATGGCATCGAGCATCGCGGTGCGCCGCCCGTCGGGCTGCAGCGTGTCGACGATGAACCCCTGCGCGCCGCCGGAGAAGAACACCGCGTTGGACGCGCGGACCTTCGCGATCAGCTCGGGGTCGTTGAGGTTCTTCTGCAGGTCGACGCCTTCCATGCGCGGCGCGACGGGGATGTGCTCGGCCTGCGCGCCATGCTTCTTGAGCGCGTCGACGATGAGCTTGGCGGAGAGCTCGGGATTGGCCGCGGCCGTGGCCAGCACGGCAAAGTGCGCCTTCCCCGGCCCGCCGGCTTCCTGGACGATGCGCGTCCAGACGGGATCGTTGTCCATGCGCAGGGCGCCACCGATGACGATGGCGGTCTGGGCCGAGGCGGCGCCGGAACCGAGCAGCGCCGCCAAGGCGAGCAGCGCGCGGATCCGGATCGAGATCAGGCGGAAGGCGTCCATGCCGCCTATCTTGCATATCGCGTGCCAGAAGGGAAGCAGGGTCTGCCTTCAACCTGGGGATGCGAATGGGGAATCCGGCGCGCCCTCCCCTGAACGCGCGCCTGCCGATCGGGGCGGACAGCGCACGGCGGTGCACGACCGCCAAGCGCTCAGGCGAGCGCTCTGACAGCTTCAGGCAAGGCCGCCCTTGTCCTTGCGCCGCTTCTGCCGCGCCTTGCGGATGCGGTAGATCAGCAGCGGCACGAAGACCGCCAGGCCAACGACCAGCATGGACACGGCGCTGCCGCCCTTGCCGCCGGACTGCGTCAACCCGCGCAGGGACGACATCAGCTGGCCAAAGCCGAACGTGATGAGCCAGATGAAGAAGAGGGTGACCAGCGCGGAGAGCGCGAGGCCGAAAAGCGTGCGTTTCATGGCGACCGTGATGCTACGCGGTCTTGCGAGCCATCCGGATCGATCAGGCGTGGGCGCTCATGCCTGATTCGCGAATGCGATCAACCGCGCGAACGCCTCGGCGACCCCCTCATCGCTCATCGCCAGCAGGTTGTCGCCGACAGAGATCTCCGCCACCGCCCGGCCGGGAGACCCCGTCGCCCGCGCGGCATTGAACAGCCAGAGGCCGTCGCTCCCGGCGATCGCGTTGCGAGCGTCGATGAGGCGCTGCACCTCGCCGTCCATGTGGACGTGGAACATGTTTGCGTGCGGCGCAGCGGGATGGATGCGGATGCCATCGACCCGGCTCAACGCCGCGACCACCGCGACGGTGCGCTCGAACAGGCGCGGCATCAGCGCCAGGCGCTCATCCAGACGGAAGGCAGCGGACGCTGCCAGCGGCGCCAGCTGGAAGATCGTCCCGCCCATGCGCCGGCGCCACACACGCGCCTGCGCCATGGCACGCCCGTCGCCCGCGAGCAGCGCGCCCGAGAAGCCGCCCAGCCCCTTGTAGGTCGAGACATAGACGGTGTCGAAACCGGACACGATCTCCGCGTGGCTCTTCCCATACCAGGCCGCGGCCTCCCACAGGCGCGCGCCGTCGAGATGCAACCGCGTGCCCGTCTCGGCGGCCCAGTCCTTGATCGCGCCCAGCTCTTCCCAACTGGGCGACTGCCCGCCGATGACGCGGGCCGGGAGTTCAAGCACCACAGCGGCCAACGCTTCGGCGGGCTGCTCCAGATCGCGTCGGTTCAGCGTCCGATGCGCCTGTCCGAGGAACGCCGCATGCAGCCCCATCACATGGGAGTAAGCCTGCTCCTCCTCCGTCGCCAGATGACAGGTCGCATGCATGCCGAAGCGCGGCAGCCGCTTGTCGTCCGCGTGCAGACGCAAGGCGATCAGCTGCGCCATGACGCCGCTGGGCATGAAAACGGCAGCGGGTTTCCCGAGGAGACCCGCGACGCGTTGCTCCAGCAATTCGACGGCACCGCCCTCGCCGTAGACATCGGCGGACACCGCGTTCGACCGCGCCCAGGCCGCGACGGCCTCCAGCTCGTCGGCGAACGATCGTGGCGCGAAACCCGACACCCAGCGGGTACAGCGGTGCTTCAGGGCTTGAGTCTCGGCAGGCGTCATCGCGGTGTCGCTTGTGGCGATCGTGAACGATCAGGATCGATCGGGTGGCGATTGCATCACGCGCCCCCCGTCTCGCGACAGTGTCACTTGGGATAGCCGACGTAGAACTCGCTGGCGATCTTCCAGTGACCGCCCACCTTCAGCAGGTGGAGCACCTTCCAGCCCTTGCCGCCGTCGTCGTCTTCCTGCAACGCGGTCTCGTAGTCGAGCGAGACCTGCGCCAGCAGACCGACCTGCTCGATCTTCACGTTCGAGAAGCGCTGCTTGTAGCGCTTGCCCGAGCCGAAGATGGCCTGCTTGAAGCCTGGATAGTTCTGGACATTGGCCAGACCGGCGGAGGCGCCGAAGTCCTTGGCCACGCCGGAGAACGGGATGTTCAGGTCCAGCAACTGGGACTCGAAGCGTCGGGCGTCGCCGTCGGTCACGCTGGCGGTGTATTGAGCCAGCAGTTGCTGGATCAGGGCGAGGTCTTCGGTCGAGGGGGCGTTCACGGTGGTGGTGTCCTTGAGGGGCTGGTTCGACGCCACCGATGCGCTTCCCGCAGGCGCGGCGCCGGCCGCCAACGGCAGGCTCGCCAAGGCGAGGCCCGCTGCGATCAGACGCGACGCGCGCCAGGGCTTGTTCATTCCGGGCATGAGTCTTCCAGTGGTCGAGAGGTCGAAGATCGAGAGGTCGAGAAATGGCGAATGCGCCGATGCCATGGGACATCGGCGCATTCGCAGTGTCGGGACCCGCCCTTCCCCGGACAAGCGCAGGCGCCGCAAAGCAGCCATGCGCGTGGCGCAAGGAGGCTGCGTCGCTTACAGCTTCGTGCCGCCGCTGGCGTCGATGATCTGACCCGTTGTCCAGGCACCATCCGGACCCGCCACGAAGGCGACCACACCGGCAATGAACTCCGGCTTGCCCACGCCCGGCAGCGCCTGCACCTGCGCCAGCGTCTCCTTGCCGCCCGGCTCGTTGATCCAGGCGCTCATGCGGGTCTCGATGGCGCCGGGAGCGACGACGTTGACCGTGATGTTGCGCGGGCCCAGCTCAGCGGCCAGTTGCAGCGTCAACGCGTCCACGAAGCCCTTGCTCGCGGAGTAGGCCGTGATGCCCGGGAAGGCGATGCGCGTCGCCGCCGTGCCGATGTTGATGACGCGGCCGCCGTCGGGCATGACCGGTACCACGCCCTTGGTGACCTGGAACAGGCTGCGCATGTTGACGCTGACCAGGCGCTCGAAGTCCTCGACGCTGGTGTCGAGAAGTCCGGCGAAGACGGCGATCCCGGCGTTGTTCACCAGGATGTCGATGCGCGGCAGACCCAGCGCGGTCACGCGCTCGACCAGTTGCTGGCCGCCGTCGACGGCGGACAGGTCCGCCTGCACCACGTGCGCGGTGCCGCCGGCGCCACGCACGGCCGCAGCCAGCGTTTCCACCTCGTCGCGGCCGCTGCCGTAATGCAGCACGACCTCCGCACCGTCGGCGCACAGACGCTGCGCGATGGCGGCGCCGATGCCGCGCGATGCGCCGGTGACCAGGGCGATCTTGCCTGCGAGGGACTTGCTCATGATGTGCTCCAAATAGACCGATCGGTCAAATTAAGGGGAAAGAAAGGCCGCTCAAGCGGCCAAAGGGAAATCAGGGGGGAGAGAGGCGCTGTTGGGCAGTGGCCCGGGTGTCCGGTGGGATCGGTGGGATCGGTGGGATCGGTGGGATCGGTGGTCGATCACGCCCTGTCGAGCACCGACATCGCGAGCGCCACCGAACGCGCCATCTGCGCGCGGGTGCGCCCCGCCTGCGCGGCGACACGGAGCCCGCTGGTCAGCGCGATCAGGAGTTCCGCCAGCTCCGCCGACGGCGTCTGATTGGCAATCGAACCGTCGCGCTGACCGCGTTCGACCGCGCCGCGCAGCAGCTCATGCGTGGCCTGCCAACGGCTGGTCAGCGCCCAGGCGAGCGGCGCGTCGGACAGGCCTTCCAGCAGGCCGCTCGTGACGATGCAGTGCTTCTCGACGGGGTTGTCGCTGGCGCAGCTCGCGACCATCGCGTCGTAGTAGACCTCGATGGCCGCCCGGCCGGTCGCGGCTGCCTCCACGGCGGCGACGGTGTGCGCGGCGCGCTGCACCGCGCAGTCGATCGCCTGCAGGTACATCGCCTGCTTGTCGCCGAAGGTGTTGTACAGGCTCTGCTTGCCCAGCCCCGTCGCTTCCTGCAGGAGCGCAAGACTGGTGCTGGCATAACCGTGCGTGGCGAAGACGTCGGTCAGACGCTCCAGCACTTCGGCTTCGGAAAAGCGGCGTTCGCGGGGCATGGGACGGATGCTACGTCGTATTGGACCGATCGGTCAATAGCCGCAGTTTCCGTGCGGTCGTCCCGCCTCGACGCTCGGATCGACGCTCGGATCGACGCCGCATCAGCGCCTGCGGGTGAGGCACCGCAGGCCTCCGGTCAAGCCTTCGACAGGTCGGTGTCCTTCAGCGGCAGCTGCCGGATCCGCTTGCCGGTGGCCGCGAACACGGCGTTGAGCACGGCCGGCGCGGCCACCGCGATCGTGGGTTCGCCGACACCGCCCCAGAAACCGCCCGATGGCATGACGATCACGTCCACCACAGGCATGTCGAAGAGGCGCATGACGCCGTAGGTGTCGAAGTTGGTCTCCGCGATGGCGCCCTCCTTCACCGTGTTGCCGCCGAAGAGCGCCGCGCCCAGGCCGTACACGAAGGATCCCGCCACCTGCGCCTCCACTTGCTGGGGATTGACGACGTGGCCCGGATCGGTCGCCGCGACGATCCGGAGCACCTTCAGCTGCCCGTCCTGGACGGAAACCTCCGCGACGGCCGCCGTGTAGCTGCCGAAGCCCATGTACTGCGCGATGCCGCGGAACACGCCCTTGGGCGCGGGCCTGCTCCAGCCGGCGCGATCGGCCACGGCCTGCAGCACCGCGAGGTGCTTGGGGCGCTTGGCCATGTGCAGCTTGCGGAACTCGAAAGGATCCTTGCCGGCGGCGTGCGCGAGCTCGTCGATGAAGCACTCGCTGTAGATCGCGTTCTGGTTGGTGTTGACCCCGCGCCAGTAGCCCGGCCGCACATGCGGATTGCGCATCGCGTGGTCGATGAGCAGATGCGGCACCTCGTAGCCGAAGTGCCCTTCCGGCGAGTCCGCCAGCAGCCCCTGGAAGACGGTCGCGTCGCCGTTGGCCGTGATCGCCTTCGGATTGACGAACGACGTGATCGACTGGCCGGAGATGCGCATGTGCAGCGCCCCGATGCGCCCCTGGCCATCGAGCGTCGCGCGCAGGCGGCACTGCGTGACCGGGTGGAAGCGGCCCTGGCGCATGTCCTCCTCCCGCGTCCACATCATCTTGACCGGCACGCCCGGGCGCTGCCTGGCGATGCGCACCGCCATCGCCAGGTAGTCGGTCGCGAGGCGGCGACCGAAGCTGCCGCCGATGCGCATCGGATGGACTTCGCACGCGTCGATGTCGAGTCCCGCGGCGTCGGCCACCGTCGCGAGCGCCGCTTCCGCGACCTGCGTCGGCGCCCAGACGTCGCAGCGCTGCGCGGTCCATTGCACCGTGGCGGACAGCGGCTCCATCGGCGCGTGGTTCTGGAACGGGGTGCCGTAGTCGGCCTCGATCACGCGCGAGGCGACCTGCAGCTGCGCCTTCGCATCGCCCTGGCGGTTGCCGACGAAGGGCGTGTCGCCCTGCAGGCCCTCGCTGATCAGCGCGGCGATCGAGGCGCTGCTGACCGCCGCGTTGGGCCCCTTGTCCCAGACGATGGGCAGGGCGTCGAGCGCGCGCTTGGCCTGCCAGAAGCGGTCCGCGAGCACGGCGACGGTGGCGTCATCGACCTTGATCACGTCGCGCACGCCCGGCATCTTCAGCACGGCCTGCTTGTCGAAGCTCACCAGCGTGCCGCCGTGCACCGGACAGGCCTTGGGCAGCGCGACGAGCATGCCGGGCAGGCGCAGGTCCATGCCGTAGACCAGCGAGCCGTTGAGCTTGTCGGCCGTGTCGAGACGCTTCAGCGGCTTGCCGGCGATGCGCCATTGCGACGGGTCCTTCAGGACGACATCTTCGGGGATTGGCAGCTTGTTGGCGGCCGCGGCGACGGCGCCAAAGGTGGTCTCGCGCTTGGAGGCCGCGTGCCGGATGGTGCCGCTGTCCACGGTGCATTCGGCGACGGGCACGGCCCATTGCTGCGCGGCCGCGCTGACCAGCATCGAGCGTGCCGCCGCGCCGGCCTTGCGCACGTAGTCCTGCGAGCCGCGGATGCCGCGCGAGCCGCCCGTGCCCATGTCGCGCCAGATACGGGCCCGGGCGCGATTGGCGCCAGGCTTCACCAGCTCGAAGCGGACGTTGGCCCAGTTGCACGCCAGCTCCTCGGCCACGAGCTGCGCCAGCCCGGTCAAGGTGCCCTGCCCCATCTCCGCCCGCGCGATGCGGATGACGACGGACTCATCGGGATGGATGAGCAGCCAGGCGGTCACCTCGGGCGACGACGGCGCGGCGCCAGGCATCGGCGTCTGCGATGGCGTCTGCGATGGCGTCTGTGCCAGGGCCTGCGCCCCGGGCAGCGTGAATTCCAGGGCCAGGCCAGCAGCCGCGAGGCCGGTCGCCTTGAGGAAATGGCGTCGCGTGGCGCCTGCCGTGGCGTTCGTCGTTGCGCTTGTCGTCGCGCTTGTCGTCGCGTCGCTCGTCGTGGCGTCGCCTGCCGTGACAGCGGCTGTCGTCGCGGCGCTCATCGCTGCGCTCCCGCGCCGCGCAGGCGTTGCGCGGCCAGCTTGGTCGCGGCCAGCACGCGCGGGTAGGTCCCGCAGCGGCAGATGTTGGTGATGCCCGAGCGGATGTCGTCATCGCTGGGATCGGGCGTCTGGGCGATCAGGGCGGCGGCGGCCATGATCATCCCGGGCTGACAGTAGCCGCATTGCGCGACGTCCAGCTCGGCCCACGCGTCCTGCACGACCTTGAGCCGCGTCTGTCCCAGCCCTTCGATCGTCACGATCTTCGCGGAGGCCGGCAGCGCGCTGACCGGCATCACGCACGAGCGCAGCGCCACGCCGTCCAGGTGCACCGTGCAGGCGCCGCACTGCGCGACGCCGCAGCCGTACTTCGTGCCGGTGAGCTGCAGCTCCTCGCGCAGCACCCACAGCAACGGCGTGTCGCCGTCGACCTCCGCGCGCAGCTGGCGGTTGTTGACGTTCAGCTCGGTCATGGCTTGCCCCCTTCGTTTCAGGATCCAGGCCGCGCGCGGAAGCGTCCTCCGTGCCCGGCGTGGCGCGACTCTAGGCGCGGTGGCGCCTCCGCACAATGCGGCGATCCAGGGTGAAGACGCAGGGAATGGCGAGGAGCTGCCCGCTTGGGCGCCTGGCGTTGCCGTCGTGCGATTGGTGGGCGGGACATGGACCAACGGCGGACGCTTGCGTGTGCCAAGCGCCGCGTCAGGGCCGCATGTCGCAGAGATGCGGAAGCGGTCCGCCATTCACCTCGACCATGCGATCGATCAGCCAGCGTGTCTCCTCCGGACCGAACTGGCCGACATCGCGCACGCTCGATGCGCGACTGAAGGCCCACATCACCGCGACCGCCAGCCATCGGGGCAGGCCGCCGAGCGCGGCCACGACACCGGGACGCAGCGGGTGTCCGAGACGCCGCACCAGCGCGAAGCCTTCGATCCATGCATCAGCCAGCCGGCGCGCCTCCGCCCAGGTCAGCGCGGACGGCCGGTCACAGGTCCACAGGCCGGCCAGGAACAAGGGCACCACCAGGGCCACGTGACTGCGCAGGAAGGCCGGCATGTCGGGCTCGACCTCGCTGCGCAGTCCGGCCTCGGCAAAGAGCGCCTGGAGATCGGGCCGCGAGACGGTCATGCTCATCCCGGGTCCGTTCACCTGGAATCGGATCCGCTGGTCCTCCAGGAAGGCCAGCATGTTCGGGAAGCCCAGCGCCACGCGCTCGCCGCCGAGAGACGCCCGATAGCGTTGCGGATCCACGAAGCTGTTGAACATCAACAGGAGGGTGCGGGCGCTGCTCGCCGCCAGCGCGGGCAGCAGCGGCGCGACCTGGTACTCCGGCACCGTCACGATGACGAGATCCGCCGCCAGGTCGGGCTCCAGCGAGGCAGCGGCACTCACGGGCGCGGAGCGGCCGTCGACGGTCAACACCGCGCGATCCCGCTGCAAGGCGGCCAGGCGCTTGCCGCGAGCGACCACCGTCACCTCATGACGGGCTTGAGAGAAATGGAAGGCGAGCGTGCTGCCGATGCGTCCGGCGCCCAGGATGACGATTTTCATGCCGCGATCGTAGGGAGCGGTCGGCTGTCCGGGAACGGCTACCACCGCTAAACTGCTTTCCATCCATGGACAAGCTCTCCTGGGACGATCTCCGCGTCCTGCTCGCCGTTCATCGCGGCGGCAGCCTGCTGCAGGCCGGCCGCCAGCTCAGCCTGTCGACGTCGACGACCGGCCGACGCATCGCCGCGCTCGAAGCGGCGCTGGGCACGACCCTCGTGCTCCGCTCCCAGGTCGGCACGACGCTCACCGCCGAGGCGCTGCGACTGATCCAGCTCGTCGAGGGCTTCGCGCACGAGCTGCAGGCCCTCGGGCGCGACGCGTCGCCCGTGATCCGGAAGCTGCGGATCTCCGTGCCCTCGGGCATGGCCGCGCCCTTGTCCGGCCCGCTGATCGCGCTCCTGCGCGACCGCCCTCACCTGGACATCGAGCTGGTCGGCGAGAACCGGATGTCCGATGTCGCGAAGCGGGAAGCCGACATCGCCGTCCGGCTGGTGCGCTCCACGTCGAACGTGCTGGTCGAGAAATCCTTGGGGACCTTCCGCTTCGCGCTCTTCGCCGCGGCCGATTACGCACGACTGCGCCTGCCCGATCGCCGGCTCCATCGCAAGAACGCCGCGGACCACCTGTTCATCGGGCTCGGCCCGCAGTGGAAGCACCTGCCGCATGAGCGCTGGATGGCCTCGCTCGGCGCCCGGCGCTATGCGTTCACGTCGAGCGCGATCGAGGCGATCGTCGAGGCGACGCAACAAGGCATGGGCCTGGCGGCGCTGCTCGAAGCCGATCCCCGGCACAAGGACCTGGTGCGGATCGAGACGGAGACGGTCGGACCGTCACAGCCGCTGTACCTCGTCTACCACCGCGATCTCAGGCGCTCGCCGGACCTGCGCGCGGCGGTCGCGGCGATCGAGTCAAGCCTGCGCGCCGCCGCCAGCACGCGTCAGACCCGCTGACCGCCCCCGCGCTCCGATCCGGCGCTGGCGCCGACCACGGGGAAGCGGTCGACGGGAAGAAGCTCGGTCGCTGCCCAGAACACCAGCGCCAGCAAGCCGATCCCCGCACCGAGCCAGCACACCGCCGTCCATCCGCCCCACGCATAGACCATCGTCGATGCCAGCGCCCCTGCCCCGCTGCCGACCGCATAGAACAGCATGTAGCCGGCGATGAGCCGACCGTGCGCCTCTGCCGGTCCGCGCAGGATCAGCGCCTGATTGGTGACATGCAGCGCCTGGCAGCCCAGGTCGAGGACGACGACACCGACCATCACCCACCACAGCGACAACGGCATGCCGGCCAACGGCGCCCACGCGAGCACCATGAGCAGCAGTGCCGCGGCGCTCGCCTGCCGACCCCTACCGCGATCGACCCAGCGCCCTGCCCGGCCCGCAGCCAACGCACCCACCGCGCCCAGCAGTCCGAACGCGCCCACCGCCGAATGCGAGAGCGCGTACGGCGCGGCGGTCAGCGGCAACGACATCGCACTCCAGAAGACGTTGAACGCGGCGAAGAGCAGCAACCCGAGAAGGCCGCGTCGTCGCAGCACAGGGTCCGAGCCCGGCAGCGCCAGCGTGGAGCCGACCAAACGCGGATAGGTCAATTCAGATCGACTCGCGGGCAGAACTGGGAACCGCCGCCAGGCGACGAGACCGACACCCGTCACCACGATCGCCGACGTCAGATAGACGCCTCGCCACCCGAGCAGGTCGGCGATGCCGCCCGCCCACACGCGTGCCAGCAGCAAGCCGATGACCACGCCGCCTTGCGTGGCCCCCACGACGCGTCCTCGTTCATTCGCGCCCGCGGCGTTGGCCGCATACGCGAGGATGCCCTGCGTCATCGCCGTACCCAGCGCGCCGACAAGCACCATCGCTGCCATCAACAGGAGGTAGTGGCCCGCCATGGCGACAGCCAGGAGCGAGAGCACCAGGCCGATCAATTGCAGCCGCATCAGGCGACCTCTCGGATACCGGTCACCCAGCGGCACGATCAATAGCAGCGCCAGCACCGACCCGATCTGCGTCGCCGTCACGACCGAGCCGATCGCGGCCGGCGCCACGTTGAAGTCCACGGCGAAGCTGTCGAGCAGGGGCTGCGCGAGATAGACATTGGAGACGCAGACCGCGCCCGTGACGGCGAACAGCAGAAGCTGGCGCGTGGGCATTGCGTCTGAGGAGGAGCCCGAAGGCGAGAAGGAAGACGACGGTTCCGACATGACTCAACTGGTTTTGTTTTGAAACCAATTCAGCATAGCAGGTAGTTTTAAAATGCAACTCGATGGCACGAACGCCCATGGGAGATCGAGATGGCTGAGCGCAAGCGCATGAACGACGCGACGTGCCCCGTGGCACGCGCCGTGGACATCGTGGGCGACCGCTGGTCGCTGCTCATCGTGCGGGACGCGTTCGACGGCATCACCCGCTTCGGCGACTTCCAGACCAGCCTGGGCGTGGCGAAGAACATCCTGTCGACACGGCTCAAGACGCTGGTCGCGGAAGGCGTGCTGGAGATCCAGCCCGCGACGGACGGCTCGGCCTACCAGCAGTACGTGCTGACGCCCAAGGGAGAGACGCTATTTCCGGTTGTCGTCGCCCTGCGCCAATGGGGCGAGGACCATCTGTTCCGCCGGGGCGAGCGCCATTCGCGTCTGGTCGAGAAAGCCACGGGACAGACGGTCGCAAGGCTGGCCGTCATCAGCAAGCGTGGGGACGCGCTGGACTTTCAGGACCTTGAGGTCGTCGGCAAGGCCTAGTCGCCGCGCCCCTGCCGGCCGCTCACGAGGCGAAGGCCCGGAGCCTCTCCCGACGCCTGCTTGGTCATCTCCCGACGGTGCCGCTGGTACCGCAGGTGCCGCTGGCTTCCATGGTGCAGGCGACGACGGTGACCTTCAGACGGCGGCCCTCGAGGCGCACCGATCGGCGGGCCGGGTGCGGGGTCAGCTGTCGCCGCCAGACGGTCCGGGGGCGGTCCCCGGCGCATCGATACCGCGAAGCCGCTCGCCACCGGCGGCAGGCTCAAATCACCGCCGTGGGCGCGCGCCACCAGATGCGCCATCATGAGTCCCAGTCCCATGCGCCCCTCGTACTGCTGGCAGGCCAAGGCTTCGTTCAGCGCGTCGCGCTTGTCTGCGCTCACGCCTTCCCCGTCGTCCTGGAGGTCGAGCCTGCAACCGCCCTCGCCCGTCGTACGCAGGCGCAGGACCAGGCGCGTGGCGCGGTGACGCCACGCGTTGTCGAGCAGGTTGATCAGCGCGGCCGCCAGCAGGTCCGGATCGGCTTGCACGCGTCCTTCTCCCGGCAGTTCAAGCACCAGTCCGTCCGGCGGCGTCAGATGTCCCAGCAGTTCGGAGACTTCCAGCACTTGCCATTGCAGGCTCATGCCGGCGCGAAACAGGGTCAGCAGGGCTGTCACGACGCGGCGCAGCCGGTCGGTCGCCTCCCGCGTGCGTTGCAGCTGCGCGCGCTGGCCTTCCGGCGCTTCGCGCAGCGCCATCGCCAGTTGAGCCTCCATGCCCGCCAGCGGCGTTCGCAGCGCATGCGCCGCATGCGCGCGGAAGGCCCGCTCATTGGCCACCCGCTGTGCCAGCCGCTGGCCCAGGTCCAGCACCGCGGCGCGGATCGCGGCCAGTTCCTGCCGGTGCTGCTCAGGCAGCGACTGCCGACTGTCCAGGGGGTCGTATTGCGCGAGCGCGCTGGTCATCTCCGACAGCGGTCCAAGTTCGCGCCGGACCCGGCGACTGAGCCAGACCATGCAGAAGCCGCCGACCAGCAGCGCCGAGATCGCGCTCGCCATGCCCACGCTGCTGCGCACCTCGCGAAGCTCGCCGCCGGTCTGGGCGACCATCAGCCAGCCATCGACATACGCCGTCTTGAAGGAACTTACCCGCACGCGCCAGTCGCCGTCATGGGTGCGTTGGCGGAGTCCAGCCGGGAAGATCGCAGCACCGCGCCTCCGATCACGAGTCCGCTCCCACCGCCAACGCCTTCAACGCCGCCGGGACGAGGCAGCCCAGACATTCAGCAGCAGCGTCAGGACGATGCCCGCCACCAGCGCGGCGAGCGCCCAGGGCCCGTCGACCCACCCCAGTCGCCGTCCGAGGCCGACGCCGAGCACCACGCCCAGGGCGCCCAGGCACAGCCCGGCATCGGCCCAGAACATGCCGAAGAGCTCCTGGATCACGTCGGCGATCAGGCTCATGCGAATCTCCCGGGTTGCGGGCGACGCCGGCGCAGCAGCCGCGCGCTGACCAGGCCGGTGATGGCGAACAGGGCCACGAGCGCCAGCAGGGCCAGCGCCCCGCCCGGCCATGACAAGCCCAGCCCCTCGCCGGTCCAGAAGACGCCGAAGGCCGTCAGCAGGATGCCGACGCCGAACTTGAGCCCGTTCTCCGGCACCCGCGACAGGGGCTGAAGCAGCACCCTGCCGACGACCAGCACCAGCACGCAGGCCGTCGCCGCGCCGATCGAGGCCTCGACGACCAGGCCGTGTCCAGCGCCGACCGCCAGCACGATGAACACGACTTCCAGGCCCTCCAGCAGCACCGCCTTGAACACCGCGATGACGCCGATCCAGTCGCGAGCGCTGGCGGACGTGGCGCCCTCGCCGATGGCCCCGTCGGCCCCGAACGCCCGTGCCGCCTGCCGGTAGAGCGCGGCCTCGTCGCGCAGCGCCAGCACGCCACCGGCACGCAGGATCGCCTTGCGCAACCACCCCAGTCCGAACAGCAGGAGCAACACACCCACGACCAGTTGCAGCGTGTGGATGGGCACGCGCAGCAGCGCGGGCCCGACGAGCGCGACGGTGACGGCCAGCAGCGCCAGGGCCGCGAGCGTGCCCGTCCAGGCGGCGCGCCAGCCGCGCGTGCAGCCGACCGCCAGCACGATCGTGAACGCCTCCACCACTTCGACCAGGGAGGCCGCGAAGGCTGCGCCGATCGCCGGCCATGCACTCGACACGAGCATCACGGACTCCTCGCCCCCTGGGGCTTCCACCGCGCGCCGGCGAAGCGCTCGTCATCGAGGATGCGCGACATCGCCTCGAGCCGGACGGCGTTCGAGCGCACCTGCCAGTCGAAACGCGGATCGGACAGGACCTGGTATTCGTCCACGCGGGCCTGCGCGATCGGATCGTCCGGGATCAGGTTGGCGCTCGGATGACACATCAGCAGGTCGCCGTGCTGCGCCCCCTGCAGCCAGCGCGAGAGCAGCGCCTCGTAGCGTTCAGGTCCCCCGCTGAAGTCGTACACGCCGAGCAGGCGGCGGTTGTGCGGGAAGGCCAGCAGATCGGCGTCCGCCGTCAAGGCGCGGTTCCCGAGCTGGCCGATCATCATCGGCTTGAGCCGCCAGCTGGTCGACCGGGTCGACCGGAGCCAGGGCTTCTGGTACGGATAGCGTTTCAGCAGCAGGTCCACCAGCGCGTCCCGCACCTGCGGAAACTGATGCACGTGCTGATGGCCGTCGATGAAGTCGGGGCGCCGGCCGAGGTGCTGCTCGAAGCGGTCCAGCTGCGCCGCGATCTCGACGTGCAGCGCGGCCGGCGACAGGCGATCCAGCCGCCCCTGCATCCACAGCGACGACCAGGACGTCGGCGGGAGCGTGAGCGGATGCTGGGTGAAGTCCAGATGCAGGCCGACGTCGCTGGGCCCGGCGCTGTCCCGGCGCAGGGCCTGGGCGCCGTCGGGCCACGCGGGCGCGCCCACCATGCACGAGAGCGCCTGCGCACGGCCGTCGCGCCGCAGCGCCAGCGCCGCGGCGTTGACGTGCTCGTGCAGCCCGAAGTCGTCGATGCAGAGGCAGATGGCGCGCAGGCGATCCACGTCGCGTCCTCAGCCAGCGCAATCCAGCGCGGCGGCGCGCAGCCGCCATAGCGCCGTCTGCTTGTCGCTGGCGACCAGCTCGGCCTTGTCCAGCCAGGCATGCGACTTCGCCAGTGAGATGTCGCCGACAGCCCAGACCACATGGCGGCGACACGCGACCGCCCGGATCGAGGACCAGGTCTGGAATGCGGACAGGTCGCGCCCGGCGTCGACGAAGGCGCGCGTGTCCGCCAGCTCCTTGCGCCAGCTGTCGCGCGCCATCAGCTCGGCGTCGTCCCAGTCCTCCACCACCACCATGGGCGCGCGCAGCCGGGCATAGAAAGGCATGTCGTACTCGTAACGTTCGAGCATGACCACGCCGTCCCCGGGCTGGCGCAGCGCGGCCAGTTCCCGGGCCAGCATCCGGTTCGATTTCCCCGCGCCCAGGCCGTAGGCAACCACGGCGGCCAGTCCGAAGGCCGCGCCGATCGTCAGCGAGACCGCGCCCCACCGCCGCCATCGGGGCGACCGCGTCACGACCCGCTCCCATGCCACGGCGATCAGGCCGGCCATCGGCGGTAGCGTCGGCAGGATGTAGCCCACCAGCTTGGATTGCGGGATGGAAAAGAACAGCAGGATCACCGCGAACCACACCAGCAGCAGCCAGTGCAAGCCCTGCGGCCCGGACGCGGGGCGCCACAGTTCCCCCTTCCATCCCTTGAAGAGCCACGGCAGCGCCGGCACGGTCGCGACGATCAGCACGACGGGGTAGAACCACATCGGCTGCACGTTGTTGAAACCGCCGCCGGCGAAGCGCTGCACATGCTGGACGACGAAGAAGTAGTGCAGGAAGCCGGGGAAGCGCAGCTGCATGGCGATGAACCATGGCGCGCAGACCAGCAGCATGAGCGCGATGCCGGGGAGCCACAGCAGCGTCCGGATCGCGCGCCATTGCCCCGAAAGGCCGAGCCACAGCAGCAGCACGGCGCCAGGCAGCACGATGCCGATCAATCCCTTGGCGAGGACGCCCAGCCCGGCGAGCGCATAGGCCAGGGCCAGCATGCGCCGGTGCGGCTGCCCCGCGTTCGCGCGCAAGGCCGCCTCCGCGCCGGCGGCGACCGTGGCGGTGATCAGCCCCGCCACCAGCATGTCGAGGTTGGCGAACTGCGAGCCCACGAAGTACAGCGGCATCGCCAGCAGCGTCAGCAGCGCGGCCCAGGCGTGCGCCGGCGACATCCAGCGACGCAGCATCAGGAACAGGCTCATCGCGCCGACCAGTCCGCCGACCAGCGGGGCCGCGCGCGCGGCCCAGACGCCCGGTCCGAAGATCGCCATCGACGCCTCGGTGATCCAGTAGAACAGCGGCGGCTTGTGGAAGAACGGCAGGCCGTTGAGCGTGGGGACCAGCCAGTCGCCGTGCTGGAGTCCTTCCCAGGCGACGCCGACGTAGCGGCCCTCGTCGGGCAGCGACAGCGGGCGGGCCCAGGCGGTGATCCACAACCAGACGAAACTCAGCCCAAAGGCGATCCAGCCATCGCCACGGCGGGCAACAGCTGGTTTGGGGTCGGATGCAGCGGAGGCAGCGGATGCTTCGGCAGCATCGGTGAGGGCGGCGACAGGACGGTTCATTGTCTGGAGGCGTTGAGCCCGGTTCCCCAAGCGTTCTTGACGACATACAGCGGACGGCCCTTGACCTCTTCGAAGATGCGGCCGACGTACTCGCCGACGACGCCGAGGAAGAGCAGCTGCAGGCCGGAGAAGAACATCAGCCCCACGACGATGGTGGTCCAGCCGCTCACCGTGTGCCCGTAGAGGACATACACCAGCGACAGGTAGGCGCCATACATGAAGGCCGCGAACGCGAGCAGCACGCCCAGCGCGCTCGCCGCGCGCAGGGGCCAGGTCGTGAACGACGTGAGGCCGTCCAGCGCGAGGTGGGCCAGACGCAGCGGATTGAAGTGGGTCCTGCCGTGCGCGCGGACCTCGGGCTGATAGGGCACGGCCACGGTCCGGTAGCCGACCCACGCATACAGGCCCTTCATGAAGCGGTTGCGCTCCGGCAGCGCCATCAGCGCGTCGACGACGGACCGGTCCATCAGCCGGAAATCGCCCGCCCCCGCCGGCACCTCGAAGCGCCCCGACCGGTTGAGCAGGCCGTAGAACAGCCGCGTACCCACGCGCTTGTGCCAGGACTCGTCGTCGCGCGTCTCGCGCACCGCGTAGACCATGTCGGCGCCGTGACACCAATGCTGGATGAACTGCGGGATCAGGCGCGGATCGTGCTGCTGATCCGCGTCCAGCATCACGACCACGTCGCCGCCCGCCCGCGCGATGCCGGCCGTCAGCGCCGCTTCCTTGCCGAAGTTGCGGGACAGCTGCAGCGCCACGATCCCGGGGCGCTGCGTCCACTGGCGCAGGAGCCGGAGCGTGTCGTCCGAACTGCCGTCGTCGACCAGGATGATTTCCCACGCGTCGCTGCACGAACCGAGCACCGCGCTGAGCCGGGGCAGCAGCTCGCGCAGGTTGGCGGCCTCGTTGAAGCAGGGAACCACGCAGGACACGCGAGGCCGGCGTTCGCGCAGCGGCGCGTCGGGATCGTGCAGCCGGGCGGCGGCAGGGGCAGCCATGGTCGCGGCGGCCTCGGCCGGCGACGGCGCGCCGATGGGCATCGCCGGCTGCCGGACAGCGGACCAGGGGGACGCGAGGGGACGGACATCAGACATGCCCGCGAGTATCAAAAAGGGTCGCTTATCGCGTCCTTAAGAATCCGGATGCAAAGCCGGGTGTACGGCGCCCCCGCCCCCTCCGGACGCGGGGCCGCCCAGGGGGAAGCGCACACGCACCTCCAGGCCCGGCCCCGGCACCCGGTCCAGCAGGCGCACGCTCGCGCGGTGGCGTTCCGCGATGGCCTTGACGATGACCAGGCCCAGACCGCTGCCGACGTTCTCCCTGCCCGGCCCGCCGCCGCCGACATCGCCCCGGAAGAAGCGCCCGAACACGCGCTCCCGGTCCATGGCCGGAATCCCCGGCCCCGAGTCGCGGACGAACAGCGTCGGACAGCCGTCCTCCGCCACCGTGCCGACATCGATCACGCCGCCTTCCGGCGTGTGGCGCAAGGCGTTCTCGATCAGGTTGTCGAGCAGCATGACCAGCTGTCCGGCGTCGCCCCATACCGTGCAGGGCCCGTGGAGTTCCGCGCCCAGATCGATGCGGGCGGTTTCGGCCTTCGAGGCGAACGGCTCCAGCACCGCGCGGACCAGTTCGTCCAGATCGACGGGCGACAAGGGATCGAGCGGGCCCGCCGGGTCGGTGCGCGCGACGGCGAGCAGTTGCTCGATCAATCGCTGCGCGCGCACCACGCCCAGCTTGAGCGCGCTCGTGGCCGCCGCGCGTTCGAGCTCATCGACGCTGCGCTCGAGCAACGTGAGCTGCAGCCGCAGCGCCGCGATCGGCGTGCGCAGCTCATGCGCCGCATCGCCGAGGAAGTCGCGCTGCGCGCGGAAGGACTGGTCGAGCTTGGCCATCAGGCTGTTGATGGCGCGCACCAGGGGCAGGAGTTCGGCGGGCACCGCGGAGGTATCGATCGCGGCCAGCGACCGGGCGCTGCGCCCGGCGATGTCACGCGCCGCCGCGTCCAGCGGGCGCAGCCCCCGGCGCAGGCCGTAGATCAGCAGGCCCGCCACGATCAGCGCCATCGCGACCAGGAAGGGCAGGATCTTGGCCGCCGATTCGCCGGCCATCTCGCGCCGTGACGCGCGGCGCTGCGCCGCCTGCACGATGCCGTTGTCATGCACCGCCGTGTAGACGATCCAGTCCTCGCCGCCCAGGCGCGGGTGCGACAGGCCTTCCTTGCGCTCGAAGGTGATGGGCACGCGCCGATCCGACGAATAGATCAGCCGGCCGGCGGCGTCCCAGGCGAAGGTCGCGATCTCGGTGTCGTCCGGGTCGTCGCGGCGCTCGATCAGCACCGGCGCGTGGGCCTGCACGTGCGGCGCGTTGCCGCGGTGATAGGTCGCGACGCCGGTGGCCACGTTGCGCAGGTCGTTGTCGAAGACCTCGTTCATCTCGTCGAGCGTGACGACGTAGGTCGTCATCGCCACCAGCGCCGATCCCAGCAGCAGGGTGCCGACGATCCAGGCGAGCAGTTCGCGCTCGATCGACCGCGTCATGGCCCGTTGCCGATCCGGTAGCCGACGCCGCGCACGTTCTTGATGGTGGCGCTGCCGAGCTTCTTGCGCAGGTTGTGCAGGTGCACCTCGATCGCGTTGCTGGCGACCTCCTGGCCCCAGCCGTACACGGCCTCCTCGAGCCGCTCGCGCGACAGCACCGCACCGGGCTTCTGCATCAGGGCCTCCAGCACGGCGAACTCCCGCGCCGAGAGTTCCACGACCTTGTCGGCCAGGGTCACCTCCTTGCGCACCGGATCCAGCGCGAGATCGCCATGCCGCAGGACCGGACTGCCGCTGCCCGCATGGCGGCGCAGCAGCGCCCGCACGCGCGCGACCAGCTCATCGAGGTCGAAGGGCTTGAGCACGTAGTCGTCGGCGCCGGCCTCCAGCCCCGCGATGCGGTCCTTGACGGTGTCGCGCGCCGACGCGATCAGCACCGGCATCGAATCGCCGCCCTGTCGCAGGTCCTTCAGGAGTTCCATCCCGTCGCCACGCGGCAGGCCCAGGTCGAGGATGGCCAGGTCGTACACGCCCGTGGACAGGGACAGCTGCGCCGCGCGCGCATCCGTCACCCAGTCGACGGCGAAGCCGGCGGACGCGAGGCCCTGCCGGACGGCGCGGCCGATCATGTCGTCATCCTCGATGAGCAGCAGTCTCATGCCAGTGTTCCCGTGCCTGTGTTCCCGTGCCCGTGTTTCCGTGCCGGCATTTCCGTGCCGGTGTTTCCGTGCCAGTGTTTCCGAGCTTCAGCGCTGATCCGGGCGGCGGCGCAGCTGCCGTCGCCCTCCCTGCGCTTTGTCCAGACGCAACGCTAACCGATGGACGGGCGCGCGCATCCACCACGTGAGGGCCGAGGCCGCCGCGGCGACCGGCAGGACCGCCAGGATGTCCCCGGGCAGGCTGGCGCCCAGGTAGATGCGGGACCATCCCACCGCCAGCCCCAGCGTCAGCAGGAAGGGGCCGGCCACGGACAGGCGGTCCTGCCCGAACGCGGTGATGGCCATGGCCCAGAGCATCGTCACGGACGGTGACGGCAGATCAGGAAGCCATCCTCGCGCCAGGTATCGCGTGCCCGGCATCGCCTCCCGGCTCCACGCCGGCGGGCCGAACGCGCCCACCACGACCGCGACGGCCCCGGCCAGGAGCAGCGCGATGGCGGCCACAGAAGCGGACTTCACCAGCTCTGCCCGGAGTTCCCGCTCCGCGATCCACCACGACAGGCAGAGCCCGAGCATGACGCCGCCGGCGCTCCATTGCGCGACGGCCATGGGCAGGAACAGCTCGTCCGGCGAGAGGCCCGGCGGCGCGTTGATGAGCGAGAACAGGTGGTGGTTGAGCATGGGATGAACCCACCATGCTCGACCGCCGCCACTTAACTGCGCCTTAACTGCCGGTCGCACCGCCGCCAAGTTGCAGCCGGGGTGGTGAGCCCGCAACGCGGTGTGTTGGCCGGGCTATCCTTCGCTCCGCTGGCGCATCCTGACGCCCGCCGTTGACCCTCGACGCCCTGTGCCTGACGTTCACGCCCGCCGCATTCCCCGCTTCATCGCCGTCGGCAGCGCCGCTGCGCTCGTGCACTGGCTGGTGGTGACGGCGATCGTCCAGACCTTGCACTGGCATCCGCTGATCGCCAACGTGCTGGGCTGGATCGTCGCGTTGCAGGTGTCCTTCTTCGGCCACCACCGGATGACCTTCCAGGGGCACGGCGTGCCGATGTGGCGCTCGGCGATGCGCTTCTCCGCGATCTCGGCGGGCGGCTTCCTCGTCAACGAACTGGCCTACGCCGCCCTGCTCCGCTGGACCGACCAGTCGTACCAGCTGAGCCTGCTGATCGTGCTTCTCGGGGTCGCCGTGCTGACCTACCTGCTCAGCAGTCGATGGGCGTTTCTTGGACGTCCTCAGGGCGGGGACGATCCCTTGTAGCCGGCTGGCCTGCGTCCGGCGATCGCCGTTCTCGATCCCTTCACCCTCCTCGTCCTCACCGCGGCCATGGCGGCCGCCCGACATCGACCACGCCGACTGTGGCGAACTCAGCTCTCTGCCGTCGGTCGCCACGCTCCTGGTCGGTGCGACCTTGAAGCCACTGCTGATGGCGGCCCTGCAGCTCTCCGAATGGCTGAGCGGTATCAGGCTCTCGTTCCATCGCCCCGCGCGGAACTGACCAGCGCCCATGCCGCCCGGTTCTCGACCGGCTGCTTGCACTTCCGCAGCCCGGTCACCTCCCCACCAGCTTGAAGTCGAAGTTGATCGACAGCTTGTTGTCCCCGGCCTTCACCGCGTCGATCTTGAGCGCCTGCACTTCCCCCTGCATGCGGCTCCCCGAGGCCTTGAGCATCTCTTCGACCGCCTTCTTCACGTCGAATTCGACGGCCCCCGGCAACGCCGGCGCGAGGCCCAGGTTCAAGAGGTTGCGCGTGTTGGGATCCTCCACCTCGTCCACGCGGATCTCGGTCAGGCGCACGACGTGACCCTGCGCGACCGGCGCCGCTGATACGGTCGCCCAGCTCGCCAACGCGACGCCGAGGCAGTCCCGTCCCGACGGAACCCCCAGCTTGCTGTTGAGGTGGACACGGATGATCACGCGCCCGTTCTGGAGCGATACCTTGGGATCTTCGAGATACGCGTAGCACGCGCCCTTCTGCAGATGGAGCTTCCCTTCCTCCTTGAACATGCCTTCGATCAGCAGCGACTGCACCGCGGACTGCTCCAGCACGATCTCCGCGCAGCGACCCACACGGGGCATGCCGAACAACGCGGCGGCGAGGGTCCCACAGATGACGAGGTTCTTCATGGCCTCAGTCTGCCATGGGACGAAAACAGGCCCCAGAACGACAAAGGCCGTGGCATCTCGCCACGGCCTTTGTCGTTGCGGGACGGACGCGCGAGGCGCCCGTCTCCTTCAACCCATCACAGCGTCTTCAGCCACGCCAGCAGCGCGTCGCGGTCCGCCTTGGACAGCTGCTCGAAGCGCTGGCGCGACTTCTCGCCTTCGCCGCCGTGCCACAGGATGGCTTCGGTCAGGTTGCGGGCGCGGCCGTCATGCAGGTAGCCGACCGGCTGACCCTGGGCGACCTTCTCCGTGTAGCCGATGCCCCACAGCGCCGTCGTCCGCCACATCGCGCCTTGCGCCTGGCCTTCCGGCAGGTTGTCCGCCAGGGCCGGGCCCATGTCGTGCAGCAGCAGGTCGGTGAACGGACGGATGGTCTGGTCACGAAGTTCCGCGAACGGATGGTTCTTGCCCGTCTTCATCTCCGCCGTGTGGCAGGCCGCGCAGCGCAGCGCGTCGAACACCTTGCGGCCGTTGGCCACCTGGACCGCGTCCACGCGATGCTCGTCCGTCGGCGCCACGCCCTTCGGGAATCCGCTCGGGATGCTCCGTTGGGCCGGCACCGCCAGCAGCTGCATGTACTGCGTCAGCGCGGTCAGGTCGGCTTCCTGGATGCCCTTCTGCGCCGGCGCCGTGCGGCAACCCTGCGGGTCGGTCGCGCAGCTGCGGTTCGGGTACACCGGGGAAGTCACCGACATGTCGTTCAGCAGCGCATTGGCCACCTGGTGACGGATGCTGGCCTTGGACGCCTTCCAGCCGAAACGGCCCAGGCGCGTGGCGCCGGTTTCCGGATCGAAGGTGAAGTTGGCCTTGCCCACCACGCCGTCCACGTCCGGCGACGTGCGCGCACGGGCCAGGATGTCCGCTTCAGGCACCGCTTCCAGCAGGCCGACTCCCAGCAGCGGCAGCGCGGCGCGCGCCGACCACAGCTGCGGCGTGGGACCGTCGAAGGCGAACTTCGGCTTGCGCAGCTCGACCTTCGAGCCGTCCCCCAGCGTGACGCTGCTGGTCTCGAAGCCCGCGACCTTCACCGCGTTGCCCCAGTCCTGCGGCACGCCGGTCGACGAAGTGGAGTTCATCTGGATCGCCGAGCCGTAGCGCGGGTCCGGACGGATCGAGCCGTCGGCCGCCTTCACCGCGACGTGGAAGGCCATCTTGTCCAGGCGCTGGTCCACCGTGAACGGCGCGGGGCTGCGACCGTTGTTGGTGTGGCACTGCACGCAGGCCGTGGCGTTGAAACGCGTGCCCGCCAGGTTCTGGATCGAGGTCATCGGATCGTTGCCCGGCTCGATGTGCTGCCCGGTCACGAAGCTGCTGTGCACCGCGCGGCGGCCTTCAACGAATCGCTGCAGGTTCTGCATGCCGATGTTGTTGAACGGCTGCTGGAACATGCGCCAGCCTTCGTCCGAGTAGTTGTACGACACCGAGCCCAGGCCGCCCGACAGGACGGCATCCGGCAGCGGCACGCTGTTCAGGCGCGGCTGGACGCCGTACCACGGACGCAGGCCCGCCCCCATGACGTAGATGACTTCGCTGGTGTAGTACCGGTAGTCGCCCTTGTCGCCGATCGCGTCCATCGCGGCGCGGCTGGAGAAGAACGAGCCGGTGAACTCGATCGCCTCGCCCAGCTGCAGCGGTCGCGCCGGGATGTTGACGCTGTTGGGCACCAGCACGCCGTTGGCGTTCGGCGCCAGGTCGGTGTGACCCGGCATGTTGTCCAGCACCACGGAGCAGCCGTCGTTGGCGCCGATGATGCCCTTGTAGCCCGAGTCGGGCTTGGCCAGCGCGTTCTGCGGCGGCTTGGGCACCACCGGGCAGGAGGTCTTGTCGACGAAGCCGTCCGTGTAGGTGGTCGGATCCAGCAGCTGGCCCGGCGACATCCAGCCGTAGCCGGTGACGTTCGGGTCGTCGATGCGGCGGAAGAAGGAATGGCCGCCGCCGCGCTGCGCCTGCGGGAAGTACTGGTTGACGATCAGGCGCGGCTTGGTGACGCCCGCGACGCGGCTGTTGTCGATGAACTCCACGCCCCAGGTGCGATTCTTGAAGTAGTTCGCGACGAAGTTCATGTAGTTGCCCGGGCCCTTGTCCACCGGGTTGCCGTTGGCATCCACGGTCTCATTGGGTCCGAAGCCGATCTCGTTCCAGTCCTCGCCGCGCTCGCGACCGTGGCGGCCGACGCCGCGCTGGCCGAAACGCGTGACCAGCGTGCCGTCCGGCAGCGTGAACTGGATCTGCTCGATCGGGGCCTGCGGGTTGAACAGCGGACTCGCGGCCGCGCCGTTGGCCGGGAAGGAGAACGGCGTCGTCGTCGTCGTGGTCGGGATGCTGTTGTCGCTGCCGACGGTCTTGAACTCGACCTCGAACAGCGAGTAGCCGTAGTTCGTCGCGCGGGTCACGCCCTGGATGCGGACGAAACGCGTCTTCACGCCGAGGTT
Organism: uncultured Roseateles sp.; assembly: GCA_946886855.1. The sequence continues at coordinate 44,544 of CAMPJJ010000014.1, read as the reverse complement.
GAAGTACTCCTCGGTGCCGCCCTTGCCCGCCGGCTGGTTGCGCAGACGCGTCCAGGCCTTGCCGTCGTCCGAGATCTGGATCTCATAGGCCTTGCCGTAGGCGTTCTCCCAGACCAGCTTCATGTAGCCCAGCGGCTGCGCCGTGCCGAAGTCGTACTGGATCCAGGCGCCGTCCTCGGCCTTGGACGCCCAGCGCGTCGACAGGTTGCCGTCGATGGTGTTCTTGGCGGAGAGGCCGTCGTTCTCGGGGGTCGACGAGATGGCCGCCGTGGGCTTGATCGCCACGCCCGGCTTGCTGGTGTCGCCGACGGGGTCCGTCGGCTGTGTGGGGGTCGTGGGGTTGGTCGGCGTCGTCGGATCGGTCGGATTCGTCGGCGTGGTCGGGTCCGTCGGCGTGGTCGGCGGGACCGGCGTGCCGGTGAAGGCCTGGATCTCGAAGATCGAGTAGCCGTACTGGGTCGAGCGCGTCACGCCCTGCACGCGCAGGTAGCGGCCCTGGCCGCCGAGGTCCTTCAGGTCCTCGACGCCGCCCGGGCTGTTCTCCACCGTCTTGATCGTGGTCCAGGTCTTGTTGTCCTCGGACGTCTGCAACAGGTACTTCTTCGCGTGGGCGTTTTCCCAGTTGATGCGCACGCGCGTGATGGTGACGCTGCTGCCGTAGTCCAGGGTCAGCCATTCGTTGTCGGTGAACGCGGAGCCCCAGCGGCTGTTGTCGTCCTTGTCGATGGCCTTGGCGCCGTTCAGGTCGCCGCGCTCCATCGAGCTGCCGGTGGCGGAGACCGGCGTCAGCGCCGTCTCGGTGCCGTTGTCGCCGGCCATGCGCTTGGCGCGCGCGGCGGCGTCGGCGTTGCCGCCGCTGTCGTCGGAGGCGATCTGGACGCCGCCGTCCTGCTGGCCGTTGCCGCCGCCGCATGCGGCGAGCAGCGCACTACCCAGCAGGGCAGGGACAAATGCCCTGCCCATCAAGATGCCGAGTTGCTTGAACTCCATGGTGGTTCCCTCCCGTGCCTGTGGGTGCGTTGGGTGCCGCGGGGTGGTGTCCGCGACGCTTCGGTGGACCTGGCGTGGTCCGGTGCACGCGCCGCCCATCGACGCGCCACGCGGCCTGTCCCTCCTCGAAGGGTCAAGCGGCGCGAGTGTCCGCGTTTGTTTTGCCATGCGGCAAGTTTTAATGTGTGTCGAATTGATGCCCTTGTAGAGGCCGGCGCAACGGTATCGATACCAACGCACCAAGTCGGGAAACACGGGCGATACGCAGCCGGATTTCAAGGTCGGAAACTACCTCCGGCGAGGTAGTGGCGCCGCATGACAAAGGCATGATGTCGGGCATGAGCACTCCGGACACTTCCACGCCCCGCCGCCGCGAACAGCAGCGCTCGGCCGACACGAAGCAGACGATCCTGCGGACCGCGCTGAAGGAGTTCGCCGAGCGCGGCTTCGAGGCGGCGAGCATGCGTGCGATCGCGGAGCAGAGCGGGCTGACGCATCAGCTGATCACCTACCACTTTCAGTCGAAGGAAGTCCTTTGGCAAGCCGTGGCGATGCTGGTCTACGAGGAACTCGCGCGGGCACGCGAAGGATTGATCCGGCAAGCGAAGCCGTCGACCGCGATCGGGCAGTTGCGTCAGGAGTTCATCGCGTATTTCCAGTTCACGCTGGACCAGCCGCACCTGCACCGTTTCATGATGCAGCGGCGCGAGGGGACGCACAGCGAGGACCGGCAGGCATGGCTGGCGCAGCACTTCCTGCGGCCGCACTTCGACCTGGCCAAGCCGCTGATCAAGGCGGCCCAGAAGGCCGGCGACCTGCCCAAGGGGGAGCCGGTGCTGCTGTATTACGCGATGGTCTCGCTGGCCAACACCCTGGCGGTGATGGGGCCGGACATCGAGGCCACGACCGGCGTGCAGGCGTCGGAAGCGAAGACGGCCAAGGCCTACATGAAGGTGATGGACGCGATGCTGTTCTGCCGGGCGGGCGAGGCGGACTGAGGGCCGGGCCGATGCGGGATCGACGCTTGCCCTCCCCGGCAGCATCCTTCCCACCTCTTTGGAGTTCCGCATGGCCACCAAGAAGAAGTCGCCCCCGAAGTCCGGTCGCGTCGACGCCGCTCATTCCGCCACGACGCCGATGATCGACAAGTCCGTGAAGACCCAGTCGCAGGAGACGCAGCGCTTCGGCGAGGTCATCAAGATGCCGCACGGGCTGGGCGAAGCGGTCGTCAAGAAGAGCGTGTCCTCGCTGAACCAGGTGTTGGCCGACACCATCACGCTGCGCGACATGTACAAGAAGCATCACTGGCAGGTGGTCGGGCCGACCTTCAACCAGCTGCATCTGCTCTTCGACAAGCATTTCGAAGCCCAGGTCGAGCTGGTCGACCTGCTGGCCGAGCGCATCCAGATCCTCGGCGGCGTGTCGCTGGCGATGGCCGCGGACATCGCGGAGGAGACGCGCATCCCCCGCCCGCCGCGTGGCCGTGAGCCGGCGACGGTGCAGCTCAGCCGCCTCATCGAGGCGCACACGATGATCCTGACCTACGCGCGCGAGCAGGCCGAAAAGGCCAGCGACGCCGGCGATTCGGGCACCGAGGACCTGCTGGTCAGCGACGTCGTGCGGACCAACGAGCTGCAGGTGTGGTTCCTGTCCGAGCATCTGGTGGCGGCCTCGCCGATCTGAGCCAGAGCGAGATGGCGCGCGACGGTCGGCAGCGGTGACGCCGTGATCGTCGCGACCTGGAACGTCAACAACGTCCGCAAGCGACTCGGCCAGTTGCTCGACTGGCTGGATCGGCGCCAGCCCGACGTCGTCGCGCTGCAGGAGCTGAAGGCCCCCACGGAGGACTTCCCGGTCGATGCCCTCCGTGAGGCCGGCTACGAGTCCGTGGCCGTCGGCCAGAAGACCTGGAACGGCGTCGCCCTCCTCGCTCGCGGGCACGTCCCCTTGCCGGTGATGAAGTCGCTGCCCGGCGACGCCAGGGACAGGCAGGCCCGCTATGTCGAAGCCGCCGTCAACGGCGTGCTGGTGGCCGGGCTCTACCTTCCCAACGGCAATCCCTTCCCCGGCCCCAAGTTCGACTACAAGCTGGCGTGGCTGGAGCGCATGCGCCAGCGCGCCGATGCGCTGTGGGCGGCGGGCCACCCCGCGGTGCTCCTGGGCGACTGGAACATCGTCCCCACGGACGCCGACATCTACAAACCGGACACGTGGAGAGACAACGCACTGCTGCAGCCGGAAGCGCGTGAAGCCTTCGCGGCCATCCTGGAGCAAGGCTGGACCGATGCGTTGAAGACGGCGCATCCGAGGGGCACGCCATTCACATTCTGGGACTACCGCCGCAGGCGGTGGGAGCGGAACGCGGGGCTGAGGATCGACCACATCCTGGTGAGTGCGGCTTTCAAGGTGAAGGCCGCCGGCGTCGATCGCGGGGAACGCGGCGCGGAGCATCCCAGCGATCACGCGCCCGTGTGGGCGGATCTCACCGCGTCCAGGCCCAGCCGGAAGCATTCCGGCAAGACCGGCGACTGACGCGCGACGCCATGCCCCGCCCGGCCCGGCCGGACCTAGGGAAGCCTGTCAGAACCGGAGTTCACCTTCGATGGAGTCGTCCAAGGTCTTGCCGATCGCGGCACCGATGGCCATCTTGGCGCCCGCGACGATGTCGCCGTGCTTGTTGTCCCAGTAGTAGCCCGACAGCGGCTCCACGGCAATCGTCGTGATGCGCGAATCCTCCTTGCCGTCGGTGAACCACGTCTTCATCAGCGGGCTCCAGAGCTCGTCGATCTTGGCGGCGTCTCGCGAGACGGTCGCACGCCCGTGCAGCGTGACGAACCCGGAATGCTCCGAAGCCTGGAAGAAGAGCCAGACCAACGGGTTTTGCGCGATCTCGGCATTCTTGTGGGAGTCCGAGGCACTCATGAACCACAGCCTGCCCGCGTCATCGACTTGCAGGGCGCCCATCGGGCGGGTCGCCTGCGATCCGCCGGTGCTCACGCCCGTGCAGAAGAAGCAGGTCTGATTCTTCTTCACGACGCCACGGACGCGCTCGATGGCGTCGGCGCCGCTCAGGTCGGCGCGGTTGATTTCGGGCTGCTGGCGATTGATCGAGTCCATGACGGGATCCGGTGGTGGGGATCGACCGTTCTGGCAAGGGGCGCTCCATGCTGAGCCGGGCCGTGCCTGTGCTGCTGCGGCTGTTCGACGTGGGTTGAGCAGGATGTGGCCAGGTGCGGCCGTCCCGATCAGGCCAGATGCTGCCGCAGCCACTCCGGCAACGGCACCGACTTCCTGACCGTCGCGTCCTGCCACACGGTGGTCGCGCCGCCCGAGGCGTAGATGACGCCTGGCTCGTCGAGCCGCTCCAGCGTGATCCACGTGTCGAAGCTCGACCGGCCGGGATTCGACACGTAGTGCTTCGCCAGGATCTCGCCCGGATAGGCGAGCTGACGATGGAAGTTGCAGAACGCGTTGACGATCACCGGCCCCTGTCCATCGGGGCTCGGCGGGTGGCCGAGGCTGGCCAGCCACTCCACGCGCACGATCTCCAGGTAACGGAAGTAGACCGTGTTGTTCACATGGCCCATCGCATCCATGTCGCCCCAGCGGATCTGGATGCGCGTTTCGTGGACGAGCTTCCTGTCGTCCGGGAGTTCGAATCGCATGCCGGTCATCCCTTGTTCAGTTGTGATCGCAGCGGGCGGAAGAACGCGCGGATCTCGCTCGCCAGCAACGCAGGCTGCTCCAACGCCGCGAAGTGACCGCCCCGCGGCATCACCGCCCATCGCTTCACGTCGTAAGCGCGCTCGACCCACGAGCGCGGCGGCGTCGGCAGCTCCTTCGGGAACAGCGCCATCCCCATCGGCGGCGTCACGCGCTCGCCGGGCTCGAAGACATGCGGTCGCGCGCGGTTCTCCTTGTAGAGCCGCAACGAGGCCGTGATGCTGTCGTTGAACCAGTACAGCGAGATGTCGGTGAGCAGCTCGTCCATGGCCACCACGCTGTCGAGGTCACCGCCGCAGTCGCTCCACGAGCGGAACTTCTCGGCGATCCACGCCGCCAGGCCCACCGGCGAGTCCGCCAGCGAATAGGCCAGCGTCTGCGGCTTGGTGCCTTGCAGCGCGGCGTAGGCGCCCTCCTCCGCGTACCAGGCGGCAGCCGTCGTCTGGAAGGCGCGCTCCTCGTCGGTGATCGGCACGGTCTGCTCGTCCACGTGCGGTCGGAAGCCGCCGGGGATGTAGTTCAGGTGAATGCCGACGACGTCCCGCGGGAAGCGCCGCGCGAGCCACGTCGACACGCCCGCGCCGATGTCCCCGCCTTGCGCGCCGAAGCGCTCGTAGCCCAGGCCTTGCATCAGGCCGTGCCACAGGCCCGCGATCTCGCGCGAGCCCACGCCCGTCGTCTTCGGCGCGGGAGAGAAGCCATAGCCCGGCAATGAAGGCACCACCACGTCGAAGGCATCGGCGGGGTCTCCAGCATGCGCGGCCGGATCCGTCAGCAGGCCGATGAGGTGCGTCATCTCCACGACCGAGCCGGGCCAGCCGTGCGTCAGGACCAGCGGGAAGGCCTTCGCCGCCGCGCTCCTGTGATGGATGAAGTGGACGTCGGCGCCATCGACGGTCGCCATGAAGTGGCTGAACGTGTTGAGCCTGGCCTCCTGCTCGCGCCAATCGAAGCGATCGCGCCAATGCGCAACGAGGCGCTGCATGAACGCCAGCGACGTGCCGTCCGCCCATCCTTCCTCGTCCAGTGACGCGGGCCAACGCACCCGGGACAGGCGCTCGCGCAGGTCGATCAGCCGCTCATCGGGGACGTGGATCTTGAAGGGGACAACGCGCATGGGATCTCCGGACGGTCGCCTCTGAAGGCAAGCGGCGATTGTGGCGCTCGATCTCATCAATCCAGCAAGGCCAAAAGCGAAGCGTCGCTTCCCGTCGACCGACGATCCGCCGGATCCAGTTCGAGCAGGACTTGTCCCAGCCGGTGCCGCTGGCGTTCAAAGAACTCTGCCGGCCCCGTCAACGTCGGAACACCCGCGAACACCTTGAGCATCGACTTCAAGGTCATGCGAAGGTAGTACTCCAGGTTCGCGCACAGGAGGCTTGCCATGACGACCTGCCTGGCTGCATGAACGATGTCGCATCGTGCCCGGTAGATGCGCTCGATCTGCCATCGGACGCGACGCTCATGTCCGCGAAGCATCGCCGCCGTCTTGGCGGGTGATCCCAGACCATCCATGAACGCCGACAGATGCTTCCACAAATAGGGTTGATGCGCGCAACCGGCCTCCAGCGTCTGCCTCTGCGCCGGGTCCTTGAATGCCTTGTATAGCACCGCGTGGGAGCAGTCCTTCATCGGAATGCGCTCCGTGCCGCTCATCACCGCGACGTCCAAGCCGGCCAATGCTGCACGGAATGTCGTCAAGTGCTTCGGCAAGTAGGTCAATGCCAAGGTAGGAGCCAGGGCGTTCTTCACCTTGTCGCCGATGCCTCCGGACGTCTTGGTGCCACTCGTCAGGTATTCAACGCCGGTCCACCAGTTCACCAGCTTGCTGTCGAACATGCTGGTACCTGTGCCGAGTCGGTACAGACGGAAGGCGGAGAAGATCCGATCCCGAGCTTCAGTCTGCGAAGGATCCCGTGCAGCCAAAGCACCCAGGTGGTCCACGAACTCCTGCAAGCTCCTGGTCGGCGGATCCGCCTCCGGATTTGGAATCAGCTGTGGCAGGTGGAGCAGGCGGAATTCTGCTTCGTCATGGAGTAGAAATCGCGTGCCCGCCTGAATCTCCGGCGTGTCGTATTCGAAGCGCATCAGGTCCAGGATCTGGCCGATCTGTCGGTAGGCGTCCAACCCCGCTGAGCGTCCGTCCCTGCTCTTGACGATGGCAGTGGCGAAAAGTCGACGAGGACGGGAAGCGAACAGATTCTTCGCTGTCTTCGGCGTCTCCTCCGGCAACTCCAGTGGCACCGCCGAGATCGTGATGGCTCCGAAGTTTCCACAGCACACCTCAGCGGCCTCATCGGTACATCCCGTGATGACGAAGATGAGCCGGCGCTCTTGCGGTTCACTCAGGATCACGCGTTTCACGCGGGCAAAACACTCGGCGAAGTCGTAGGGCGCCCGCGGCGGTGCTGCGAACGGGATGCGACGGTGATCCTCGGCGGGACCCGAAAGCGGGAGTGGTGCCTGCTCGACTTCAGGAACAGAACCTCGCTCGATGGTCGGAACGAAGACACGATAGAGGTGAAACAGACTCTCCAGGCTGAAGCCGTCATCGTGCGACACACTGAGGATGTCGCGGCAAACCCGATCGATGCTTGCTTCACTGAGGACGCGTTGCTGGACAGTTTCCCCCGTGGGGATTTCGAGAAGCTCTCGCTCCATCCATTCGAAGCAGTCCTGCAGGAAATGCCGCGCCAACGAGGCGTCGAGTTCCCTGATGAAAGACTTCAGCAGGAGCGCGTTCTTCTTGAAGCCGCCCTCCTTGGCCTGCACGGCTTCAGAGATCAGCAACACCGTGTCGTTCACCGCCCCATAGTGCTCTGCGCGAGAAACGATGACCGGGTGCTTGTCCAGGATCTCCAGCGCTTCCTCCGCCACGACCCTGCAGTCGTTCTCGTCCGCCGGCGGCTCGAACATGGGTTGGAGTTCCCGGACAATGTTCAGCGGATTCATGGCCCGAACGCGGTAGGAATCGAGCGAGTGTTCATGGACCAGGTTGAACCACGCGCCGAGAAACAGGTGTTGCCGCGCGTTGATGCCGAGAAGCGCTGGGGTCAGGCGTTGATCGATTCGCATGCAGTGGCGGGCGTGGCGGGTCGGAGAATCCCGTCGGTTAGAATAGCCGTACGCCGTGAGGTCAGCTTTGACCCGCGCCACCCAAAAAGCCAGGAACTGGAGGTGCAGGCTGGGTTGAGACCCGCTGCACTCTCCTTTTCCGTTAACACCGAACACGGGCCGCCTTTGCGGCCCGTACTTCCTTCTGCCGTTCGGTGCGCTGCAGGCGGTCACCCGCCTACTTGCACACGTTGGCGTCCACCGCCGAGCCGTCCCAGCTTGCTGTTGCTGCTCAGCACCGCGCTGCCGGCGCGCTCGGCGGCCAGCTTCCAATCGTTGTTGATGTCGCCCGTGCCCCAGAACGCGCCGGAGCCGCCGGTGCTGTGCGGCTCGTTCTTCAGATCGATCGCGAAGACGTTGGGCACGTTGCGGTAACGGTCGGCCACGAACTGCGGGTCCGCCACCCGTTGGTCCATGGAGCAGCCGGGAATCTGCGGCGTCGTGGAGATGGCGTTGCGGTCCGGACCGTGGTGGTCGAGCAGGACGTAGAAACCGCGCGTCGCGAACTCGGCCACGATGCGGTCCAGCACCTGCAGCGGCGTCTTGTTGGCCAGGTCGGGATTCACGCTGGTGTTCAGCGCGCCGCTCGGACGACCCGTGGAACGCAGCGTCGCCGGGCAGACAGGCAGGCGCACTGCGCAGGCGCAGGCGCGCCGGCCTTCGGCGCGAGCCTCGTGAGCATGGGTAACCCCCGACACATTCGCTCGTCAGCGTTCCGCCCGACGCATTCGTCAGCCGGGTCTGTCTGTCCGTCGTGGCAACGGCGGCGGCAACCGCGATGGCAACGGCGATGGCAACGTCAGCGGCACCGGCACCGGCACCGGCACCGGCACTGACACCGCCACCAGCGAGGCATCCTCCCGCAGCCCGGCCATCAACTGAGCGAGCGCCCGTCGCTCGGCGACCTCCCGGGTCCGCCGCTGAAGCGCAGTTTCGTCCATCAAGCCGCCCAGCGGCAGCAGCGCGACGGCGAGGAGGCTCATGCCCCCACCCAGCACGTCCGCGCCGCACAGTGTGAATCGCTTCGACATCATCGCCTCCCTGGGTACAGGGGACCGGTCGCGAACTGACGTCGCTTGGACCGCTCCCAACGGCAATGCCCGAGCAGTGATTCTTGATCGATTCCATGGGCCTGGGAAGCCCGGCGGGGCCGCTGGCGTCCCGTTCCCCCATTGGTAGGAGCACCCTTGCGCGCGGCGCCCCTTCAAGCGCATCAACCCGGCGACGGGCACCGAGCTTGCCAGTTGCGGGTCTTCCTCGGCTTCGCGGAGCTTCCACCGTGTCCATCACCATCAACGGGACGACCGTCCCCTTGCCGGAAGACCCGCGGGTCTCCCTGCTCGACTTCCTGCGCGAGCACCTGCACCTGGCCGGTTCGAAAAAAGGCTGCGACCAGGGCGCCTGCGGCGCCTGCACCGTCCTGGTCGACGGCGAACGCATCCTCGGCTGCCTGGCGCTCGCCGTGCAGTACGCGGGGCGGTCGATCACGACCATTGAAGGGCTGGCGACGCAGGAAGGCTTGCACCCCTTGCAGCAGGCCTTCATCGACCACGATGGCTTCCAGTGCGGCTACTGCACGCCGGGACAGATCTGCTCAGCCGTGGCCATGGCGGAGGAATGTCGGCGCGGCGTGCCCAGCCATGTGACGCAGGATCTGCAGGCGCGCGTCATCCCGCTGACCCGCGAGGAGCTGCGCGAGCGCATGAGCGGCAATCTTTGCCGATGCGGCGCCTACAACGGCATCGTCGAGGCGATCGCCGCCGGCGCGAACGGGGCGGAGGCCACGCGATGAAAGCCTTCACCTACACCCGCGCCGGCGACCCGGCCGAGGCCTTGCTCAAGGGCGCGGCGCCGGGCGCGAGATACCTCGGCGGCGGAACCAATCTCGTGGATCTGATGCGGGAGACGCTGGCGCAACCGGACTCGCTGGTCGACGTCACCGGACTCGAGGGCGGCATCACCGCGCACGACGACGGTCGCCTCACCATCGGCGCTGGCGTGCGCAACACCGCGCTGGCCGCCCATCCCGCCGTGCGCGAGCGCTTCCCGTTGCTGTCGCGCGCGATCGTCGCGGGCGCCTCGGCGCAGATCCGCAACATGGCGACCGTCGGCGGCAATCTGCTGCAGCGCACGCGCTGCGCGTATTTCTACGACAGTGACGGCTCGCGCTGCAACAAGCGCGAACCCGGGCAAGGCTGCGACGCGCGGGACGGTTTCAACCGCATGCACGCGATCCTCGGTGCTTCGCCGGCCTGCGTGGCGACGCATCCGTCGGACATGTGCGTCGCGCTTGCGGCGCTCGATGCGGTGGTCCATCTGCGGCATCCGGACGGCGACCGCTCGCTGCCGCTGACCGACCTGCATCGCCTGCCCGAAGACCGTCCCGACCTCGACACGCAGCTGCGGCCCGGGGAACTGATCACCGCCGTCGAACTGCCGGCGCTGGCCTTCGCCACGCGCTCCACCTACCGCAAGGTGCGGGACCGGTCGAGCTACGCGTTCGCGCTGGTGTCGGTGGCCGCGGCGCTCGAGCTGCAGGACGGGCGGGTGAAGGACGTCCGGCTGGCGCTCGGCGGCGTCGCGCACAAGCCCTGGCGCGCCCTGAAGGCGGAAGCGCTGCTCAAGGACCAGGCGGCCACGGAGTCCGCCTTCCTGGCCGCGATCGATGCGGAGCTGGCCGATGCCCAACCGCTGCGCCACAACGCCTTCAAGATCGATCTGGCGCGTCGCACGGTGATCGCCGTGCTGCGCCAACTGACGGAGACCCAGCCATGAGTCTGCTCAAGGACGCCGCCCAGGCGGCGATGAAGAAGGCGATCGAGATCGCGCCCGATGCCTGGATGCCCGGCGGCACGCCGGATGCGTTGATCGCGCGTCGCGAGGGGCTGGTCGGCTCGCCGGTCTCGCGGGTGGACGGCGCGTTGAAGGTGAAGGGCGAGGCCCGCTTCGCCGCCGAGTTCCCGATGGCGGGGCTGCTGTACGCCGCGCTCGTCTACAGCACGATCGCCAAGGGGCGCGTGTCCGCGCTCGAGACCGGCGCCGCCGAAGCCGCCGCCGGCGTCGCGCTCGTGATGACGCATCGCAACGCGCCGAAGATGAAACCGGCGCCGCTGTTCATGACCAAGGACAAGGCCGCCGGCGGCGACGACCTGCCGGTGATGCAGGACGACCGCGTGCACTGGAACGGCCAGCCGATCGCCCTGGTGCTCGCCGCGTCGCAGGAACAGGCCGATCACGCTGCCTCGCTGATCCGCGTGAGTTATCAGGAGGAGGCCGCCATCACGGCCTTCGGCGACGCGAAGGCCGCCGGCACCCAGACCGGCGTCTTCCAGGGGGAGCCGCTGCACACCGAGATCGGCGATGCGGAAGCCGCCCTGCTCGCCGCGCCGCATCGCGTGGACGCCACCTACACCACGCCGCGCTACAACCACAATCCGATCGAACTGCACGCGGCGACGCTGGCGTGGCACGGCGACGAGCTCCACGTGCACGACGCGTCGCAAGGCGTGGCGCACTGCGCGTGGACGCTGGCGCAGATCTTCGGCCTGGACGAGAAACAGGTGCAGGTCACCTCGCCCTTCGTCGGCGGAGGCTTCGGCAGCAAGACGCTGTGGCGGCACCAGGTGCTGGCCGCGGCGGCGTCGCGGCTGGCCGGACGGCCGGTGCGGATCATGTTGTCGCGCGAGGGCGTGCACCGCGTCGTGGGCGGACGGACCTGCACGGAACAGCGCGTCGCCCTCGGCGCGCAGGCCGACGGCCGCTTCGACGCCCTGATCCACACCGGCACCGTCGCGATGACCGCGCACAACAACATGCCGGAACCCTTCATCCTGCCCGCGCGCTGCGTGTACGGCGCCGGCAGCTTCAAGCTGGACGTGCAGACCGCAACGGTCGACATGCTGGCCAACACCTTCATGCGCGCGCCCGGCGAATCCGTCGGGACCTTCGCGCTCGAATCGGCCATCGACGAACTGGCGGTCGCGCTGGACATGGACCCGATCGCGCTGCGCCTGCGCAACGAGCCGGAGAAGGACCCCACGACCGGCACGCCGTTCTCCTCGCGCCACCTGGCCGAGGCCTACCGCGCGGGCGCCGAGCGTTTCGGCTGGCAGCAGCGCGCTGCCCGGACCGGCGCGCGGCGGGAGGGCGAGTGGTGGGTCGGCATGGGCTGTGCGACCGCCACCTACCCGTACTACCGCATGCCGGGCGGCGCGGCCCGGCTCACGCTGTCCGCCGACGGACGCGTCCGGGTCCAGATCGCCGCGCATGAGATGGGCATGGGCACGGCCACCGCGCAGACGCAGATCACGGCGGAGCGCCTCGGTCTGACGATGGCGGACGTGGACTTCAGCTACGGCGATTCAAGCTTCCCCGGCGTGGTGCTGGCGGGCGGGTCGCAGCAGACGGCCTCGATCGGCAAGGCCGTGATGCTGGCCTGCGACGCCTTGATCGAGGGCCTGCTGAAGCCGGCCGACAAAGGCTCGCCGCTGCATGGGCTCAAGGCGGACCAGGTCGAGGCGCGCGACGGCGCGCTCGTCAGCCGGGAGGATCCGGGGCGGCAGCAACGCCTGACGGACCTCCTGTCCGCCGCGCAACGCGAGGACCTCCGCGTCGAGGCGAGCGCCCCGCCGCCGCTGGAGATGCAGCACTGGTCCATGCATTCGTTCGGCGCGATGTTCTGCGAGGTGCGGGTGAACGCGGTGACCGGCGAGGCGCGCGTGAGCCGCTTCCTGGGCTCGTTCGACTGCGGCCGCATCATCAACCCGAAGCTGGCCGCCAGCCAGTTCCGCGGCGGCATCGTGATGGGCCTGGGCCTGGCGCTGACGGAGGAGACGCAGTTCGACGAACGCAACGGCCGCATCATGAATCCCAGCCTGGCCGAGTACCACGTGCCGGTGCACATGGACGTGCCGGACATCGACGTGATCTGGACCGACATCGCCGATCCGCACACGCCGATGGGCGCGCACGGCGTGGGCGAGATCGGCATCACCGGCGTCGGCGCGGCGGTGGCGAACGCCGTCTTCAACGCCTGCGGGCGACGGGTGCGGGATCTGCCGATACGCCTGGACGACCTGATGTAATCGGCGGATGACGCTGAAGCTCCCCGCCCGCCCGCACTTCGACCTCACCACGGTTCACCTGTTCATCGCCACCGCCGAGCTCGGCGGCGTCACGCGCGCGGCGGAGCGCCTGCACATCGCGCCGGCCGCCGCGTCGCGGCGCATCGCCGAGCTGGAAGCGCAGTTCGGCCTGCCGCTCTTCCTGCGCAAGCCGCACGGCATGGCGCTGACGGACGCGGGCCGCGCGATGCTGGCCCATGCGCGCAACATCACCCACACGGTGCTGCGCATGCAGGACGACGCCGCGTCCTTCGTCGGCGGCGCCCAGGGCGTGGTGCGGCTCGCGGCGCCGAAGTCGGCCGTCCTGCAGTTCGTCCCCGCCGACATCGAGCGCTGCGCGGCCGCCTGCCCCGGCGTGAGCATCGACCTGCAGGAGATGAACAGCCTCAACGTCCAGCAGGCGCTGACCCGCGGCACCGCCGACATCGGCATCTTCGAAGCCTCGCTCGGCGCCGTCGACCTGCCGACGATGCCGTATCGCGGCGATGAGCTCGTGCTGGTCGCGCCGCGCGGCCACGCGCTGTTCGCCCACGCGCCGGCGACGCTCGACAACATCCTCGCCTGCGACGTCATCGGGCTCGGCGAGGGCTCGGCCATCTCGGCCCTGCTCGAGAAGCTCGCCAACGAGTCCGGCCGCCTGCTGCGCATGCGCATGCGGGTCGGCGGCTTCGACAGCATCGCCGCGCTGATCGCGCAGGGGCTGGGCGTCGGCGTGATGCCCAAGGCCGTCGCGAAGGCGGTCGCAGGCGGCGCCCGCTTCCTGCGCGTGGAAATCCCCGCGCCCTGGGCGCAGCGCCAGTTCGTCCTGTGCTGCCGGCCCGCGGCCAGCCTGTCGCCCGCGGCCGTCAGCGTCGCCGAGGTGTTCGCTCGCCAGAGTCTGGCGCGTACGAATTCCGCGAAACCTGATCCGCCGAATTAGCGATGGCCGGCGGCCCCCTCGTTGCTCAATAGTCGTCCCCACAGACCAACGACAAGGACGGAGACAACGATGCGCCGCAGAACCTTCACCAGTGCCGGCCTCTGTGCCGGGATGGGCACCCTCGCCCTCCCCGCGCTGACGCCCACGGCCGTGCGCGCGGCCCCGCTGCCCACCACCCCGGTGCGGATCATCGTCGGCTTCGCCGCCGGCGGCGGCACCGACGTGCTGGCGCGCGTGCTGGCGCAGAAGCTCAGCGTCCTGTGGGGCACGCAGGTGCTGGTCGAGAACAAGCCCGGCGCCACCGGCGTCATCGCCGCGGACTTCGTGTCCAAGCAGCCGCCGGACGGCACCACGCTGCTGATGGCCCACGTCAACAGCAACGCGATCGCGCCGGCGCTGATGACCAACGTCAAGTACGACCCGCGCCGCGACTTCTCCCCCATCGTCATGGTCGGCGTCACGCCCAACGTGCTCACCTGCGTGGACACGCAGAAGGTGCGCACGGTGCCGGAGATCGTCGAGCTCTGCCGCAGCAGGCCGGGCCAGGTGTCCTTCGGCTCGTCGGGCATCGGCTCGGCGCAACACCTGGCCCTGGAGATGTTCATGCTCGCCACCCAGGTCAAGGCCACGCACGTGCCCTACAAGGGCTCGTCGGCGCTGCTGGTCGACCTGATGGGCGGCCAGATCGACTTCGCCTTCGACACGATGACCGCGGCCACGCCCTTCATCAAGCAGGGCAAGGTCACCGCGATCGCGCAGACGCGCATCAAGCGCGCCCGGAGCTACCCCAACGTCCCCACGCTGGCGGAATCGGGCTGCCCCGGCCTGGACGCCGCGTCGTGGTACGGCCTGGTCGGTCCCAAGGGCCTGCCCGCCGAGATGGTCCAGCGCATGAACCAGGACGTGAACAAGGTGCTCGCGCTGCCGGAGATCGCCGCGAAGCTCGATGAATTCGGCGCGGAAGACGCCGGCGGCAGCAGCGAGAAGTTCGGCGCGTACATCCAGGCCGAATGCACGAAGTGGGCGAAGGTCGTGAAGGACGCGAACGTCCGCGTCGAAGCCTGAAAGGAGTCGCCATGACCGCATCGACTGCATCCCACCGCCCGCTGCCGCTCAAGGGCGTACGCGTCCTCGACATCACCCAGGTCATGGCCGGCCCGTATGCCTGCATGCTGCTGGCCGACCTCGGCGCCGACGTCGTGAAGATCGAGCCGCCCGAAGGCGACCAGACCCGCGGCGCGATGGGATTCAAGATGAAGGGGCCCGACAGCATGGGCTTCCTCAACATGAACCGCAACAAGCGCAGCGTGACGCTGGACCTGAAGTCCGAGGCGGGCAAGGAGGTGCTGCGCCGCATGGTCAAGGACGCCGACATCCTGCTGGAGAACTACCGCCCCGGTGCGATGAAGCGGCTGGGCATGGATCACGAGACGCTCAGCGCGATCAATCCGGCGCTGGTGTACGTGAGCATCTCGGGCTTCGGCCAATCGGGGCCGTGGTCGGAGCGGCCGGGCTTCGACCTGATGGCGCAGGCGATGTCCGGCGTGATGAGCGTGACCGGGTATGCCAACGGGCCGCCGGTGAAGGCCGGCGTGCCGGTGGCCGACATCGGCTGCGCGCTGTTCGCGGTCTACGGCGCGCTGTCCGCATACATCGGGGCGAAGGCCACCGGTCGCGGGCAGTACGTGGATGCGTCCCTGTTCGACTCGGCGCTGGCGTTCTCGATCTGGGATACCTGCGAGTACTGGGGCACCGGCCGCGAGCCGACGCCGCTGGGCACCTCCAACCGCATGAGCGCGCCCTACCAGGCGGTGAAGGCGTCGGACGGCTACTTCGTGATGGGCGCGACGAATCAGAAGCTGTGGACGAAGCTCTGCACGCTGCTGGAGCGGCCCGACCTGCTGGCCGAGGAACGCTTCGGCTCGGTGGCCTTGCGGCTAGCGAATCGCGAGGCGCTGATCGAGTCGCTGGAGCGCAGCTTCGGTGAGGACACCACCGAGCATTGGATCGACCGCATGCTGGCCGCGGGCATTCCGGCGGGACCGATCCTGACGTATCCGCAGGCGTTCAACAGCGAGCACGGCAAGCACCGCCAGATGCGCATCGAGATCGAGCATCCGATCGAAGGCAGCGTGCCCAACATCGGCTTCGCGGTGAAGCTGCTGGGCACGCCGCAGGAAGTGCGGCATCCGCCGCCGCTGCTGGGGCAGCACATCGACGAGGTGATGGCGGAGTACGGCATCGAGGCGTCGGAGCTGCGCGCGCTGGCCGACGCCGGCGCGTTCGGGGAGAAGCGCGCGAAGGCGAGCCCATGAGCGGGCCCTTGGGCGACAGCTCGAATCCAGCGCCCGGCGAGCGCACGAGTCAGGGCACCACGCGCCTGAGCCGCGAGGGCGCGATCGCCACGATCACCTTCGAACGGCCCGAGGCGCGCAATGCGATGACCTGGGAGATGTACGGGCAGCTCGCCGCGCACTGCGAGTCGCTCGCGCGAGATCGGGAGATCCGCGTCGTGGTGTTCCGCGGCGCGGGCGGCCAGGCGTTCGTCGCGGGCACGGACATCGCGCAGTTCCTGGCCTTCCGGGACGGAGCCGATGGCGGCGACGACGGCGTCGCCTACGAGCAGCGCATCGATCACGGCATCCAGCTCGTCGAGCAACTGCCGATGCCGACGGTCGCGGTGATCGAGGGCTGGGCCGTTGGCGGCGGGCTGGCGATTGCGACGGCCTGCGACTTCCGCATCGCGACGACGGATGCGAAGTTCGCCGTGCCCATCGCGCGCACGCTGGGCAACACCTTGTCGGCGGCCAACATCGCGCGGCTGCAGGCCGCGTGGGGAACGCAGCGCGTGCGGCGCATGCTGCTGCTGGCCGAGTCGATGCTCGCGGACGAGGCGCTCGCATGCGGCTATCTGCATGCGGTCTGCGCCGCCGAGGCGCTGGACGCGGCGCGGGACGCGCTCTGCGAGCGCTTGAGCCCCCTGGCACCGGTGACGCAGGCGGTCAGCAAGGAGATCCTGCGCCGGCTCACGTCGAGCCATCTGCCCGACGTCGACGACCTCATCCGGAAGTGCTACGGCAGCGCGGACTTCCGCGAGGGCGTGGGGGCGTTCACGGAACGGAGGAAGCCGGTGTGGCGCGGCGAGTAGCGCCTCACCCCTTCACCCCTTCACCCCTTCATGCCTTCATGCCTTCACGCCTTCACGATGTGAATGAAATTGGTGCTGCCCGCGACGCCGAACGGCGTTCCCGCCGCGATGCAGAGATGGTCGCCGGCCACGGCGATGTCCTCATCGCGGGCCACCTCGCAGGCTTGGCGGAGCAGGTCCGGGATGTCCCGGACCGGGGCGGCCAGGTGGACCGAGTGGACGCCCCATGACAACACCAGCCTGCGGGCGATGCCGGGATCGGGCGTGATGCTCAGCACGATCGCCGCGGGACGCTCGCGCGCGACGCGCAGCGCCGTGGCACCGGAACTCGAGTAGGTCACGATCGCCGCGACCCGCAGCAGCGCGGCGGCCGTGCGCAGGCACTGCGAGATGGCGGCGGCGGGACCGGGACGGGCGTCCGCGGGCAGCACGTCGACGGCGGGCCGGTCGCGGCAGTCCGACTCGACCTCGCGGATGATGCGATCCATCATGCCGACCGCCTCTCGTGGATAACGTCCGGAGGCCGACTCGGCCGACAGCATGACCGCGTCGCTGCCTTCGTAGATCGCGGTCGCCACGTCCGAGGCCTCGGCGCGCGTCGGCACGGGCGCGTGGATCATCGACTCCAGCATCTGCGTCGCGACGATGACCGGCTTGCCGGCCGCACGGCAGGCCCGGATGATCCGCTTCTGGAGGCGCGGCACCTGTTCCGCCGGCAACTCGACACCCAGGTCGCCGCGAGCGACCATGACGGCGTCGGCCTGACGGACGATGGCCTCCAGGGCAGCGATCGCCGCGGGCTTCTCGAGTTTCGCCATCACGCCCGCCCGACCCCGGACGATGGCATGCACCTCGTCCAGGTCCTCGGGCCGCTGCACGAAGGAGAGCGCCACCCAATCGACCCCCATCTCCAGACCGAAGGCCAGGTCGACGCGGTCCTTGTCCGTCAACGCGGACATCGGCAGCAGGACCGAGGGCACGTTCAGGCCCTTGCGGTCCGACAACCACCCGCCGGTCACCACCACCGTGTCGATGAACCCGGCGCCACAGTCGGTGACGCGCAGGCGCAGCCGCCCGTCGTCCAGCAGCAGGTCCGTGTCCACGCGCATCGCCGCGAAGATCTCGGGATGGGGCAAGCACACCCGGCCGCCATCCCCGGGCGCCGCGTCCGTATCCAGGCGGAAGCCGCTGCCCGCGGCCAGTTCGACGGGCCCTTCGGCGAACGCGCCGATCCGCAACTTCGGCCCCTGCAGATCCAGCAGGACGGCGACCGGTCGGCCCGTGTCGAGCTCCATGGCCCGGATCGCTTCCAGGTTCGCCCGGTGCGAGGCCTTCGTGCCATGGCTCATGTTGAGGCGGAACAGGTCAGCCCCGGCGTCGAACAGGGCCCGGATCGTGCAGGCATCGGAACTGGCCGGACCCAGGGTGGCCACGATCTTGGCACGACGGCCGCGCCTGTCGACGGCACGTCCGGAGGTGGTCGGGAGGGCGAGAGACATCGGCGTCAAGTCCTGGAAGTGGCAGACCAGCTGCGGGAGGGATGGGGCGGGCGCGGCCGGCTCAGAAGTTGTGCTGCATGCCCAGGTCGAAACCGAACGGCATCACCTCGACCTTGCGATCGTGCGCGACGTTGACGTAGAGGAAGGTCCGCTTGGACAAGGGGTGGAAGTAGCCGAGTCCGAGCTTGCGGGTCTCGGCACGCGTCGTCCCGGCCGCCGTGCGCGTCGTGGCCGTGACCATCCCGGCCCGGAGGCTGCCCACCCCGACCCGGTGGTTCACGGCCAGGAGGATGGACCTGAAATGATCGGACCGGGTCGTCCGGCCGCGGGACCAGCCGGCGGCCAGCGTGGTGCCGCCGATGCGGTACGTGGCGCCCAGGCTGAACAGGTGGTCCTCGGCATGGGCGGGATCCTCCCAACCCGCCGCCACGAGCAGCGCCCCCACCGCATAGTTGGCGGCGATCGAGAAGGGCCGGTCGGGTCCGGCGCCCGCCCCGTCGACGACGGCTTCGCCCAGCGAGGCCGCGACGTTCACCCCGTCGGCCCCGTAGTCGTAGCGGATCGAGTCGGAGACGCGCGTGCGGGCCACGCCGCCGCGCCAGGCCGTGCGCAACTGCGCCACGGTGTCGCCGCCCCAGGGATCGATGACGTTCTGCGCCAGGGAGTAGGCCGCGGTGTACTGGTGGCCGAGATGGATGCTGCCCCAGGCATGGCGCAGGCCGACGGTCGCATAGCCCTGCCAGAAGCGCGTGGCGTCCGTCTGCATGCCCGTGTCGGGCGAAAACCGGTGCTCGAGCGCAAAGAGGGCGCGCAGGCCGCCGCCCAGATCTTCATCGCCGCGCAGGCTCAGGCGGCTGCCGGCGGCATCCTGCACGCCGGTGCGCGTGGCGCCGATGTTGCGGCCGACGCCGAGATCGATCTTGCCAGCGATGGTCACGGCGCTTGGCTGGGCCGCTACGGCGCCGACAACGCCGACGGCGAGGCACAACGCGGTGCCGAGGAACTTGGACGTTTTCATGGGGACCTTTTCGTCTTGGAGGGGGCGATGTGCCTGCGGGCGGACAGGGCTCCGCCAGGCCGCGCGCGGGGGCGACGCGGACGTCAGGCGTTCAGGGGATCAGCGGGATCAGCGGGATCAGGGTCGATCAGGGGAGGTCGAGTGCGCGTCGCAATTCGATCCGTGCCGCGGCGAAGTCGGCCAGGTAGGCCGGGTTCTGCTGGACGAGCGCGGCGATCATCACCGCCATCTGGCGGCCGGCTTCGACGTCGCTGGGGTAATGGACCCCGCCCAGCACCCGGTTGTCACCGAACTCCCTGGCCCGCGCAAAGATCTGATCCCGCCGCTCGGGCACCATGTCGGCCAGCGCGATGGCCGCCAGGAAGGCGAAGGCCGCATGACCGCTGGGATAGGACCCGCCGCTGGCATAGGTGGCCACCGGCTTCAGCCGCGCGTCGGCCACGGGCGGGCGCTCGCGCTTCCAGAGCCCCTTGCCCTGCTTGTTGAAGGCGCTCTCCGTCCTGTAGAGCCGCTTGAAGAAATCGGCCACGCGCGGCAGTTCCGATTCGACGAACCGCGGGCCCATCACATCGGCGAAACGGAACACGCTCTGCTCCAGGTCCGCGACCGATCGCGCCGCCTGTTCCGGCGTCCGTTTCCTTTGCAGGTCGAGCATCCAGTCGATCTCCCGGCGGGTCTCGTCCGCAGCCGGCGGCGGCGCCATGAACCGGGTGGAATCGATGCGCGACGCATCCAGGTAGGCCGCACCCGCTTCCCCGGCCCAGGCGGCCTGCCCGGACGGCAGCAGCAAGGCCAGGCACAGCAGCAGCTTGCTCATCTTCATCGTCGTCTCCTGTGATTGTTGATGTCTTGCCGATGCGGGTCGGGCTGCAGCCATGCCGTATCGAATCAGGCGGGGTACAGCGTACGGAAAGAGATCCTCCGCAGCCAATCACCGTTTCTGATCCGCGGCATCAGCGCCGGCAATGCGTCCGGACGCCCTGCGGATCCGGCCGGCGCGACGCGCCCGGTCTGATGGGACGGATCACAAAGTCTGATTGGACGCACGGCCGGCTCTTCGCGGAGCATCGGCGCGCCATCAGAAAGAAGACGTCGGCAACCGCCGAACAGATGACGTCGAAGGAGACAACCGTGATCACCCGTCGCATGCTCAAGTCCGCCGCGCTCGCGCTGGCCGCCCTCGCCGCTCCGCTGGCCCAGGCCGGCACCGTATCGGTCGTGACGTCCTTCCCCAAGGAACTGACGCAGGCCTACAAGACCGCTTTCGAGAAGCTCCATCCGGACATCCGGCTGGAGATCCTCAACAAGAGCACCACCTCGGGCGTCGCCTATGTGCGGGAGCTGGGCCCGGGCCATCGGCCCGATGTCTTCTGGGCTTCCGCGCCCGATGCCTTCGAGGTGCTCGCGAAGGCCAAGCTCCTGGAACGCGTGGCCGACCTCCGCAATCCGGCGGTGCCCGCGGAGATCGCCGGCTATCCGATCAACGATCCGGACGGCCTGTACCTCGGGCAGGCCCTGGGCGGCTACGGGCTGATGTGGAACACGCGCTATCTGGCGGCCAAGAAACTGCCGGTGCCGCTGGAATGGTCGGACCTGACCAAGCCCGTCTACTTCAGCCATGTCGCGCTCAGCTCGCCGTCGCGTTCCGGCACGACGCATCTCACCATCGAGGCGATCCTGCAGGGCGAAGGCTGGGACAAGGGCTGGACCCAGGTGCTGCAGATCGCGGGCAACGCGGCGGCCATCACGGAGCGCAGCTTCGGGGTCCCCGACGGCGTCAACAACGGTCAGTTCGGCATCGGCCTGGTGATCGATTTCTTCGGTCTGAGCGGCAAGTTCTCCGGCTTCCCCGTGGAGTTCGCCTACCCGTCCGTGACCGCGGTCGTGCCCGCGAGCATCGCGCTGATCACGGGCGGCAAGAACCCGGCCGAGGCCCGGCGCTTCATCAGCTTCGCGCTCTCCAGGGAGGGTCAGGAGTTGCTCACGCTGCCGCAGCTGTCGCGCCTGCCGGTGCTGCCGCCCGACAGGATGAAGATGCCGGCCGGATATCCCAACGCGTTCGAGGTCGCCCGGCGGGCCAAGGTGAAATTCGATCCGGAACTCTCGGCCGCCCGTTACTTCCTGGTCACCGCGCTGTTCGACCAGACCATCACCTTCCGTCACAAGGAACTTCAGGCCGCGACCCGGGCGATCCAGACGGCCGAGGCGGCGCTGGCCGCCAAGCCGAACGCGGAGGCCGCCAGCCGCGTCAGGCGCGCCCGCGACCTGGTCTTCACGCCCCTGGTCTCGGAGGCGATGTCCCGAGATGCGCGCTTCCTGGCGCTGTTCACCTCCGACAAGAAGGATGCCGACGCCAACAAGCAGGTGACCGGGGTCGAGGGCGCGTGGAACGCCAAGGCGCTCGACAACTACAGGCTGGCCCGCCAACTGGCGGAAGAAGCCGCGGCGCTCGTCAAGTGAGGCCGGGCATGTCCTTCTCCCCCCATTCGAATCGACCCGGCGCCTGGTTGGCGGCGGGCCTCGTCGTGGCCTTCCTGCTGCTGTTCCTGGTGCTGCCGGTGGCGTGGGTGTTCTTCTCCGCCTTCGTCAATGCCGACGGCAGCCTGACGCTGGGCCATTTCTCGGCCTTCCTGCACCAGCCGCTGATGATGGAGGCGTTCCAGAACAGCCTCTACGTCGCGACCATGGCCACGCTGGCGGCGGCCTTGATCGCGGTGCCGCTGGCCTACTTCACCGTCCGCTTCGAGTTCCGCGGCGCTTTGCTGATCCAGACGCTGGGGGTGCTGCCGCTGATCATGCCGCCCTTCGTCGGCGCGGTGGCCATGCAGCTGATCTTCGGCCGCTCGGGGACCATCAACCTGCTGCTCGAAGCGCATCTGGGCGTCACCGTGCCGATCATGGACGGGCTCAACGGGGTCATCTTCGTGGAGGCGCTGCACTACTTCCCCTTCATCCTGATGAATCTCACTCTGGCCCTGCGCAACATCGACGGCGCCATGGAAGAAGCGGCCCTGAACCTGGGGTGCCGCGGCTGGCGGCTGTTCCGCCGGGTGATCTTCCCGCTGGCCATGCCCGGCTTCGTCGCCGGCGCGTCCCTGGTCTTCATCAAGGTGTTCGACGATCTGGGGACGCCGCTCGTGCTGGGCACCACCAACATGCTGGCCCCCCAGGCCTACCTGCGCATCACCCAGGTCGGCATCGACGATCCGCTGGGCTACGTCACCAGCGTGCTCATGATCGTGTTCTCGATCGCGGCGATGGCCCTGTCGGCCCGGGTGCTCAAGGGCAAGGACTACGCCACCACCCAGAAGGGCGGCGGCAGCATCCAGCGGCGCAAGCTGTCCAGGGCGGGCTCGCTGGCCGCCTATGCCTGGATCGGGCTGGTCCTGCTGCTGACCCTGTCGCCCCACCTGGGCGTGCTGCTGCTGTCCTTCGCTTCGGTGTGGAGCTTCGCCCCGCTGCCCGACGGCTACACGCTGGCGCACTACGGCGCGGTGTTCCACGACGCGGGCGGCATGGTCGGCAACACCCTGCTCTATTGCGGCATGGCCGCCGGCATCGACGTCCTGCTGGGAACGACGATCGCCTACCTGATCCTGAGGACCCAGCTGCCGGCCCGGCAGTGGCTCGACTGGCTGGCCAGCGCCGCGCTCGCGGTGCCCGGCCTGGTGCTGGCGATCGGCTATCTGCGCTTCTTCCGCGGTGTCGCGGTGCCCGGCACCGACGTGATGCTGACCAGCACGTGGTTCATCATCATGATCGCCTACGCGGTGCGTCGACTGCCCTATGCCTTGCGCTCGTGCATCGCCGCGCTGCAGCAGGTCCACACCTCGCTGGAGGAGGCGGCCGAAAGCCTGGGCGCCACCAAGCTGCGCACGATCCGGCGCGTGATGGTGCCGCTGATGGCGGGCGGCATCCTGGCCGGGTTCGTCACCAGCTTCGTCACGGCGGCCGTCGAGCTGTCGGCCACCATCCTGCTCACGTCCTCGCAATCGCAGGCGCCCATGAGCTACGGCATCTACCTCTACATGCAGAGCATCGCCGGACGCGGTCCCGGCGCCGCCCTGGGCGTGCTGGCGATCGCGGTGGTGGCGCTCGGCACCTACGCGTCCCACCTGATCGTCGAACGCACGGGCACGCTCCGACGCGCAGGCCCTGCCGGCGACGCGACCCCGGACGCCCGCCCGCCTACCGCCGGCAAGGCCACCGCGCGCGCCTGAGCCCCTTTTGAACTGGAGTGCAACCATGAAGAAGATCAGTGTCCAATGCCGCGGCATCCGGCTGGCCTATGGCCGCAACGAGGTGCTGAAGGACGTCGACGTCGACGTCCGCCCCGGCGAGTTCTTCGCGCTGCTCGGACCGTCGGGTTCAGGCAAATCCACGCTGTTGCGCGTGATCGCGGGATTCAACCAGCACCAGCAGGGGCAGTTGCTCATCGACGGGCTCGATCTCACCGGGACCGCGCCCTGGCAGCGCAACATCGGGATGGTGTTCCAGAGCTATGCGCTGTGGCCCCACATGACCGTCTGGGACAACGTCGCGTTCGGCCTGGTGGAGCGCCGCGTCCCACGCGACGCCCTGGCCCGCAAGGTCGAAGCCGCCCTGGCGCTGGTGGGCCTGCAGGACCTCGCGAAGCGGCGCCCCGGTCAGCTCTCCGGCGGGCAGCAGCAGCGGGTCGCGCTGGCGCGCACCCTCGTGATCGAACCGCAAGTGCTGCTGCTGGACGAGCCCCTGTCCAACCTGGACAAGTCATTGCGCGTGCAGATGCGTCAGGAACTGCTGGCGCTGCAGCGGCGCCTGGGCATCACGACCATCTTCGTGACCCATGATCAGGAAGAGGCCATGACGACGGCCGATCGCATGGCGGTGCTCGACAAGGGCGTCGTCCAGCAGGTGGGGACGCCGACCGAGCTGTTCGACTTCCCGGCCAATGAGTTCGTCGCGGGCTTCGTCGGCACCATGAATCTGCTGCGCGGCACCGTGCGCGCCCGCAAGGAGCGCGGGCTGACGCTCGACATCGACGGCGTCGGCGACATCGAGGTCCCGATGGACGGTCGGCCGCCGGCCGGCGACCGGGCGGTGCTGAGCGTCCGGCCCCATGTGCTGCACATCCACGCCGCGTCGGACATCGCCGACCCGCGCCTCTTCTGGATGAACGGGGTCGTGGCGTCCAGCGAGTTCCTGGGAGAGTCCACGCGTTACCAGGTGCGGGTGGGCTCGCAGCTGGTGGCCGTCGATCAGCCGCACCACGCCGGCTTGCGCAAGTTCTCTCCCGGCAGCAAGGTGGGCGTGGGACTGGAACGCTCCCAGGCGCGCATGCTGCCGGCATGAGCAATGACCCGGGTAGAGCGGGCCGTCCGCTTCGTCCACACTACGCGGCCGGCGTCCGATGATCGACATCACGGGCCGTCAACGAGCGACACGCATGAACAGCGTCAGCGTCAGATGCGAAGAGTTGCGCCTCTCCTACGGCAAGGTGACCGTGCTGGACGGCGTCACGCTGGACATCGCGCCGGGTGAATTCTTTGCGCTGCTGGGACCGTCCGGTTCCGGCAAGTCCACCTTGCTGCGGGTCATCGCCGGATTCCTTCAACACCAGCAGGGGCGGCTCTTCATCGACGGTCGGGAACTCGTGGACGAACCGGCGTGGGGACGGCGCGTGGGCATGGTGTTCCAGAACTATGCGTTGTGGCCCCACCTGAACGTGCGGGAGAACGTCGCTTTCGGTCTGGTCGAGCGCGGGCTGGCCCGCAGGCTGATCGACGAGCGGGTCTCCGAAGTGCTCGATCAGGTCGAGCTCGGCGGTCTGGGCCATCGCAGTCCGTGGGAGCTGTCAGGCGGACAGCAGCAGCGGGTGGCGCTGGCGAGGACCCTGGTGACCGAGCCGCAGGTGCTGCTGCTGGACGAGCCGCTGTCCAACCTCGACCGGTCCCTGCGGGTGCAGATGCGCCGGGAACTCCTCAAGCTCCAGCGGCGTCTGGGGATCACGACGATCTTCGTGACCCATGACCAGGAGGAGGCCATGACCAGCGCGGACCGGATCGCCGTGCTCGACCGGGGCATCGTCCAGCAGGTCGGCACGCCGATCGTCCTGTACGACTACCCGGCGACCCCCTTCGTCGCCGGCTTCGTCGGCACGATGAACCTGCTGGAAGGCATAGTGCGCGCCAACCGCGGGCGCGCCGTCCGGCTGGGCATTCCGGGATGGGGCGACATCGTCATCAGCGTCGAGACCGACGTGGCGGAAGGCCGTCGGGCCATCGCGGCGATCCGGCCGCAGGCGATCCGCCTGGACGTCGCCGACGCGCACCTCGATGCCCGGTTCTCCTGGTTGCCCGGCATCGTCGAGGCGGTGGAGTTCCACGGCGAGTTCGCGCGCTACCGCGTGCAGGTCGGCGAGCAGGTGCTGGCCGTGGATCAGCCCCACCAGGCGGGGCTGTCCAAGTTTGCGCAGGGCGGCCGCGTCTCGGTCGGCATCGATCCCTCGCTGGTCCGGGTCTACGGGCAATGACCGCGTGTCGCGCCTGAGCCATGGAGTTCTACCAAGTGCGGGCCTTTGTGACGGTGGCGCGCATCGGCAACGTCACCAAGGCCGCGGAAGCGCTGTGCGTCACCCAGCCCGCCGTGACCGCCCAGCTCAAGAGCCTGGAGCAGAGCCTGGGCGTCACGCTGTTCGATCGCGGCGCCGGCCGCCTGACGCTCACCCGCGCGGGGGAACTGCTGCTGCCCAAGGCGGAGCAGCTGCTGGCGGCGGGCAGCGAGCTGAGCTCGACCGCCCGGCAGATGAAAGGCGAGCTGACCGGACGCTTCGACTTCGGATTGCCGAGCGAGCCCGCGGACTTCCTTCGCCTCGGGGAGATGACGGCACGCGTCCAGGACGCGCTGCCGCTGGTGGAGCTGCGGACGCGCAGCTACACGTCGGTGCAACTGCTGGACCTGATCCGCGCCGGCACGCTGGCCGCGGGCTACTACATCGGTCCGAATCCGCCGCGGGATCTGCAGTGGGTGTCCCTGCGCTCGGTGACCTATCGGGTGGCGGTGCCGGGCCGCCTGGCCTCGGCGATCCAGATGGGCGGCTGGCGCGCCCTGGCCGATCTGCCGTGGGTCGACGGACTCGCCGGTTCCCACATCCACCAGATGATGCGGATGCTGTTCGAGCGCCAGGGGCTCGCGCCGCGGGTGGTCACGCAGGTCGAGGAAACCAGCGGCCTGGAGGCCTATGTACGGGCCGGCAGCGGATGCGTGCTGCTTCGCGAAGAGGTCGCCGTCCGTGGCGTCGAGCGTCAGGACTGGCTGGTGTGGGGACTCGCCCAGCTCGATGCCGAGCTCTATCTCGTGACCTCGGCCGAAGGCGCCCGCGATCCCTTGACGACCGCCTTGACGCTGATGATCCGCAGCGTCTGGGATCGATGAACCCGGCCCGCAAGCTCAGACCAACCCCAACTCCGATTGGATGCGCGCGACGGCCGCCTTCAACTGCTCGACCTCGGCGCGCAACGCCGCGATCTCTTCGTCGCGCGCGCTGTTGGAGGATGAGCTCGCGCTCGACGAAGCCGCCGAGGCCACGTACACCGGCATCGCCGGCTCGCCGCTCAGCAGATGCGCCCATCGCGCCTCACGCGCGCCGGGCGCCTTGGCCAGCTTCACCGCCAGCGCGGGCTCGCGCGCCGCGAGCTCGTCGAGGAATCCCTCCACCGACGACACGTCCGCGAAGCGGTGGATGCGCTCGCAGTTCAGCCGCAACTCCGCCGAGGTCTGCGGACCGCGCAGGATCAGCACGGTCAGCAGCGCCTCGGCCTGCCCCGGCACGCCCAGCACCCGCTTCATGTTGTGCTCGAAGCGCGCCACGCGGCTGCCGCTCACCGTGTTGACCAGGCTCATCGCCTTCAACTCGTCCAGCACCGCGGCGACATCCGACTCGCTCGCATTCATCACCGGATCGCGCGCGGTCTTCTGGTTCACGCCCAAGGTCAGGCTGTTCAACGACATCGGGTAGCTGTCCGGCACCGTGGATTCCTTCTCCACCAGCACCGCCAGCACGCGCGCTTCCAGCGCGCTCAGTTCTCTCACAGCCATCGGCTCGCTTCTTTCCTCAAACTCCGAATCCGTCGTCCGCCTGGATGACCGCGCCGTTGATGAAGCGGCTTTCCTTCGCGCACAGCATCAGCAGCGTCGTGTCCAGGTCCTGCGGCGTGCCCACGCGCTTGCGCGGCAGCAGCTCCACCAGCTTGCGGCCCTGGTCGGTCTGCCAGTGGTGGTGGTTGATCTCCGTGTCGATGTAGCCGGGGCAGATGGCGTTGACGTTGATGTCGAACTTGCCCCACTCCAGCGCCATCGCCTTGGTCATGTGGATGACCGCCGCCTTGCTCATCGCATAGACGCCGATCTGCGACAGCACCCGCAGCCCCGCCATCGACGCGATGTTGACGATGCGCCCGCCCGTGTACGTGCCCGGCGCCGCGCCGCGCGCCCGCGCCAGCATGCGCTTGCCCACTTCCTGCGCGACGAAGAACGCGCCGCGCACGTTGGTGTCCATCACGAAGTCGAAATCCTCCGGCGACACGTCGACCAGACGCTGGGTCGTGCTCACGCCGGAGTTGTTGATCAGGATGTCCAGCGTGCCGACTTCCGTCTCCGCCCGCGCCACCGCCGCGGCGATGCTCTCCAGGTCGGTGACGTCCATCTGCACCACATGCGCGTCGCCGCCGCCGGCCTCGATCTCCGCGCGAAGGTCCTTCAGGCGGTCCACGCGTCTGGCCGCCAGCACCACGCAGGCGCCCGACTTCGCCAGGGTCCTGGCGAACTGCGCGCCCAATCCGCTGGACGCGCCCGTGACGAGGGCCACCCGGCCCTCCAGATCGATGCTGTAGCTCATGGCAAGGTCTCTCGCAAAACTTCTCGTGTGACCGGACAAGTGCCGATGACGATAGCACGCAAGACCCGCCCCGATGATGATCCCGGGGCCTCAGCAGCCTTCAACCGGCCATCACCGTTTCAATCTCCGTCTTCACCTGCGTCATCAGCTTGTGCACCGGGCACTTGTCGGCCACGGCGAGCAGCTGCTGACGTTCCTCGTCGCTCAGGTTGCCGACGAAGGTCAGCGAGGCCTTCAGCTTGTAGAGGCCCTGCCGCTCCTGCGAGCCGTCGCTCTCCACGTCCACCAGCACGTCCTCCAGCGCCATGCCCTTGCGCCGCGCGTACCAGAGCACCGTCAGCGCCTTGCAGGACGCCAGCGCGGCGTCGTAGAGCTCGTGCGCGTCGGGGCCGGCATCCTCGCCGCCGCCTTCGACGGACTGGTCCGCCGTCAGCACATGGTTGCGGATGCTCACCGTCTGGCGCATCGGGCCGGTCTTGTCGCGTTGAACGTGAATGCTCATGGGGTCCTCGAAATGGGTCGGGTGTCGCGCCGCATCGTACGGCGATGCCCCGTTTCACGCCGCCTCCCGTTCGGGGCAAGGCGCGCCCCTTGCCCATAAAAAGCACGATCGTTCTTTTTTTCCCATCACACGGCTAGAATGCGCCGCAAACCGCCCCAGCCAGACAGCGAGCCGGCCCCCGCCGATCCGCGCGTGCACGGCCAGGACTCTGACTAGAACGAGCAAGGATGACCATGACCTCCGAAGAACTCATCGCCCAGTACGGTCCGCGTGACAGCATGGACTACGACGTCGTGGTCGTCGGCGGCGGTCCCGCCGGCCTGGCCACCGCGATCCGCCTGAAGCAGATCGCCGCGGAGAAGGGCCAGGAGATCTCGGTGGTGGTGCTCGAGAAGGGCTCGGAGGCCGGCGCCCACATCCTGTCGGGCGCGGTCATGGATCCGCGCGCGCTCACCGAGCTGTTCCCCAACTGGAAGGAACTCGGCGCCCCGCTGAGCCAGCCGGTCACCGGCGACGAGGTGCTGTTCCTGTCCGAGTCCGGCGCGAAGGCCACGCCGCAGTTCCTGATCCCCGGCTGCTTCCACAACCACGGCAACTACGTCATCTCGCTGGGCAACGTCACCAAGTGGCTGGCGCAGCAGGCCGAGGCGCTGGGCGTGGAGATCTTCGCCGGCTTCGCCGCTGCCGAGGTCGTCTACGACGAGCAGGGCCGCGTGAAGGGCGTCGCCACGGGCAACGTGGGCGTGGGCAAGGATGGCGAGCCGCATGAGGGCTTCCAGCTCGGCATGGCGCTGCACGGCAAATACACCATCTTCGCGGAAGGCTCGCGCGGCCACCTGGGCAAGCAGCTGATCGCGAAGTTCCAGCTCGACGCCGGCAAGGATCCGCAGACCTACGGCATCGGCATCAAGGAGCTGTGGGAAGTGCCGGCCGACAAGGCGCAGCCCGGCCTGGTGGTGCACACCGCCGGCTGGCCGATGGACAGCGAGACCTACGGCGGCGGCTTCCTGTACCACCTCGAAGGCAACAAGGTGACGCTGGGCTTCGTGGTCGGTCTCGACTACCAGAACCCGTGGCTGTCGCCGTTCGAGGAAATGCAGCGCTGGAAGACCCACCCCGCGATCCGCAAGCACATCGAGGGCGGCAAGCGCCTGGGCTACGGCGCCCGCGCGATCACGGCCGGCGGTCTGTTGAGCCTGCCCAAGCAGGTCTTCCCGGGCGGCGCGCTGGTCGGCGACGACGCCGGCTACCTGAACGCCGCGCGCATCAAGGGCAGCCATGCCGCGATCAAGTCCGGGATGATGTGCGCCGACGCCATCGCCGAGGCGCTGGCCGCGGGCCGCTCGTTCGACGAACTGAGCGCCTACCCGGCCGCGTTCGAGAAGAGCTGGCTGCGCGAGGAGCTGGACCAGTCGCGCAACTTCAAGACCTGGTTCAAGAAGGGCAACACCGTCGGCACGCTGATGACGGGCATCGAGCAATGGCTGCTGCCCAAGCTCGGCATCAAGCGCCCGCCGTGGACGCTGCATCGCGACAAGCCCGATCACGTCTTCCTGCGTCCCGCGTCGGAGATGCCGAAGATCAGTTATCCGAAGCCCGATGGGAAGCTGACCTTCGACCGCCTGTCGTCGGTGTTCGTGTCCAACACGAACCATGAGGAGAACCAGCCGGCCCACCTGACGCTGAAGGACAACAGCGTGCCGGTGCAGGTCAACCTGGCGAAGTACGCCGGTCCTGAAGCCCGCTACTGCCCGGCCGGTGTCTACGAGTTCGTGAAGAGCGACGACAACGTCGAGCGCCTGCAGATCAACGCGCAGAACTGCGTGCACTGCAAGACCTGCGACATCAAGGACCCGACCCAGAACATCGTCTGGGTCACGCCAGAAGGCGGCGGCGGGCCGAACTATGTGAGCATGTGATCGATGGCGGCTTCACAGCCGCATCGCTCGACGAAGAAGGCCCGCTTGCAGCGGGCCTTCGTTTTCATGGCCCGCGTTGGGTCAGCGCATCACACAGGCTTCCGCTCAGTCCGCCAAGAATGCCCTCGCCGCAAGAGCTCAGGCCGGATGCCTTGTCAAGCTGAGAGACCTTCATCGGACCGCCGCCTCCGTTGCCCATGCCTCCGGACACGCTATCGATCTCTTCTTCGGTCAGCACTTCAAACATCATCTTCTCCATTGGTTTGATCGCCCTTCGCACCAAGCGGCCGAGAGGTTCCATGACGGCGACGCCGCCATGCTCGGTGCAACGATTCCAAGAGAAAGACGGCACAGAACCACGAGCCCGCCATGAAGACGAACTCAGGTTTCTTGTTGTCGAAGAAGAAGAAATTCATCCCGGCCGCGACTGAGAATCCCCAGGCGCAACGTACGAGAAGGTTCCGGATTTCACGCCGGGACCAACCTTTGTCTTCTTTCATGGACACGTCGCCATCTCCTTGCGTTGTTGCAGAGCGCAACGTTAGGAGGGCACGCGAGGAAGATCACTGACCCAAAGTTGCTGGGCGTGTTCGGAAAATTCCCAGATGGCAGATCGGGCGCGATCAGGCAAGACCTGACCCCGTGAGCGATCCCTCGCTCAGCGCGGCGCGAGTTCCCGCACCCATCTCGCGAGGATCTGTTCCTCCAGCGAGCCGTGATGTTCCTGATGCGCCAGGATGCGCTCGCGCTCGGCGGCGCTGCGGTTCTGGCTGATCTTGGCCTTCATCGTCCAGCGCGCCACCGGCACGCGGAAGCCGACGATCGCGCCCAGCATCTTGTGTTGGAAGTCTTCCGGCAACCCGCGCCATTGCGCGGCGTAGTCGGGCTCCTGCGTCGCGATCAGGCGCTTGAGCAGCGCATCCTTCGCGTGCTCCTCGTCGATGATCTGCACGCGGCCATGGACCTGCAGGGTCAGGTAGTTCCACGTCGGCACGGATAGCGGCGTGTCGTAGTGGCTCGGCGAGATGTAGGCGCCCGGACCGTTGAACTGCACGAGCACCTCGCCCAGTTCCTCCGACTTCAGCGCGGCCACATGCGGGTTCGCGCGCGCCAGGTGGCCCTCGAGCCACCAGCCCTCGCCGTCGGCAGCATCGGTCGGCGCACCCCAGATCATCGGCACCGGCGTCGCGGACAGGCCATGCGTCGGATCGATCAGCATCAGCGTCGCCAGCGGATGCTCCTGGATCATCAGCCGGGCATGCGACAGGTCCGGCAGATCGAAATGCTTGGGCGTGTACATGCGATGACTTTAGGACACATCGCCCAAGCACCACTGAAAGTTTTCCTGACCCACTGCAGTAGTCTGGAATGCAATCAACCACCCCGGAATGCAAAAACCCCCGCAACTTGCGCTGCGGGGGTTTCACATCTGGTTGGCGGAGACGGAGGGATTCGAACCCTCGATGCAGGTTTTGCCCACATACTCCCTTAGCAGGGGAGCACCTTCGGCCACTCGGTCACGTCTCCAACCGGAGAAGCAGCGACTATAGCATGGCTTTTCGCGGCTCCAAGTGAAACGGGCGCATGACGCTTCGGTCAGGCCTCGATGTCCTGGTCCAGATCGAACGCGCGATGCAAGGCGCGCACCGCCAGCTCCATGTACTTCTCGTCGATGACGACGGAGGTCTTGATCTCGCTGGTCGTGATCATCTGGATGTTGATGCCCTCTTCCGACAGCGAGCGGAACATCTTCGACGCCACGCCCACGTGCGAGCGCATGCCGATGCCCACGATGGACACCTTGCAGATGCGCTGGTCGCCGGTCACCTTGGCGGCCTGCACCGCCGGTCCCACGACCTTCTCCAGCAGCTCCATCGCGCGCTGGTAGTCGTTGCGGTGCACCGTGAACGAGAAGTCGGTCTTCCCGTCCTGCGACACGTTCTGGATGATCACGTCCACGTCGATGTTGGCGTCGGCCACCGGTCCCAGGATCTGGAACGCGATGCCGGGCTTGTCCGGAACGCCCAGCAGCGTCACCTTGGCCTCGTCGCGGTTGAATGCAATGCCGGAGACGACGGCTTGTTCCATTTGTTCGTCCTCTTCAAAAGTGATCAGGGTGCCGGACTTGGCTTCTTCGTCGATGTCGATGTCCCAGGGCGTGAAGCTGCTCAGCACGCGCATCGGCACACGGTACTTGCCCGCGAATTCCACCGAGCGGATCTGCAGCACCTTGGAGCCGAGCGAGGCCATCTCCAGCATCTCCTCGAAGCTGATGGTGCTCATGCGGCGCGCTTCCGGGACGACGCGCGGATCGGTCGTGTAGACGCCGTCCACGTCGGTGTAGATCAGGCATTCGTCGGCCTTGATCGCCGCGGCGATCGCCACCGCCGAGGTGTCCGAGCCGCCGCGCCCCAGCGTCGTGATGTTGCGGTCCTCGTCCACACCCTGGAAGCCGGTGATGACGACCACCCGGCCGGCGTCGAGGTCGGCCTTGACCTTCGCGTCGTCGATGCTCTCGATGCGGGCCTTGGTGTAGGCGTTGTCGGTCGACACGCCGACCTGCCAGCCGGTGTAGCTGACGGCGTCCATGCCCTCGGCCTGCAGCGCGATCGCCAGCAGCCCCACGGACACCTGCTCGCCGGTCGAGGCGATCATGTCGAGCTCGCGCATCAGCGACGGCGACGTGCTCCCGGGCGACAGCTCCTTGGCCAGGCCCAGCAGGCGGTTGGTCTCGCCGCTCATCGCCGAGGGGACCACCACCATCTGGTGACCCGCCCGCGCCCATTTGGCGACACGCTTGGCCACGTTGCGGATGCGGTCGGTCGACCCCATCGAGGTGCCGCCGTACTTGTGAACGATCAATGCCATGGGAATGTCAGAGGAGGGCTGCGGGTGGATCGGCGATTCTAAGACCCGCCCTTGCCCGCAACGTCGCTGCCCATGCGGGATCCGCATGCCTCCGACACCCATCGCAGCGCCATTTGTGCTTCACCGGCCGGCGCGATCCAGCGCGCGTCGATGCCCAGACCGGGCGCGAACAGCAGTCGCCCATCGACGTAGATCAGCGGGCCTTCCCTCTGGACACCGGGGATTCCGGCCGTCTGCCAGCATTTGCGGAGCGCGCGCGCCAGGCCCTTGGCATGCGCCTGGAACTGCTCGCCGCCTTCGCGCGGGCGCAACTCGACATTGCTGAGCGCAGAAAGCGCGACGCCCCCCGTGGTCACGGGTTCGACATGGACCGCACCGCCCCAGGCCGCGATCGCGTGACGGCCCGGCCGCGAAAGATCGACGAGCAGCCGCGAGTCCGCGGCGGCGGCGGCGACACCAAGCCCTCGAAGCGAAGCCGGCAGCGCGTCCGCCGGAACGGGCGGCCGCACCGGCGACGGCGCCTGCACGAAGAAGCGGCCGCGATAGAGATGCAGTTCGGTATCGCCCAGCGGC
This sequence comes from uncultured Roseateles sp., assembly GCA_946886855.1. The sequence goes on along the minus strand of CAMPJJ010000014.1, from coordinate 10,273 downwards.
CAACGCGCCACGGTCGCCGCGGGCGCCTCCGCCATCAGGCGGCGGATCAGCGTCGCGGGCGCGGTACGTCCCGCCGCGCGTTGCAGCCAGGCCCGCAACGCGTTCGACGCGCGCGCCGGGCTGAGCGTGTCCAGCATGGCCTGCGACAAGCCGCCGGCGTCGGACCAGCGGGCAAGATCGTCCTCGGCGATCTCGCGCTGCAGTTCGGCCGCCTCCTGGGCCCAGGCGGCCGCCTGCGCCAGCGCCGCTTCCGCGCCGGGCGCCTCCGCGGTCAGCGCGGGCCAGGCCTCCAGACGAAGCCGGTTGCGCGCGAAGCGCGCGTCGCCGTTGCTGTCGTCCTCGATGAAGCGCAGGCCGTGTTCGGCGATGTAGGCCTCGATGGATTCACGCCGGCGATCCAGCCAGGGCCGCGCCCAGCACACGCCGTCGCGCCATTGCGTGCGCGGCATCGCGGACAGTCCCGCCACGCCGGCGCCGCGCATCGCTTGAAGCAGGAAGGTTTCCGCCTGGTCGCGGCGATGGTGCGCCAGCAGCAGCAGGTCGGCGCCGGCATCGAGGGTCAGGCGTTGCAGCGCGCGATGGCGACCGGCACGGGCCCAGGCCTCGACGCTGTCGCCGGGTCCCGGCGCGCCACCGAGACGCTCATGGACGAGGCGGACGGGCAGACCTTCCGCCGCCCAGCCGTCGATCTGCGCTTGCAGATGCGCCAGCCACGCGTCGGCGTGAACGCTCAGTCCATGATGGATGTGCAACGCCACCACCTGCAGCCCGAGCGGGCGGGCGGCAACAGCGGTGGCGTGGAGGAGCGCCGTCGAATCGCGGCCGCCACTGGTGGCTACGGCAATCACGCGGCGGGTCGGATCGGGAGGGGCCGGCATGCCGGCGTCCGTGCCGGCATCCGTTTCCACAGGGGCGCCTGCATCGGCGCCGGGATCACCGGCTCTTGGTGTCGCTGAATCGACCATAGGCCTGCAGGCGCTCGTAGCGGCGGTCCAGCAGGTCCTTGGTCTTCAGGTCGGACACCTGGCGGAGCGCATCGCCCAGCGCGCGCTTCAGGTTCGACGCCATCTGCTTGGGATCGCGGTGCGCACCGCCGACCGGCTCGCTGACGATCTTGTCGATCAGGCCCAGGGCCTTCAGGCGGTGGGCGGTGATGCCCAGCGCCTCGGCGGCCTCGGGCGCGCGCGCGGCGGTCTTCCACAGGATCGACGCGCAACCTTCCGGCGAGATCACCGAGTAGGCCGAGAACTGCAGCATCAGCACCTGGTCGGCCACGCCGATCGCCAGCGCCCCGCCGGAGCCGCCTTCGCCGATCACCGTCGCGATGATCGGGACTTCCAGCTGCGCCATCTCGAAGATGTTGCGGCCGATCGCCTCGGACTGGCTGCGCTCTTCCGCGCCGATGCCCGGGTACGCGCCCATCGTGTCGATGAAGGTGAAGACCGGCAGGCCGAACTTCTCGGCCAGCTTCAGCAGGCGCAACGCCTTGCGATAGCCCTCGGGGCGCGGCATGCCGAAGTTGCGCAGCGTGCGCTCCTTCGCGTCGGAACCGCGCTGGTGGCCGATGACCATGCAGGCCTGGCCGTTGAAGCGCGCGAGACCGCCGACGATCGCGGCGTCATCCGCGAAGTGGCGGTCGCCGTGCAGCTCTTCGAACTCGGTGAAGACCTCCGCGCAGTAGTCCAGCGTCTGCGGACGTTGCGGGTGGCGCGCGACCTGATAGACCTGCCACGGCAGGACGTTCGCGTAGATGTCCTTCGTGAGCTGCAGGCTCTTCTTGCCGAGGCGGTCGATCTCTTCCGAGATGTCCACCGCGGACTCGCTCTGCACGTAGCGCAGCTCGTCGATCTTGCTTTCGAGCTCGGCGATCGGCTGCTCGAATTCGAGGAAGTGTTTCTTGCTCATTCTCAGTAATCCACGGGTAGCGGATCGAGGCTCCGCCAAATGTACCATGTGGCCACCGAGCGATACGGGGCCCAGCCCTCGCCCAGCTCTCGGGCCTCCGCGCGCGACACCGGCTCGTCGCTGAAGTAATGCTGGCTGATGCCCTTCAGCAGCCCCAGATCATCCAGCGGCAGCACATTGGGCCGCATCAGGTGGAAGATCAGGAACATCTCCGCCGTCCACCGGCCGATGCCGCGGATGGCGACCAGCTCGTCGATGATGGCTTCGTCCTCCATCTGCGCCCATTGGCGCACATGGACCTGACCGGTTTCGAAATGCTGCGCCAGGTCGCTGAGGTACTCGACCTTGCGCAAGGACAGGCCCACGGCCCGCAGCGCGGTCTTCTCCAGGCCCAGCACCTCGGTCGGCTTGATGCGGTTGGACGGGCCGGAGGTCAGCTCGGCGAACTTGTCCCACACGTTCTGCGCCGCTTTCACCGAGATCTGCTGACCGACGATCGACCGTGCGAGCGTCGTGAAAGCGTCGCCGCGGCTCTGCAGCCGCGCCTCGCCGAATTGCGGGATCAGCTTCTTCATCACCCGGTCGCGCTTGACCAGGTGTCTGCAGGCCTCGTCCCAGTAGTCCGGGGTCACCCCGGCGGTCGCCACACGCGCCATCAGGCCTGCTCTCCAACCTTCGAGGCACGGACCCAGGTCGTGCCGGTCGGGGAATCCTTCAGCTCGATGCCCTGTTCGGCGAGCGACTTGCGGATGCGGTCGGCCTCGGCGAAGTCACGACCCGCCTTGGCGGCGGCGCGCGCGGCAATCTGCGCGTCGATCGCGGCCTCGTCCAGGCCCGCGCCGGCTTGCAGGAAGGTCTTGGGCGCCTGCTGCAGCACGCCCAGCACGCCGCCCAGGGCCTTCAGCAGACCGGCGTCCTGCGCGGAGCGGTCGCGGTTGACCTGGTTGGCGAGTTCGAACAGCACGGCCAGGGCGCCGGGGGTGTTGAAGTCGTCATCCATCGCCGCCTTGAAGGCCGCGGCGGGGCCTTGCGTCCAATCGATCGCCACGTCCGCCGGCGCGACCGCGTCCAGCGCGGTGTACAGCCGACGCAGCGCGGTGCGCGCGTCGTCCAGGCTGACATCGCTGAAGTTGAACGGGCTGCGGTACTGGGTGCGCAGCATGAAGAAGCGGATCGACTCGCCGTCGAACTTCTCCAGCACTTCCTGGATGGTGAAGAAGTTGCCCAGGCTCTTGGACATCTTCTCGCCGTCGATGTTCAGGAAACCGTTGTGCAGCCAGTAGTTGACGAAGTGTCCGAAGGCGCCCTCGCTCTGCGCGATCTCGTTCTCGTGGTGCGGGAACTGCAGGTCCATGCCGCCGCCGTGGATGTCGAAGCGCTCGCCCAGCAGCGCGCAGCTCATCGCCGAGCACTCGATGTGCCAGCCCGGGCGGCCTTCGCCCCAGGGGCTGGCCCACTTGGCCTCGACCGGTTCGTCGGCCTTGGCCGACTTCCACAGCACGAAGTCCAGCGGATCGCGCTTGCCGTCGTCGACCGCGACGCGCTCGCCGGCGCGCAGCTGGTCCGGCGACTTGCCGCTGAGCTTGCCGTAGCCGTCGAACTTGCGCACCGCGTAGTTCACGTCGCCGCCGCCGTCGGCCTGGTAGGCCAGGCCCCGGGTCTCGAGCTTGCCGATGATGTCCAGCATCTGCGGGACGTACTCGGTCGCGCGCGGTTCATGCGTCGGCTTGGCGATGCCCAGCGCGTCGAAGTCGCGGTGCATCGCGGCGATGGTGTCGCTGGTGAGCTGGCCGATCGTGATGCCGCGCTCGAGCGCGCGGCGGATGATCTTGTCGTCGATGTCGGTGATGTTGCGCACGTAGGTGACGTCGAAGCCGCTGGCCTTCAGCCACCGGTAGACGACGTCGAACGCGATGTTCATGCGCGCATGCCCCATGTGGCACAGGTCGTAGACCGTGATGCCGCAGACGTACATGCGGACCTTGCCCGGCTCGATCGGTTGGAAGTCCTGGAGCTGGCGGTCCAGCGTGTTGTAGATGCGCAAGGAAGACATACGGGGCTCGCGCCGCACCGGCGACGGGTCGCGAGGTTCGGCGCTTTCAACGGTGCGGTGCGGGTGGGCCGGGAAGCCGGCCGGGAGGCGAGCGTGAGACGAAAGCTCGCTCTAGAATGCCCGGCAGTATAGCGGCCCGACCCCATGCCAAGACTTGCGCCAAGACTTCCCGCCCTGATCCGCTCCTGCTGCGTCGCCCTGGCGCTGAGCGGCGCCACGCTGACGCATGCCGCCGCCCTCGAGGACGCGCAGGCCCAGTGGGCCGCCGGCAAACGCGACCAGGCGATACAGATCGCCGAGGCCGGCCTGAAGACCACCCCGGACGATCCGCGCCTGCGCTTCGCGCTGGGCACGATGCTGCTCGAGCAGCAGCAGCTCGAGCGCGCCCGCGCGCTGTTCACCGGCCTGACCGAGGACTTCCCCGACCTGGCCGATCCGTACAACAACCTGGCCGTCATCCACGCCGCGCGCGGCGAATACGAGGCGGCGCGCCAGTCCCTGACCCGCGCCCTGGACCTGCAGCCCGACCATGCGCAGGCCCAGGAGAACATGGGCGACGTGCTGATGCGCCTGGCCCAGCAGTCCTATGAGCGCGCGCTGAAGCAGGCGCTCGGCGACGACACCGCGCTCAAGCTCAAGTTGCAACGCGTCACAGCGTTCAACAACGCCAAGGGCGGCCAGGCGCGATGATCGCGGGGGGGGATCGCCCCCTCCACGCTTCCCTCAACGCTCCAATCACACCCCACCAGGACCATGCGGACATCCAAATTCCTGCTCGCCGCCGGCGCTGCCGTGCTGGGCCTCGCCGCCTCGCTCGTCCAGGCCCAGACGGTCCGGCTGAACACCACCGCCGGCGACATCGTGATCAAGCTGGACGCGGAGAAGGCGCCCAAGACGGTCGCCAACTTCCTGACCTACGTGAAGGCCGGCCACTACAACGGCGTGATCTTCCATCGCGTCATCGGCGACTTCATGATCCAGACCGGCGGGTACACGGCCGACCTGAAGCAGCGCCCGACTCGGCCGCCGATTCCGCTGGAAGCCGGCAACGGCCTGATGAACATCCGCGGCTCGATCGCGATGGCGCGCACCAACGATCCGAACTCGGCGACCTCGCAGTTCTTCATCAACACCGTGGACAACGCGGCCCTGGACCCGGGTTACGCGTCCGACGGCCGCGGCTATGCCGTGTTCGGCTACGTCAGCGAAGGCATGGACGTCGTCGACAAGATCCGCGCGGTGCCGACTGCGCCGTCACCGAAGAACCCGGCGTTCCAGAACCTGCCCAACACCCCGGTCCTGATCAACAAGGCCACTGTCGAGAAATAAGGAGTTGAAGACATGACCAAGAAAGTCGAACTGCACACCAACCACGGTCTGATCACTGTGGAGCTGGATGATGTGAAGGCCCCCAAGAGCGTCGAGAACTTCCTGGCGTACGTCGCCAAGGGCCACTACGACGGCACGATCTTCCACCGCGTGATCAAGGGCTTCATGGCCCAGGGCGGCGGCTTCGAGGAAGGCATGAAGCAGAAGCCGGCCGACGCGCCGATCCAGAACGAGGCCAACAACGGCCTGAAGAACGACAAGTACACGCTGGCGATGGCGCGCACGAACGCGCCGCACTCGGCCAGCGCGCAGTTCTTCATCAACACGGTCGACAACGACTTCCTGAACTTCAAGAGCGAAAGCCCGTCCGGCTGGGGCTATGCGGTGTTCGGCAAGGTCGTGGGCGGCCAGGACGTCGTGGACAAGATCGAGAAGGTCAAGACCAGCCGCTCGGGCTTCCACGACGACGTGCCGGTCGACCCGGTGATCATCGAGCGCGCCGTCGCGGTCGAGTGAGTCCCGGGTCCGCCGCCTTTTCCCCGCTCCCGCTGCCCCGCGCCGTGCTGCCCCTGGCACCGCTGCGGGCGGCGGGCGGCTGGGGGCGGATCGACCTGCTGTCCGACCTGCACCTGTCGCCAGACATGCCGGCGACGCTGGCTCGGTTCCGCGCCCACCTGGCGGCGACGCCCGCCGACGCGGTCGTCCTGCTCGGCGACATCTTCGAGGCCTGGATCGGCGACGACGCGCGCTGGCAGGCCGGCAGTTTCGAGCAGCTCGCGCTCGATCTGCTGCGCGAGGTCTCCTCGCGAAAAACCCTCTTCTTCATGCACGGCAACCGCGACTTCGCGCTCGGCGAGGCGATGGCGGCGGACGCCGGCATGCGGCTGCTGCGCGATCCGACCCGGCTGGACGCCTTCGGACGCTCGTGGCTGCTGAGTCATGGCGACCAGCTCTGCCTGGGCGACGTCGCTTACCTGAAGGCGCGCGCCGTCGTGCGCCGGCCCGAGGTGCTGGCGGCGCTGCGCGCGATGCCGCTCTTCGCGCGACGCGCGCTGGCGCGTCATCTGCGCGCGAAAAGCCGCATGCACCAGTCCGATCCGTCCACCTGGGCGGACGTCGACGACGACGCGGCCCGCTCGTGGCTGCGCGCGTCGGGCTGCGACACGCTGATCCACGGCCACACGCACCGGCCGGCGCTGCACGATCTCGGCAACGGGCTCACGCGCGCAGTGCTGTCCGACTGGGACTACGACCAGGGCCCGGGCCGCGGCGACGTCCTCGTGCTCGATGCCGACGGCCTGCGTCGCATCGCCCCGATGAGTTCGGCGACCGAGGTCGCCACCGCCCCATGATCGGCGGCCTGCTCCAGCGCTGGCGCGCGCGCCGCGAGCGCAAGCTGCTCGACCAGTACGCGATTCCCGATCCGCTGTGGGAGCTCACGCTCACGCAGTACCCCTTCATCGCCCGTCGCAGCGAGGCCGATCGCGCGGAGCTGCGGCGGCTGTGCTCGCTCTTCCTGGCGGCGAAGGAGTTCCACGGCGCCAACGGCTTCGAGGTCACCGACGAGGTCGCGGTAGCGGTCGCCGCGCAGGCCTGCCTGCCAGTGCTGCGGCTGGGACTTGCGTGGTACGACGGCTTCGTCGGCATCGTCATGCACGAGGGCGAAGTCGTCGCCGCGCGCGAGACCATGGACGAGGACGGCATCGTCCATGCGTATGACGAGACGCTGGCCGGCGAGGCGATGGAAGGCGGGCCGCTGATGCTGGCCTGGAGCGAGATCGCGCCCGAGGCCGTCGATCGCGTGGAGGGACACGATCCGGTCTACAACGTGGTGATCCACGAATTCGCGCACGTGCTGGACATGCGCGACGGCGACCCCGACGGCGCGCCCACCATCGAAGATCCGGCGCTGAGGCAGCAGTGGGGGGCCACGATGGAAGCGGAGTGGCACTGGTTCTGCGACCAGGTCGATGCGGGCGTCGCCACGCTCATCGATCCGTACGGCGCGGAAGCGCCGGAAGAGTTCTTCGCCGTCGCCGTCGAAGCCTTCTTCGTCGCGCCGCGCGAACTGCTCGCGGAGCAGCCTCGCCTGTATCGGCTGCTCGCCGGGTTCTTCAGGCAAGACCCGGCACGCAACGACTGAGCGCCATCGGGGGAGCCCGGGCCCCGTCTCCTCCGTCTCCCTCCTTCGACTGCCTCCCGGCAGTCGAATTCCCTCCTTAAGCTGCGGAGACGGGGCCCGGGCTCCCCCGATGCGAGACAACGAGCACTGCACCAATGAAAAAGCCCGCGTGAGCGGGCTTTGGGGTCAGGCGTTGCTGAAGGTCAGTCGGCCGTCGCCGGCTCGGACTTGGGCTTGTTGTCCTTCTTGTTGGGCGTGATGTCCAACTGGACCTCGCCCTTGTCGTCGACGTCCACGCTGAGGCGGCCGCCGTCGATCAGGCGGCCGAACAGCAGTTCGTCGGCCAGCGCGCGACGGATGGTGTCCTGGATGAGGCGCTGCATCGGGCGCGCGCCCATCTGCGGGTCGAAGCCCTTGGCGGCGAGGTGCTTGCGCAGCGCGTCGCTGAAGGTGACCTCGACCTTCTTCTCGGCCAGCTGGCTTTCGAGCTGCAGCAGGAACTTGTCCACCACCCGCAGGATGATGTCCTCGTTCAGCGCGCCGAAGTTGACGATGGCGTCCAGACGGTTGCGGAACTCCGGCGTGAACAGGCGCTTGATGTCGGCCATCTCGTCGCCCTGCTCGCGCTTGGTCGTGAAACCGATCGTCGACTTGGTCATCGCCTCGGCCCCCGCGTTCGTGGTCATGATGATGATCACGTTGCGGAAGTCGGCCTTGCGTCCGTTGTTGTCGGTCAGCGTGCCGTGGTCCATGACCTGCAGCAGCACGTTGAAGACGTCCGGATGCGCCTTCTCGATCTCGTCGAGCAGCAGCACCGCGTGCGGCTTCTTCGTGATCGCCTCGGTCAGCAGACCGCCCTGGTCGAAGCCCACGTAGCCCGGAGGCGCGCCGATCAGGCGGCTGACGGCGTGACGCTCCATGTACTCGGACATGTCGAAGCGGATCAGCTCGATGCCCAGGATGTAGGCCAGCTGCTTGGCGACCTCCGTCTTGCCCACGCCCGTCGGGCCGCTGAACAGGAAGGAGCCGATCGGCTTGTCCGGCTTGCCCAGGCCCGAGCGCGCCATCTTGATGGCCGCGGCCAGCGCATCGATGGACGGATCCTGGCCGAAGACGACGCTCTTGAGGTCGCGGTCCAGGCTCTTGAGCTTGCCGCGATCGTCCGACGACACCGAGGCCGGCGGGATGCGCGCGATCTTGGCGACGATGTCCTCGACCTCCGCGCGGGTGATGGTCTTCTTCTGCTTGCTCTTGGGCAGCACGCGCTGGGCGGCGCCGGCCTCGTCGATGACGTCGATCGCCTTGTCGGGCAGGTGACGGTCATTGATGTACTTGGCCGAAAGCTCCGCCGCCGCCTGCAGCGCGGTCAGCGCGTACTTGACGCTGTGGTGCTCCTCGAAGCGCGACTTCAGGCCCTTGAGGATCTCGACGGTCTGGTCGACGGTCGGCTCGACCACGTCCACCTTCTGGAAGCGCCGCGACAGGGCCGCGTCCTTCTCGAAGATGCCGCGGTACTCGCTGAAGGTGGTCGCGCCGATGCACTTCAGCTGCCCCGACGACAAGGCCGGCTTCAGCAGGTTGCTCGCGTCCAGCGTGCCGCCCGACGCCGCGCCGGCGCCGATCAGGGTGTGGATCTCGTCGATGAACAGGATCGCGCCGGGCTGGTCCTTGAGCTGCTTGATCACCGCCTTGAGGCGCTGCTCGAAGTCGCCGCGGTACTTGGTGCCCGCCAGCAGCGCGCCCATGTCCAGCGAATAGACCACCGCCTCGGCCAGCACGTCGGGCACCTGGCCCTCGGTGATGCGCCAGGCCAGGCCCTCGGCGATCGCGGTCTTGCCCACGCCGGCCTCACCCACCAGCAGCGGGTTGTTCTTGCGGCGGCGGCACAGGATCTGCACCACGCGTTCGACCTCGAGCTCGCGGCCGATCAGCGGATCGATCTTGCCGTCGCGGGCGAGCTGGTTGAGGTTCTGGGTGAACTGCTCCAGCGGGCTGCCCTTGCCGCCGCCCTGGCCCTGACCGCCCTCGCCTTCCTCGCGCTCGGACTCGGCACCGTTGCCCTCCGGACCCTTCGGGGGCTCGGGCGGCTCGCTCTTCTTGATGCCGTGGGCGATGAAGTTGACGACGTCCAGCCGCGTCACGCCCTGCTGGTGCAGGTAGTAGACGGCGTGGGAGTCCTTCTCGCCGAAGATCGCGACCAGCACGTTGGCGCCGGTCACTTCCTTCTTGCCGTTGCCGGTCGACTGGACGTGCATGATCGCGCGCTGGATCACGCGCTGGAACCCGAGGGTGGGCTGGGTGTCGACCTCGTCGGTGCCCCCCACGGTCGGCGTGTTCTCCTTGATGAACTGCGCAAGCGACTTGCGCAGGTCTTCTATGTTCGCCGCGCATGCGCGCAGCACCTCCGCCGCGGACGGGTTGTCCAGCAGCGCCATCAGCAGGTGTTCCACGGTGATGAACTCGTGGCGCTGCTGGCGCGCTTCGACAAACGCCATGTGCAGGCTGACTTCAAGCTCTTGCGCAATCATGCGGCCTCCATAATGCACTGCAGGGGGTGACCGGCGCGCCGTGCGGCCGCCAGCACCATTTCGACCTTGGTGGCCGCGACGTCCTTGGTGAAAACACCGCAGACGCCCCGACCGTCGTGATGGATCTTCAACATGATCTGGGTGGCCGTATCCAGGTCATGGCGGAAGTATTCCTGCAAGACCATCACCACAAACTCCATCGGTGTGAAGTCATCGTTGAGCATCAGCACCTGGTACAGGCGCGGCGGCTCCGTCTTCTGAGCGACACGCTCCAGCGTGGTGGAATTCCCACCGTCCTCCGGACCCGGCGGCTGAGGGCCGGGCGGGGGTCCCGCG
>CAMPJJ010000013.1 GCA_946886855.1 uncultured Roseateles sp. | reverse complement strand
GCGGTGTTCGGCATGGACGGCAGTCTGTCCAAGCTCGCTGTTGCGGACTTGACGACAAGCTGTCCGGAACCTGTCGGCGCCGTTGCCCTCAGGTTTCTGACAGGTGACGGATTGGCCCGTGCAAGGGTCTGGCTTTATGCTGACGCCATGCGAATCCTCCTGGTCGAAGACGATGAGTTCCTGGCGGAGTCCACCGCCCGGGCGCTGCGCTCGCAGTCCTGGGTCGTTGACGTCAGCGCCCGCGGCGAACCCGTGCCGCTGTCGCTGCGCGAGGACCGTTACGACCTGCTCATCCTGGACATCGGTCTGGCCGGCATCGACGGCTTCGAGACGCTGCGGCGCGTGCGCGCGCAGGGCAGCACGACGCCGGTGCTGCTGCTGACGGCGCGCGACGCCGTCGAGGACCGCGTGCGCGGCCTGGAAGGCGGCGCCGACGACTACCTGGTCAAGCCCTTCGCGCTGAGCGAGCTGATCGCCCGCGCCCGCGCGCTGGTGCGCCGCAGCCAGGCCCGCACCGGCAACGAGTTGAGACTCTCCTCGCTGCGCATGGACATGGAGGCGCGCCGCGCCTACATCGCCGAGGAGCCGCTGGCCCTGTCGGCCCGCGAGTGGGACGTGCTGGGTTTCCTGCTGGCGCGCGCCGGCAAGGTGGTCGCCAAGGAGCAGATCGCCTCGGCCAGCAACGGCTGGGAGCAGGGCGTGAGCGACAACGCGATCGAGGTCTGCGTCTCGCGCCTGCGCGCCAAGATCGAGCCCGCCGGCCTGCAGCTGCGCACCGTGCGCGGCCTGGGCTACCTGCTGGAAGAGATGCCGTCCCCGCCGGCGGCCAAGGCCTGACCCCCGCGGCATGACCGAGTCGTCCCAGCCCGGCGGCGGCCGGACCTTCAGCCTCAAGCAGCGGCTGCTGATCTGGCTGATGTTCCCGGTGCTGGTCGCGGTGCCTGCGGCCGGCTTCATGCTGTACCGGGTCATGCACGACACGGCGATCTCCTGGCTGGACCAGGCGCTGGGCGACACGGCGCTGGCGGTGGCCAGCCTGCTGCGCGAGCGCGACGGGCAGGTCGTCGTCGACGTGTCGGGGCCGACCGACCGGGCGCTGCGTTTCGACCGCACCGATCGGGTGTACTACCTGGTGCTCGATCCCTCGGGCGAGGTCGTGCTGGGCGACGTGCAGCTGGCGCGACTGAAGCTGCCCAAGCGCAAGCCCAACGAATGGTTCTTCACGCTGGCGACGCTGGACGGCGAATCGCTGCGGGCGGCAGCGCTCGGCGCCACCTGCAGCAACGGACGCGTCTGCCAGATCCTGGTCGCCGAAACGCTGAACAAGCGCGATGCGCTGCAGCAGCAGCTGCTGGTGGTCGTCGGCCTGCTGATCGGCGGCATGGCCGTGCTGCTGGCCGGCGCCGGCTGGTGGGCCACCTACCGCGGCCTGCGACCGCTGGCGCAGCTGAGCGAGGAACTCGAGCAGCGCGACCTGTCGCGTCTGGAGCCGCTGCAGCCCGACGTGCCCGCCGAGTTGCGGCCCTTGATCGCGGCCTTCAACCGGCTGTTCGAAAGGCTGCGGCGGGCGTCGTCGGCGCAGCAGGACTTCCTGGCGAACGCGGCGCACCAGCTGCGCACGCCGCTGACCTCGCTGCGCACCGAGATCGACCTGGCCCTGCTGGAGCCGCACGATCCGCAGATGGAGCCGGTGCTCAAGCGGCTGCAGGGGTCGGTGGACCGCAGCGCGCGGCTGGCGACGCAGATGCTGTCGATCGCGCGAGCCGAGGCCGAGCCCGGCGGCCGCGAGCAGCCGGTGAACCTGCGCGACATCGCCGCGCAGGTGGCGGAGGACTGGGTGCCGCGTGCGCTGCAGGCCGGCGCGGACATCGAGTTCGAGCTGGAGAGCGCGCCGGTGCTGGGGCAGAGCTTCCTGTTGCGGGAGCTGCTGTCCAACGTGCTGCACAACAGCCTGAACTACGCCGGGCCGACTCCGCGCATCACGGTGCGCACCGGCAGCGACGGCGAGTGGTCCCGCATGGAGGTCGAGGACAACGGCCCCGGCATCCCGCCGCAGGACCGCGAGCGCGCGCTGCGCCGCTTCGAGCGCGGCAGCGAGTCCAAGGGCACGGGCAGCGGCCTGGGCCTGGCGATCGCGCTGGACATCGCTCAGCGGCACCGCGGGAAGCTGGAGCTGCTCGACGCGACCACGGGGCAGGGCTTGCGGGTGCGCTTGAGCGTGCCGAGAGAGCATCCGCAGGGCTGATGCCCCACTGCTACGCGGGCGCACGACCGTCTTCAATCGATCCACAAGCCACATCCAGCGAACTGGCCTGGGCAAGGCCGGCGTTGAGTTCGAATAGTGCGCTGGCCGCGTCACAAACGCCTGCCGTCGAACGTCTGGTGGGCAGACACCGGAACCTGTCGTGTCGCTCCCGGCCCCGCCGCCTCCCACCAGGTTCACCCTATCGCCATGGACACCGCATGGAAGATGCCACCGGAATCTTTGATCGCCTGCGCCCGCGCCTGCAAGGCATCGCCTACCGCATGCTGGGCTCCACCGCCGAGGCCGAAGAGGTCGTCCAGGACGCATGGCTGCGCTGGCACGACGCCGATCAGGCGGCGATCACCAATACCGAGGCATGGCTGGTCGCCATCGCCACGCGAATCGCGATCGACAGGCTGCGTGCGGCCAAGGTGCGGCGCGAGCATTACGTCGGCTTCTGGCTGCCCGAACCGCAACTGGCTGACTCGCCGCGTTCGCCCGAACAGGTCCTTGAACATGCCGACGATCTGTCGATGGCGTTCCTGACGCTGTTGGAACGGCTGTCGCCGGAGGCGCGTGCGGCCTTCCTGATGCGCGAGATCTTCGATGCCGACTATGCCGAGCTGGCGCAGACGATCGGCAAGAGCGAGGCGGCGTGCCGTCAGTTGGTGAGCCGCGCGAAAGCACAGCTGCGCGACGCACGACCGCGCTACACCGTGGCTCCCGAAGCGCACCTGCGCGTCATGCGCCAGTTCGCCGAAGCGCTGTCGCAGGGAGACTTCAAGGCGCTCAAGTCCATGCTGGCCGAGGAGGCCGAGTTGATTGGCGACGGCGGCGGCAAGGTGCCGAGCTTCGGCAAACCGCTACGCGGAGGACAGCGCATTGCGCAGCTGTTCTTTGCGACGTCGCTGCGGTTCAAGGCCCTGGTTGGGATCGAGCTCGCGGTCATCAACGGCCAATGGGGCGTGTTGCGCTTCATCGACGGTGTGCTCGAGTCAGCACAGGCCTACGAGACCGACGGCGAACGGATCGTGCGCATCCACGTGCAGCGCAACCCGGACAAGCTGGTGCGCATCGCGGCGGCTCGCGCGCCGTCCTGAACCGGCTCGTCACAAGCGCGGCGGCTCGCACGTCTTCAGGGGGTGTGTCCTCAACCCTGATCGAAAGCGATCCGCCACCATGACCCAACGCCTCAACTATGCCGAACAGTCGTCGGAATACTTCAAGAAATTCGCCGCCTTCAGCACCTCGCTGAACGGCAGTTCGATCGAGCAAGGTCTGCGCCACCTCGTCGAGATCCGCGCGTCGCAGCTCAACGCCTGCGGCCTGTGCGTTGACATGCACGTCAAGCAGGCGACGATCCACGGCGAGCGTGCGCTGCGCCTGCATCACCTGGCCATCTGGCGGGAGTCGCCGCTGTTCGCGCCGCGCGAGCGCGCGGCGCTCGCGTGGACCGAGGTGCTGACGAAGCTGCCCGAGCATGGCGTGCCCGACGAGCTGTTCGAGCGGGTGCGTGCGCAACTCTCGGAGAAAGAGGTCTCGGACCTGACCTTCATCGTGATGTCGATCAATGCGTGGAACCGTGCCAACGTGGCCTTCAAGACCGTGCCCGGCGCGTTTGACGCGGCCTTCGGGCTTGACAAGGCCAACCTCGAATGAGCGCGCCGGATCCCATGAGGATCGTCGTCATCGGCGGGAGCGTCGAGAACCATGGACAACGGATGAGCGGGTGCGTGCAGGATCCGATTGTTGGCCATGGGAACGCAGCGTTGTATGGACTGGGGCTGCGAAGGAGAACTCGTCGCTCATCTGGCCTGCCCGCGGTCGGGGCGGAGGGACGCTTTGGAGCGGGGGCGGAAACCGACCTGAAAAGCAGAACGCCCGGTGCGAGCCGGGCGTTCTGCTGGGGGAATGATCCTTGGGCTTCAGCCGATGGATGTCCCCATCGATGCCGCGCAACCTTCGGGATTCACAGCGCCGAGGCGACTTGGGCGCCATCGGCCGAGTTGTCGCGGCGGCCGGTGACGTAGACCGTCGGCAGTTGCTGGCGCTTCACGGTGATCACCACCGGATCCAGAGCGACGATTTGAGCGCGCGCTTCGCGCTGGCCTTCTGCGTGCGCGATGCCCAGGCCCATCACCACCGCAGCGACCGCCCCAAAAGCGACCGCCTTGATGCTGCGGCTGGTGGCGGATTCGATGTTGAAGCGGTGGGTCATGTCGTTCTCCTGGATCGGTGGGCTGTGTCGATGGATGGAGTGTCGTCATCGACGCCCCGCCTTCCGAGCACCAGGAGACGAAGCCGCAGCGCAGCGGCGTGAGACGCATGGGCGGCGGATGAGCGGATGGGAGGAGGGCGCGGATTTGGATTTGCAGACGGTGCGTGCGCGTTTCCCGCGGTTGGACCTCAGGCTCGCCAGCGTGATCACGGCTCCGCGAAGGACTCCTTTGCAGCGGAAGCGGACCTTAGCGATGCACGGTCGCGCCGCTTTGGTCACATGCCAGAGGTGAGCCCCTTCAAGTCATCGAGCAATACCTGAGAAAACGCGCCCGCAGGTCTTGGCTCGACAAGTCCATCGTCGATAAACCAGCAACTAGGGTCAGGCGCATGAGTCGCGGCATCGAACCACGCAGCCATGTAGCCTTGATGGGCGAAGAAGACTACGTCGGTCTCCTTCAAAACATAGTTGCTGCCGACCTCCTCAAGAAGCACACGTAGGGTCTCTCGATTTGCGAGCAGACAGTCGATGAACCATGCAGACCCTTGGAGGGGCCCCTTGCTATCTCGCCCCATCCAGCCGAGGAACTCTCGGTAGGCCTGCGGGAACCGTAGGTTCAGCTTGTGCTCAAGGGCGTCAATCTCTGAGGACGTGGCACCAAGTGGCAACCGACCTGATTCCTTCAGATGTTCGGAGACTAGGCGCCTTGCAGACTCGATATACATGGTTTCGGAGGAGATGCGCCGGGTGGCTTCCTTCGCAGTCTAGCGAGGGAGTAATCCATCGGAGGTAGCCGCCCCGACACTGGTCAGCGCCATTCATGCCGACGAACAGGTTGCCAAAGGACCGCTCTCAGCCTGCAGCGGACGTCGACGCAAGCAATCGAAATCCTAGCGAGATGACGTCCGAATGAAGAAGGGGCGGAAACATTTCCCCGCCACCGTGTTGCTCGCGCGGCTCGGCTAAGTGCAGTCGCTCAGAGGCATGTCCTACTCCGCCGGTTTGGGGCGAGCAATTACGAGAGCCAGCGGTCTTGACTGTGCCGGGAGCAGCCGGTGACAAGGCCAGCCAGGGCGCCGACATCTACCGGACTTGCGGCGTTCGACCGGAAGGGCTGGCCAAAGCCCGCCGGCGGCGATTGGGGTGGAAGGGACACGAACTTCATTCGGACAGCGCCCTCGCTTGGGCAGTTGGTCCCGGCCGTTGGCCGCTTCGTCGCATGCCGCGCGTCGCCGCGGTGTGTGTTCAGGAGACTCAGCGCTTTGCCGCGGAACGCCACCCATGAACGCTCCAACTCTTCTGCCGGCGCTGACGCGCCGCATTGGTCTCGTACTGCTTCTGTGCTGTCTGCAGCTCGGCGCGCCCGTGCGCGCGGCGGAGTTTGATAGAGCACACATCCAAGCCGGCGAAGACGGCGTGCGCGCGCCGCTGGACATCGCACCGGTCGACGATGCCTGGTACTCGGCGCTGCCGCGCGATGCCGAGCTGGCCACGCAGGCCTACCTCAAGCGCCTCCCCAAGGAAGCGGTGATGCGCTCCAACGAATACGAAGAGGGTGGCTACTGGCTGCAGCTTTGGGAGTTCCTGCTTGCCCTCGCCATCACCGCCCTGATGCTGCACGGCGGCCGCTCGGCCCGCGTGCGCGATTGGGCGCAGCGCGTCGGTCGCCATGCCCTGCTGCGCGACGGCCTGTACGGGGGCGTCTATGGCTTGGCCAGCGGGCTGCTGCTGCTGCCACTGAGCTTTTACCGTGGGTACTGGCGTGAACACAGCTATGGCATGTCCACGCAGACCACCGTTGAGTGGTGGGGCGAGTGGATCCTGACCCTGGGCGTCGAGGTTATCGGCACGGCGGTGGCGGTGGCGCTGCTCTATGCCGTGTTCCGCCGAGCCGGCGAGCGCTGGTGGCTCTGGGGCGCAGCTGCCTGCTCCGCATTGCTGGCGTTGTTGCTGCTCGTCACTCCGATCCTGATCGATCCGCTGTTCAACACCTACAAGCCGCTGGCGCACGGTCCGGTGCGGGACGCCGTGCTCAAGATGGCGCAGTCCAACGGCGTGCCGGCTGATGAGGTCTACGTCTTCGACGCCTCCCGCCAGACCCAACGTGTCAGCGCGAATGTGAGCGGTCTGGGCGGTACGGCGGCGGTGCGACTCAACGACAACCTGCTCAATCGCACGTCGCTGCCGGAGATCCGTGCCGTGATGGCCCATGAGCTGGGCCACTACGTGCTCAACCACGCGCCTAAGATGCTGATGCAGTTCGGTCTGCTGATCCTGTTCGGATTGCTTTTCTGCAACTGGGCCATGCGCCGGCTGTTTGCGCGCTCTGGGCACCGCTGGGGCACGCAGGACGTAGCCGACGTGGCCAGCTTGCCACTGCTGACCGCCGTGTTCTCAGTGTTCATGCTGGTGGCCACACCAGTGTTCAATAGCATCATCCGCATCCAGGAGATCGAGGCCGACCGCTTTGGCCTGCATCTCGCCCGCGATCCACACGGCTTTGCCGAGGTGATGCTGAAGCTTTCGGACTACCGCAAACCCGATCCGGGGCGCCTTGAGGAGGTGGTTTTCTTCCACCATCCGAGCGCCCGCCATCGGATTCACGATGCGATGCGCTGGAGGGAGGCGATGGGGACGCCCTGAGGCATTGGCCGCAGCGCCGGGCCGGTCTGCGTATCCATTGGCCGACGCCCGACGCGGGCTTTGGGTCGGGACCTCCAGTTCTTAGCTCTTGAAATCTGTCGCTGACCCGGCCGCTGCTCTGGTTCATGGTCGCCCCAAGCGTGGGCGTGGGCAGCTGGCCGGTCCTGGGGGCCATCGACCGTTCAGCCGGCGAACCGTTCAATGACCGATGCCGCAGTTATCAAGCACTGCGTGACGAAATTTGGCTGCCAGCAGCCAGCCTGGAGCGGCCGTCGGCTTTGCAGCGGGTGCCGACATCCGCGTCATCGAGCTGGGCTCACCCTCGGGAAGCTGAAGCCGTCATCGGTTCATCGGTCGACACGCCATCGGCGATGACCGCTCTCGAAGCTGGAGCAGCCGTCCACGTCGTCGGGCCGCCGCAGACCACATCGGCCCGCAGTGAACGTCCGCTGCCGAACGTGTCGAGCTGGTGCTATCGACCCGTTGCGGTCGTTTGATGCGCCTTTAGGGGACTGCCGGAAAGCAGACGCTCAACATTCGATGCGAGCGGTTAGGCGCCGGGCAGCCATGTAGTCGCGCACGAGCCGAGGAGGGCAACCGGATGTTCAGCCCCGGGCGGAGGGAAATACTTCACCTCGTGTGAGCGACGATAGAACAGCCGGCGCCGGGGCGTCTTACAAGGCTTGCCGTCGAGGCGGGGGGTTGAACGAGGGGTGGGCGTCAATGTGCCACCGCAGCATGAGGCACGTCAAAGGCAAGGATAGTTAGGAACAGCTCTCGATTCCTATCGTCCCTGTGTGCAAAGCAATAGCGAAATACCGTTTCTGTAGAGCCGGAAAGTTCTCGCTTGAAGTTTTCGTGGGATTTCACTGTCTCTGAGATTGCGCTAAGCACGCGCGAGAAGGCCTTGTTCCGATTAAACACGATAACGGCGACCTTGGTGTCGCGCCATGAGGTATAGCTCAACACTTGATCGATTGTCTCTGCAAGCATCTTAGGCCCAGACCAGAACTTACATTCTCCAATGAAGATGTTCTTGCCTTCGGAGCGAACAAGGATGTCCGTCTTGCCTTCGTAGTTGAAAGTCTCTCCGGTTGCCTGGCCCTCGTAGTGACCGTTCAACTGAACGAGAAAATGGGATCGAATCGATTCCTCGTCCATGGTCTCAAATGCCGAGGGGCTGCGCTCCATGACGTGAACCATGTTCTGCAGTACGCCCAAGATGTGCTCATAGTCAGTATTCGAGAGCGTGGGTTCTGGCTTATACGGCGACGAACTCGCCGGAGGCAAAGACGGGGCAATCTTCTTTCGTACGTTTGGAGCCGTGTACGTCTGATGGGTCCCGTCTCGCGGCTTCATCTTGAAGCCAAGACCTCCGACAAGATTGCGATCACTCAGCAGCTTTTGCCTGCGGGCTTCGATTGCTGAACGGGCTTGTCCCGGCAACTGAGAGTGCAGTCCTTGAGCGTTCACACGCAAGGTCGCCAGATGGCTCTGGATCTCATTGATAGTCCGGTCAATGTCGCCGCGGACACGATCTGCGTCTAGGTCGGCGCCGATGATCGTAAGGACGAGTACGCCTCCGCGAACTTCCGCTCGCGGCGGGCTCAGCGTGTACGTAGTTGGTTGGACCTTAAAAGCCTCAGCCTCGCCATTGAACGGAATCTCGACTTGAATCTCAGTGCCGGTGATGTGAAACGGTCGACTGCGGTCGAAGATCATTCTGCTGTGATCACGACTTACGTCGATCTGCGTCTCCCGTTGATCAACGACGATCTCGTCGGTTAGCAGGCTTGGAATCGCGATCTGGAACTTCTGCTCAAAGTAGCTGACAAGGTCCTCAACGGACGTATTAAGAAGGCGGTTTCCGTCCATCTCGGCAACCGCCTTCTGCATCTGCTGGATCTGGTGCCTCTCTACATCGTGCCAGCTGACCTTCGAGAACAGGTACTCGCGATCCCTCATGTGAGTCACTCCATAGATGATGCAGACGTCATACTTTAGCGACGCGCATGGCAAGGCGCCGAAAGCACGGAAGCGGTCGCTCGGCGAGGAACCGCTCATGGCCGTCAGCGTGAGGTCAACCAGGCGCCCGAAAGCTGACCCTCGCACGGCGGACGGCGGCCAGCGCGGTCAGTGCCGCAACGACGCATGCTGTTGGGCCCTCAACTCGATGGGAGACCATCATGGGATCAGCAGCCAGCATCCTCTCGCGCGAGCCGTGGAACAAGGGCAAGATCGTCGGTCAGAAGGCACCCTTCAAGGTCAAGGACATCTGGGCACTTCGCGTCCGGCTACAAATGGAGAACCGTGTGCGCGAGCTCGCGTTGTTCAACCTCGGCATCGACAGCAAGCTTCGAGGCTGTGACCTCGTCGCGCTTAAGGTGCGAGATGTCTGCCACGGTGACGCCGTCGCTAGCCGGGCGGTGGTGATGCAGCACAAAACGCAGCGCCCCGTTCAGTTCAGATCACGCCGGTGACCCGCGACGCCGTGCAGCGCTGGATCAAGCAAGCCGCACTCAGATCCGAGGACTTCTTGTTCCCGAGCCGCATGCACGGCTCGCCACATCTGGGCACACGGCAGTACGCCCGGATCCTGGAACGCTGGGTGGAAGAACTCGGGCTGGACCCCGCCGACTACGGAACGCATTCGATGCGAAGGACCAAGGCGACGCTGATCTATCGGAGGACGAAGAACTTGCGCGCCGTACAGCTGCTGCTCGGGCACTCCAAGCTGGAATCTACGGTCCGCTACCTTGGCATCGAGGTGGATGACGCGCTTGAGATTTCGGAGCAGACGGAAATCTGAGAAGCCACCCGGTGGTCGCTGCTTGCCATGGGCCGGTCGGCCGGGCGCAACGCCGGCTTTCTGGTACCGGGGCAGGTCGAAGCTCCCGGCCTGCTCCGTGATTCCGACGCAGTGCCGCGGATGGCGGCGTTGTGCCCGAAGCGGACGTCGGCACAGGCCTACCAAGCTTCCGGAAAGTGTTGGTGTTCTGCTGTCTTCAGGCACGTGTCAAATGACAGCAGAGCGACATCGCTGGCTCCTTCCGAACGGACCGCCTAGGTCGTCGTACGATGAGCGGAAAACAAGCGTCTGGGAGGATGCACCGTGCCAGCACCGGCATATCTGCAGTATTTGAAGCAGCACGAGTCACTGACCTTGAACTCCGGCGAGGCATGTGAGGTTTGGGAGCTCGATGTTCCAGCCGATGAGGTCTGCCTGAAGGATTGGGCTTGGCGGTTCCGGCAGACGTACTGCCTCGACAGCGACATAGACATCCTCCGTGACGGCACGGGAAAAACGCGCGCCGAGTACCTCATCGACCTAGTCTTCCCAGACAAGACCATCGCGCCAGGCCCAGGTGTTCGCTCCGGAGATTTTGCGGAGCTGCTGGTCTCAGACTTCGTCGAGTTCATGCTTGGCTATTGGGTGCCACGCACCAAGTACGCTGAGAAGAGCGTTCGCAACGAGTCAGTCAAGGGAGTCGACATCGTCGGCTTGCCTCCATTTCGGATTCCACCGCGCTGGCGGACTCAAGCTCCGAGCTGCCGCGTGGCCGGGATTGCAGCGAGCAAAATGCCGGCAGACCTCTCCGAAACTTCCCATGAAGCGTCTGATCCACGTGACTGTATGAAATGAACACTCGTGCCATGGTAAGTTTGTTCCTGCCGCCGCCTTGGACGTGCGTAGCTGTGAGGACCTTATGTTACCCAGCCTTGCTCCAGAACTGATTTCTCCCGAGCGACGCCCCTTCGTCAAGAAGCTGCGCAACTTCATCGAAGACCATGGGTTCGGCAGCGTGCCAATCTTGGTTATCCAATGCAATTCTGATGACGGGGTCAATCTCGAGATTGGCTCGCCAAGACTTGCGCAGGCGCTGGTGCACGGAGCAGGTGCCGCGAACTACGACGAATGGTGGTCAGCCTTCTGCGGCGGGCGCTCGTTCAGTGTCTTCGACGGTCGCGCTTCAAGGCATGACTCCGACGAACCGCTCTGGGTCACCGAGGTCCATGAGGACGGACATGTCCTTGCAGCCATTCGACTGCTGCCCTACGGCAATGCAAACGCCGTCTCGCCTGGCATCGTGCATGCGTTCTCAAGCTTCGGCAATCTCGTGAAGAAGTTGTACGCGGCCACTGGAGTCCAAGGCAGGCTCAAGGTTAGCTGCAAAGCCAAGTTCGCTTCGTAGCTCAGCAGGCAAGTCGTGGTGCGGGTTGACTGCATCGTTGAGGGATGCAGCCGCGTCCATAAGCGTGGCTATAGATAGTGGAAAAAGGGCTGCTGGCTCCACGCCTGCCGGCACGGCAATGTGAGTCTCTTCGGGCAGCCCGAGTTCGTACATCTTGCCCTTCGAGCGGGTGATGCCCAAGTACCGGCGACTGTTGAACTCAGGCCTCATCTGCGGCTCGCTGGTAGCTGAAGCTCCTGAGCTTCAATCGAACGCGGGACGAAATAATCAGACTGCTCGTACGCACCCGACTCAAAGAACAAAAGTTGCCCGCGCTGCTCGGCCCATCTAGCGAACGCGACCGACCTAGCCGTAGACAGCAGCCCGGTTCCGTCAACCACGTTTGGCTCGGCGCCAATGAGCCAGGTCCCGACGGCGGTTGCATTCGTGATGACGGCAGAAATGAGAACGGTCTGGGCAGCTGCCTGAAGCAAGCTCTTAATCTCCGTCAACAGCAGCTCGTAGGTAATGCCGCGCGCGCCGGTGTCGAACTGATGGCCCTCGTCGTAGACAACGAGACCGATGTGCGCGACCAAGCTGGGCTCCTGCCTCAGCACGTAGAGCAGCTTCTCGGGAGTCAGGACCAGCAGATTTCGGGTAGCAGGTGCAACCGCGCCCAGCAGCTCCGCGAGCTGGTCCACGAAATCCAGCTGGAGCGCATCGGACAGCTCATTGACCTTGACGTCCTCCCCCTTGAACGCAAGCCTAAGGGAGCCGGCTATCTCGTGGCAAAGCGCGCGGAACGGCGCGACCAAAATTGCCACACGGGTCCTGTCAGCCAGGAACGCGCCCCTCAGGATGGCCGTGTCTGTCTACGAGGCCGGTCTTGCGGACCGATTCATTGCGTACGACGTTGCTTTGTCGCTGTCGCTCTTCGGCTACGAGGGGCACCACTTTGTCCCGGCTCTCGCAGAGCATCGAGATGTTGTCTCGGGGGTGTTGCAGCGATACCCGTCCTACTTCACCGATGTGTTACGAGGGCTTTGACGGTGATGAGCGTGAACGTATTTGCTAGAACTTGCCGCCCCTTGTTTTGATGTTGAGCTGACACGCTGCGCACGCTAGTCTGGGCTGCGAACGCCCCTTTCGCAGTGGTTTCGCTCATTTGGATCGTGCGACGGCGCATGGGCCTCATCCTTAACCGTCATGCCCGTTCCGAGGAGTTCACGATGGCCCTCCACCATCTGTTTCATCACCTAGGCGCTGACGCGCGGCCCACCCCAGCTCGTCGCCGGGCGGCTGGTAGTCGGGCATGAGGCGATGCAGGCGCCGTAGTGAACGTAGCGGCGCAGGATGGCCTCGACCCGCGGATACGGGCACATTGCTGACGCCCACGACGCGCGGGTCAGTGGCCTCTACGGGGCATGATGCGCCTGTCGCAACGGGCGAGAACAGTCGTTCGTGCCTGCACGAGTACTCGAGCCGCGTCGAGCGACCGGTTCCGGGAGTGAAGCAGCCGCTGAGAGCCAGCGACCACCAATGACCGGTCGGCTTAAGCGCTGTCGTTGAACCACTGGCCCGCGAATGACCCAGACCAGCCTAAAGCGCGCATTGAGAGTCTTGGTTTAATTTCGGCGTTCGCTGTGTCGTACAGCTCGCTCAGCGCCGCGCGAGCCATGGGACCAAGGCCCTTCGACCTCAGCAGCTGGGCATCGATCCGGCCCCGGGAATCCGTCCTGGAAATCGGGTCGACACCGCGTGATCATGTCGCCATGAGCATCCGCATCGTCCAACTTGGCGTCACACCGCGCCTGCCCGACGAGGGCCCTCGTCTTGGCACCGTCCGTCGCCCGCCGCGCGGCGTCCGCAAGGAGGACTACGGTCGCCTCGATTACTACGACAGCTGGCTGCCACTGCTTTCTCCCAGCGCCGAACTCATGGCCCAGGGCCGGGCGGCCGAGGATGACAAGCAATGGACCGCCTTCTCCCGCGCGTATCGCAAGGAGATGAGCGAGTCCGCACCGTCGCAGCTGCTCGACACGCTGGCAGTGCTATCGCACTCGTCCAACCTCTCGATGGGCTGCTATTGCGACAACCCGGCGCGTTGCCATCGCAGCCTGCTCACGCAGCTGCTGACGGAACGTGGCGCCGCCATGCGCGGAGAGTGAGATCAGCGAGCCGCGTCGAACGCGATCGCGTCGAACATCCGCTGCAGCTTCTCGACCCGCGCCGGTGCCAGGAATTGCCTGGCCCATGCGAGACGCCCGAGCAGCGGTGAACGCAGTGCCGGATCAACCGTGCCGCTTGCGCTCGACCTGCCGAGCCGGTGCAGCTCCGCCTTCAAGCGATCGAAGTCCTCCCGCGCGAGGTTCGGCTTGGCATTGACGACGACGCCGGTCACCTGCTGACGGCCGCCCCTGGGCATCGCGCGCGTCTTGTCGTGTCGCAGCCGGAAGCCCTCGTCCTCGACGATCGACTGCACCCAGGCGCGGAACTCGCGTTGATCGCGGCGCAGTGTTGCGGGACCGGAGAACATCAGGTCATCCGCATACCGCGTGTAGCGCGCGCCGAAGCGATGAGCGAGCCCGTCCAGCCGCATGTCGAGCGGGAACGCGCAGAGATTGGCCAGTGCCGGCGATGTGGGTGCGCCTTGCGGCAGGTGCGGTGAGGCAAGACGCTTCGCGCCGTCGACATCGATCGATCCGTCTTCGCGCAGCCGCTCTCGCACCGCGACCGGCGTGCGCGCCGTGCAAAGCGTCGTCAGCCGCGCGACGACCGCGTCGGAGAACCCCAGCGTCCGGAACGTGGCCGCGATCCGCGCGCGCCCGATGCTGGGGAAGAAGTCGCGCAGGTCGAAGCGGATGACGAAATCCTGATCGGCGTGGACTGCCGCATTCGTCACGACGTTGCGGCCCGGCACGAAACCGTGAGCGGATTCGTGGCAGGGGAGGGTGTTCAGAAGGCCGTCGAGCAGACGCCGCTGGATAGCCTTCAGGCGCGGCAACGGCGCTTCGAGCAGCCGCAGGCCGCCGCGGCGTTTGGGCACGAGCAGGCATCGATAGTGAGGCGTCGGCGTGACATGCGGTCGCTGCGGCGTGGCAGCGGACTCCCTGTACTGCCGAGCCGGACCGGCGAAGTGGTCGAGTTCGTCCAGCGTCAGGCCGAGCCACGCCGCCAGGTCGGCCTCCGTCGGCCACTGCGGCAGCACCAGGTGTTCCAGCGCGAAACGCAGCGGCCGCATCCGCGAGGGCCGCAGCAGCAGGCGCCGCACCGTCGGCCGCGGGAAGCGTTCCCGATCGAAGCCTTCGTGGAAGGCGCCGATCTCCAGCAGCGCATCGGCGAGGCTGCTCACCGAATGCGCGCGCCAGACCGGTGTCGTCCATCGCGCGAGCGCCACGCAAAGCGGCTTCAACCATGGCTGCGCTTCGGCACCGAGGCATTGCTCGGCACGCGCCTGCAGCGCATCGGCCTCGCGGGCGCGCGGTGACGCGTCGTCCGCCTGCAGCGCGCGGGCGAGCGCCAGCGCGATCCAGCGGGGATAGGTCAAGGGCGCGGCAACGGTCATCGGCGGCGGGCGGTCCTTGTCGACGCCGCCATGGCGGCGGCGGGGAGGCAAGAGGTGACCCCCGGATGCGCCGCCAACTGACGGGTCCTGCGGATACAGCTCCGCGCGGCAGCGCGGTGGAGTATCGGCGCCGGATGACTGACTGTGGAAATCGCCGCGGGGAACCCCCGCGGCCGGAGGCGCGAACGCTTCCGAAGGCTTGGCGGCGACCGGAGGTCGGCGGCGATTATGGGCGCGGGCCGCGACGCCGCTCAAGCACCCTCACGGGGGTGGGACGCCTCACGCCGCGCTCAGCACCGCCTGCTTCGTCCCGTTCGCCTGCAGCGGGATGTATGCCGCGTCCGACTCGGTGCGCTTGGCCTCGCAGCTCGCGACCAGCTGCTTCTGCCATTGCGAATGGCGCTCGAACAACTCCGCGATCCAGTCGACGAACACGCGCAGCTTGGTGCTCAGGTGCCGGTTCGGCGGGTACACGACGTACAGCGGCAGCGGGTCCGATTCCCAGTCGCACAGGAAAGGCACCAGCTCGCCCGCGTCGATGTGCGGCTTGATCATGAAGTAGGGCGCCTGGATCACGCCCAGCCCCGTCAGGCCCGCGGTCATGTAGGCGTTGCCGTCGTTGACCGAGACCTTGTAGTGGCCGTAGATCTCGTAGCGCTGGCCGTTCTTGCTGTAGTCGAACGGGAAACGCTTGCCGGTGCGCGTCGAGAAATAGCTGACCACGTGATGCTGGTCGGACTCCAGGTCCAGCGGATGCTGCGGCAGGCCGTGCTGCTGGATGTAGGCCGGCGACGCGCAGCAGCCGTAACCCCAGTCGCCGATGCGGCGCGCGACCAGCGACTGGTCGGTGATCTCGCCGCCGCGCACGACGCAGTCGACGCTGTCGCCGATCAGGTCCACCGGCCGGTCCGACACGCCGAGGTCGATCTGGATGTCCGGATGTCTTGCATAGAACTCCGGAAGTGCGGGAATCAGCAGCAGGCGCGCCACACTCGAGGCGACATCCACGCGGATGCGCCCCTTCGGCGCCGCGCGCGCATGCGACACCGAGCCCTCGAGTTCCTCGATGTCCGACAGCAGCCGCGTCACCCGCTCGTAATACGCGGCACCGTCCGGCGTCACGCTGACCCGCCGCGTCGTGCGGTTCAGCAGCTTGACCTTGAGGTGGTCCTCCAGCGACTGGATCAACCGCGTCACCGCGGTCTTGGGCAGGTCCAGCGATTCCGCCGCCCGCGTGAAGGTTCCCGCTTCCACGACGCGCGCGAAAGCCTGCATGGCATTGAGTTTGTCCATCCTTGACCCCTGACGGCGGTGCATCCCCGCCACTGCTCCGTCCATACAACCCGGCGCGTCTGCGCGCGCGCGAGGTCGCCATCCTGCCCGATCGATTGTTTCGTCGATGAAACGCTGATGCGCGCTCCAGCCTGTTTATCGGACGGCGTCCAGTCTCCAAACTTCGCTGCATTGCAACATGAACCGGTCTGCCCCCACGGGGAGCAGGCCTTTGGCCCTGCCATGGATGCGCTGCCGCTGACCTCCTGCCACGACGACCTCCTGCCCGCCGGCGACGGCGTGCTGCCGGTGCGCGTGTACAAGGGCGCGGCGCGTCGCCAGGACGCGCCGGTCGTCATGCATCTGCACGGCGGCGCGTTCACCCGCGGCGACCTGGACAGCGGCGAGCTGGTCTCCCGGCTGCTCGCCGACGCGGGCGCGGTCGTCGTCGACGTCGACTACCCGACCGGCGAGGCCACCGTGTTCCCGACCGCGCTGAAGACCCTGGACGCGCTGCTGGCCAGCCTGCACAAGGCGCGGACCCGGTTCTCCGGCAAGGGCGCGCCGCTGCTGGTCGCCGGCGAAGAGGCGGGCGGCAACCTCGCCGCCGCGCTGGCCCTGATGGCGCGCGACCAGGGCCACCGCAAGCTGTCCGGCCAGATCCTGATCGGGCCGATGCTCAACCCCTGCATGGGCACCGCCTCGCTGCGCCAGGCCGACGCCGGCTACGGCGAGTGCCGCTGGATGCACGGCTGGCGCGCCTACCTCGGCGAATGCGAGGACGGCGACCACCCCTACGCCGCGCCGGCCAACACCGGCCGCCTGTCGGGCCTGGTGCCGGCGCTGGTCGTCAGCGCCGAGGACGACCCGATGCGCGACGAGGCGCTGGCCTACGCCCGCGCGATGAAGCGCGCCGGCGTCGACGTGCAGCAGGCGCTGATCGCCGGCCCCAGCGGCTGGCCCTGCAGCCTGATGAAGCTGCCCTCGCTGTCCGCCCTCCAGCTGCCCTGGGCGAGCGCGCTGCGCCAGAAGCTGGCCGATTTCCTGTCCCTGATCCCACCGGCCGGCAAGCGCCGACTGCAACCCGCCTGACCTCAAGAGCCCGCCAAGAACTCCCAACGTCTACCCCCGTCACCGGAGCACCCACCATGAACAAGAAGATCTTTGCCACCTCGCTCACCGCCGTCGCCGCGGTCGTCGGCGCCCTCGTCGTCGGCCTGCACAGCCAGCAGGCGGTCGCCAACCAACCGCCGGGCGCGCCGCAGGCGATTCCCGTCTCCGTCGCCACCGTCGCGAGCCAGGAAGTGGCCGCGTGGGACGAGTTCTCGGGCCGCCTGGAAGCCGTGGAGCGCGTCGACGTGCGCGCCCGCGTCTCCGGCGCCGTGCAGTCGGTGCATTTCCGGGAGGGGGCGCTGGTCAAGGCCGGCGAACTGCTGATCACCATCGATCCCGCGCCCTACCAGGCCGAGGTCGACCGCGCCGAAGCGCAGGTGCTGGCCGCGCAGGCCCGCGTCACCTACTCGAAGAGCGAGCTGGAGCGCTCCACCCGCCTGTGGAGCGAGCGCGCCATCGCGCAGCGCGAGCTCGACGAGCGCAGCAACGCCTCCAATGAAGCCAACGCCAACCTGCGCGCCGCGCAGGCCGCGCTGCAGTCGGCGAAGCTGAACCTCGGCTACACGCAGGTGAAGGCGCCGGTGGCCGGTCGCGTCGGCAAGCTGGAAGTGACGCAGGGCAACCTCGTGGCCGCCGGCCCGGGCGCGCCGGTGCTGACGACGCTGGTGTCGGTCAGCCCGATCTACGCCAGCTTCGATGCCGACGAGGGCACCGTCGCCCGCGCGCTGAACGAGCTGCACGGCAACGCCAGGATCGCCTCCGGCGACCTGTCGAGCATCCCCGTCCAGATCGGCACGGCCGCGACTACGGACACGCCGTTCAACGGCAAGCTGCAGCTGATCGACAACCAGGTCGACGCCCGCAGCGGCACGGTGCGCGTGCGCGCGGTGCTGGACAACAAGGACGGCGCGCTGATCCCGGGCCAGTTCGCCCGCATCCGCCTGGGCCAGGCGAAGAAGAGCGCGGCCGTGCTCGTCAACGAGCGCGCGGTCGGCACCGACCAGAACAAGCGCTTCGTGATGGTGGTCGGCGCGGACAACACGCTGAGCTACCGCGAGGTCCTGCTGGGCGCCAACGTCGACGGCCTGCGGGTCGTGACCTCGGGCCTGAAGGCCAACGAGCGCGTGGTCGTCAACGGCCTGCAGCGTGTGCGCCCCGGTGCCCTGGTCGCCCCGACCATCGTCCCGATGAACGCCAAGGCGGAAATCCAGGCCAAGGACGGCGCAGCGAAGGCCGACAAGTCCTGACCCGAATCCCGGAGGACGGGCAGGACCCGTCCGCGCCGGGCGACGGACAGCCTCCGGGGCGGCGCGACGCCGCCCCGCGGGGGGACCTTTGCCGTTTTCTCCAGTCGACTTGAAAGACTGACATGAATCTCTCCAAATTCTTCATCGACCGCCCGATCTTCGCGGGCGTGCTGTCGGTGCTGATCTTCGTCTCCGGGCTGCTCGCCGTGCGCGTGCTGCCGATCTCGGAATACCCGGAAGTCGTGCCGCCGCAGGTGGTCGTCCGCGCGCAGTACCCCGGCGCCAACCCCAAGGTCATCGCGGAAGCGGTGGCCACGCCGCTCGAGGAATCGATCAACGGCGTCGAAGGCATGCTCTACATGGGCAGCCAGGCGACCACCGACGGCCTGATGACGCTGACGGTCACCTTCAAGCTGGGCACCGACCCGGACAAGGCCCAGCAGCTGGTGCAGAACCGCGTCTCGCAGGCCGAGCCGCGCCTGCCCGAGGAGGTCCGCCGGCTCGGTCTGACCACGGTCAAGAGCAGCCCCGACCTGACCATGGTCGTGCACTTGCTGTCGCCCAACGACCGCTACGACATGACCTACCTCCGCAACTACGCGGTGCTGAACGTCAAGGACCGCCTGGCGCGTATCCAGGGCGTGGGTCAGGTGCAGCTCTTCGGTTCCGGCGACTACTCGATGCGCGTCTGGCTGGACCCGCAGAAGGTCGCCGAGCACGGCCTGTCGGCCAGCGACGTCGTCCAGGCGATCCGCGAGCAGAACGTGCAGGCCGCCGCCGGTGTGGTCGGCGCTTCGCCCGGCCTGCAGGGCATCGACCTGCAGCTGCCGATCAACGCGCAAGGCCGTCTGAACAACGAGCAGGAATTCGGCGACATCATCGTCAAGTCCGGTGCCAACGGCCAGGTGACGCGTCTGCGCGACCTGGGCCGCATCGAGCTGGGCGCCGCCGAATACGCGCTGCGCTCGCTGCTGGACAACAAGTCCGCGGTGGCGATCCCGATCTTCCAGGCCCCGGGCTCGAACGCGATCGAGATCTCGAACAACGTGCGCGCCACGATGGCCGAGCTGAAGAAGGCCATGCCCGAAGGCGTGGACTACTCCATCGTCTACGACCCGACGCAGTTCGTGCGGGCGTCCATCGAGTCCGTCGTCCACACGCTGCTCGAAGCGGTGGCGCTGGTCGTGCTGGTCGTGATCCTGTTCCTGCAGACCTGGCGCGCGTCCATCATCCCGCTGCTGGCGGTGCCGGTGTCCATCATCGGCACCTTCGCGGTGATGCATCTCTTCGGCTTCTCGATCAACGCGCTGTCGCTGTTCGGCCTCGTGCTGGCGATCGGCATCGTGGTGGACGACGCGATCGTGGTCGTGGAGAACGTCGAGCGCAACATCGAGGCGGGCCTGAGTCCGCGTGAGGCGACCTACCGCGCGATGCGCGAAGTGTCGGGCCCCATCATCGCGATCGCGCTGGTGCTGGTCGCGGTGTTCGTGCCGCTGGCCTTCATCACCGGCCTGACGGGTCAGTTCTACAAGCAGTTCGCGCTGACGATCGCGATGTCGACGGTGATCTCGGCGGTCAACTCGCTGACGCTGTCGCCCGCGCTGGCCGCGATGCTGCTCAAGGGCCACGACGCGCCCAAGGACTGGCTGACCCGCGCGATGGACAAGGTGCTGGGCCGCTTCTTCGGCGGTTTCAACCGGCTGTTCAACCGCGGCGCCAAGGCCTACAGCGGCGGCGTGACGAAGGCGATCTCGCGCAAGGTGATCATGCTGCTCATCTACGCCGGCCTGCTGGGCCTGACGGTGGGCCTGTTCAAGGCGGTGCCGAGCGGCTTCGTGCCGGGGCAGGACAAGCAGTACCTGATCGGCTTCGCGCAGCTGCCGGACGGCGCCACGCTGGACCGCACGGAGGACGTGATCCGCCGCATGAGCGAGATCGCGATGAAGACGCCGGGCGTGGAGCACGCCATCTCCTTCCCGGGCCTGTCGATCAACGGCTTCACCAACAGCTCCAACTCGGGCATCGTGTTCGCGTCGCTGAAGTCCTTCGACGAGCGCACCGGCAAGGGCCTGTCGGCCGGCGAGATCGCCGCCAAGATGAACGCCGACTTCGGTCAGCTGCAGGACGCCTTCGTCGTGATGTTCCCGCCCCCGCCGGTGCAGGGTCTGGGCACCACGGGCGGCTTCAAGTTCCAGCTCGAAGACCGCGGCGGCCTCGGCTACGAGGCGCTCGACCAGGCGGTGAAGGCCTTCATGGCCAAGGCGCAGAAGGCGCCGGAACTGGCGGGTCTGTTCAGCAGCTACCAGGTCAACGTGCCGCAGCTGTACGCGAACCTGGACCGCACCAAGGCGCGCCAGCTGGGCGTGGCGGTGACGGACGTGTTCGACACGATGCAGATCTACCTGGGCTCGCTGTACGTCAACGACTTCAACAAGTTCGGCCGCACCTACACGGTCCGCGTGCAGGCGGATGCCGCCTACCGTGCCCGCGCCGAGGACGTGGGCCTGCTGAAGGTGCGCTCGGCCTCGGGCGAGATGGTGCCGCTGTCGGCGCTGATGAAGGTCGAGCCGAGCTTCGGTCCGGAACGCGCGATGCGCTACAACGGCTTCCTGTCGGCCGACATCAACGGCGGCGCGGCGCCCGGCTACTCGACCGGCCAGGCGCAGGACGCGGTCGCGCGCATCGCCGCGGAGACGCTGCCCCCGGGCATCAGCTACGAGTGGACCGAGCTGACCTACCAGGAGATCCTGGCCGGCAACTCCGGCGTGTGGGTCTTCCCGCTCGCCATCCTGCTGGTCTTCCTGGTGCTGGCCGCGCAGTACGAGAGCCTGTCGCTGCCGGTGGCGATCATCCTGATCGTGCCGATGGGGCTGATGGCGGCGATGACCGGCGTGTGGCTGAGCCACGGGGACAACAACGTCTTCACGCAGATCGGCTTGATCGTGCTGGTGGGCTTGTCGGCGAAGAACGCGATCCTGATCGTGGAGTTCGCCCGGGAGCTGGAATTCGCCGGCAGGACGCCGCTGCAGGCGGCCATCGAGGCCAGCCGGCTGCGTCTGCGTCCGATCCTGATGACGTCGATGGCGTTCGTGATGGGCGTGCTGCCGCTGGTGCTGGCCACGGGCGCGGGCGCCGAGATGCGCAACGCGATGGGCGTGGCGGTGTTCGCCGGGATGATCGGCGTGACGGCCTTCGGCCTGTTCCTGACGCCGGTGTTCTACGTGGTGGTGCGCCGCCTGACCGGCAACCGGCCGCTCAAGCAGCACGGCGAGGTGCCGCATGACGTCGAGGCCTTCGTGCAGCCCGCGCAGGGCGAGGGCCACGATTTCGGCGCGGGCGGCAACGCCCGTCCGCATCCCGCCGCGCCGCGCCACGAGCACGAGTAACTCGCCATCCTGATCCACGACACCTGGAGCTCCGCCGCAAGGCGGGCTCCGGGGCCGGCAGGGCCCTCCGCGGCTCTGTGAGGCTCCAAGGAGTGATGCCATGACAAACAAACTGATGACGACGACGCTGCTGGCGGCCCTGGTGCTGGCCGGTTGCGCGACACCGCCGCCGATCGACGAATCGCGCATTCCGGCGACGCCGACGGCCTTCAAGTCGCAGGCGACCGCGACGGTCGGCGAAGCGCGCTGGGCGGTGGCCCCGCCGGCCGATGCCGAGCCGCGC
The DNA here is from genome assembly GCA_946886855.1 of uncultured Roseateles sp. The sequence continues at coordinate 53,360 of CAMPJJ010000013.1, read as the reverse complement.
GGCGACTGGTGGCTGGCGTTCGGCGATGCGACGCTGAACGATCTGATCCGCCGCTCGCTGGTCGGCAACAACGACCTGCAAGGCGCCGCGGCGCGACTGGCGCAGGCGCGCGCGCTGCTGCGCAGCACGAATGCGGATCGGCTGCCGCAGGTCGGCGCCAGCGCCGGCGCCGCGCGCGGCACGGTGGCGGGCCAGGGTCCGGCTGCCACGACGCTCTACAACGCCGGCCTGGGCGCGAGCTGGGAGGTCGATCTCTCCGGCCGCCTGTCGGAGGCCACGCGCGCGGCCTCGCTGGATGCGCAGGCGCGTGAAGCGCTGCTGCAGTCCACGCGGCTGATGGTGCAGGCGGACGTGGCGCAGACCTACCTGGCGCTGCGCTTCGCCGACCAGGAACGCCGGCTGGTGCGCGACACGGTCGCGGCCTACCGCGAGACGCTGGCGCTGACGCAGCGCCGCTACCAGGCGGGCGACGTCGCCGAGCTGGACCTGGCGCGCGTGCAGACGGAAGTCGCCGCGACCGAGGCCGAGGCGATCAGCCTCGACCGCCGCCGCGCCGAGCTGGAGAACGCGCTGTCGGTGCTGCTGGGCGAGCCCGCGTCGGGCTTCAAGGTGGCGGAAGACACGGCGCTCGCGCCGCTGCCGGCCATCCCCTCGGGGCTGCCGAGCACGGTGCTGGCGCGTCGCCCGGACGTGGCCGCGTCGCAGCGCAGCCTGCTGGCGGCGCAGTCGCGGGTGGGCGTGGCGCAGGCCGCGTGGTTCCCCAGCCTGACGCTGACGGCGAACGGCGGCTATGCGTCGCCGGAACTGAGCGATGTGTTCCGCTGGTCGGCGCGCGCGTGGTCGGTCGATGCGCTGCTGTCGCTGCCGATCTTCGACGGCGGCCGCCGCAAGGCCGGCGTGGAGTCGGCGAAGGCGGGCCTGGATCTCGCGATGGCCAGCTACCGGCAGCAATTGCTGCAGGCGCTGCGCGAGGTCGAGGACTCGCTGGTCGGACTGCAGACCTTGTCGCAGCAGGCGGACGTGCAGGGGCAGGCGGTGCAGTCGTCGACGCGGGCGACGGCGCTGTCGGACTCGCGCTACCGCAACGGGCTGGTGAGCCAGCTCGACCTGCTCGACGCGCGCCGCAGCGAGCTGCGCAACCGCCGCGCGGCGCTGCAGGTGCAGGCCGCGCAGTACCAGGCGACGGTCGGACTCGTCCGCGCCCTGGGCGGCGGCTGGACCCCACCGGCCTGAGCCCCGGCCGGGCAAGACCCGGCCCCCTTCAAATGCGACCGGACCTTTACCGGTGCCCCTTTGGGCGTGCAGGGATGCACGCCCTTTTTTTGTCCGTGGCCTGCTCAGGCTTGAAGGGATGCCACGCGCGACCCTGCCTAGAATTCGCTCAACCGAAAGGACGCATGAAAACGGTCTGGATCATCGACGGCGCCTACCTGTTCAACGTGGGTCGCGGCCGTCCGTTCGATTACCTCAAGCTCAAGAACGAGCTCGTTCAGCGCAACGGGGGTCCGATCTACGAGAGCTACTACCTGAATTCCACCCGGGACCTGGCGACGGACCCGCAGAGCGCGTTCCACACCTGGCTCAAGGCGGCGCCGCCGCGCGGTCCGAAGATCCGCGTCCAGCTGTACGAGATGAAGAACCTGCATCTTCAATGCCCGGATTGCGGCGTCCAGTTTGACCGTGAAGTGCAGAAGGGCGTGGACGTCGCGATCGCGACGCTGCTGATCAAGCTCGCGGTGCAGAACGTCTACGACCGGCTGATCCTGTCGGCGGGCGACGGCGACTTTGAAGAGGCGATCTCCTACGTCAAGTCCGATCTCAAGAAGGAAGTCTGGGTCAGTGGCTTGCAGGCCAATCTGTCCACCGACTTGCAGTCTTACGCGGACGAGGTGGTGTGGATGGACGATCTGTACCCCACGATCGCCAGGTGAATCGTGAGGGCGACGCGTACGCCTTCGGGCGTGCCGGGATGCACGCGTTTTTTCGAGCGGGCGGCCCACCCCTTCCGGGACGCAATGGCAAGCGCCAGCGGCTTTCGCCGCCGGCGATGCGCGCGGACGACCAGTGCGGGCTGATCGCCCAGCCCCATCAACCCTCTTCGGTGGCGGGAGGTGGTGAAGAGGTTTGTCAGGGCCCCGGGGCGATGGCAAGACGCATGCCCGCCGCGTCCGTCGAGGACGTGCAACGCGTGCCGTCAGATGAAGCGAACGCTTGCCGTCTGGGCGGTTTCCAATTTCGCCGTGCTCTTCGTTTCCCAGCGCGCGTCGCCTTGCTTGCTCCAGTCACGGCGCGCATACGCTTCCCGACGCGCCGGGTCGCGTCGTCGCTCCACGGGTTGGCCGTTGTCCGCTGGGAGATTGCCTGGTTGAGCCTTCATGACTGCTCCTGTCTGTGTAACAAGTTGAAGGCAAGCGCCATGCCCTGGCAGCGCGGTGGAACAGGGACCCCGTCGCACGAAAATTGCTGAAGCTGGTGTGAGCCGGCGCCAGGCGCTGCCGATGGACGAGACCCGACGGGTCTCGCAGGACCGACGTGGAGGTCGTATGAAGGCGGAGAAGGAAATACGCGCCATGCGGCGTGAAAATCGCCGACCGCTGAGTCAGCAGGGGATGTTCCAGGAACGTCGCGTGGAGCGGGACGCCGCCTTCACCGAGCGGGACCGCGAACTCGCGGAAAGGACGCGCAGGAGCGCAAGGATCTGAGCGACGCGGTTGCTGTCGACGACAGGCCTCGTGCGACGCCTGCGCGCCGCGGCGCCGCCCAGCCCGAAAATCCGTGAGTTGATGTCCGGAGGGCCTCAACTCATCACCTCGCCCCGTCAGCGCCGGGCCAGACCCCGCACAGTCGTGCCCTGACGACGCCCCCGTCGATCGGAGTGCTGACCATGCAACGCCGCCCGCTTTTCCTCGGTCTTTTCGGCCTGCTCGGGACACTGGGCGCCCGGAATTCGTTCGCCCTCTACGACGCGGCGCCGCATCCGCTGCTCAACCGTCTGCCCGGGTCCTGGCGCGGGACGCTGACCTACCGGGACTGGGGCAAGGCCGAGCGCCTGGTCACCCTGCCTTGCCGCCTGCACGCGGCGCTGCTGACGCCGTCGGACCTGAGCCTCTACTTCGTGTTCGATGACGGTCCGGGGAAGACGGTGTATTCCTACGACCGCTGGCTGTTCGACTTCAGCAAAGGCAGGATGACCTGGGTATCAGGCGACGGCAAGGGCGCGGGGACCTCCTATCGCATCCTCGCCACGTCCCGGTCGGAGGAAGGCGATGCCGTGGTGCTCGTCGACACGGCGGAAGGCAAGACCTACCGACAGACGCTGCAGATCTCCCCGCGTTCCTTGACACTGGAGAAGGTCGAGATCGCGGAAGACGGCCGGGAGGTGTTCCGCAACGGTTACGACCTGAGCCGGGCCGACGCGTGATGTCCCGGGCCCGCCCCGGCCTTCATCTTGACCACAATGGGGCCATGCGCGCTCCGTGGACAGACTGGATCCCCCCTCGCGAGGTCGTGCGCATCTACGCGCTGGCCTGGCTGCCGGTGCTGCTGATCTACCTGATCGCCGTCGAGACCGACGGGGTCTGGACGCGCGGCTTCAATCTGTGGAGCGCCGTGCACGGCACGCTGCGCAACATGGGGCCGCAGTTCGTGCTGCTCTTCCTCCTCTGGCCGGTGACGGGCTGGATGGAGGCGCGGCGATTCGGCGCCGGGCGGCAGGTCGCGGCCCATGCCCTCGTGTCGGTGCTGTTCGTGCTGGCGTGGTATGCGCTGCTGTGGCTGTGGATCGTCGCCGAGGCCGGCGTGGCGGGCGCGGAGCGCGCGCGTGCGAACTGGTTCATCTGGCAACTGGAGTTCGGCATGCTGGCCTACGCCGCAGCCGCGGGCGGCTTCAGCGCCTATCGGGCCGTGCGCCGCGCCATGGCGCAGGCCGAGGTCGCCGCGCAGGCGCAGACGCTGCTGGCCCGCAGCGAGCTGGCCGCACTGCGCAACAGGCTGAATCCGCACTTCCTCTTCAACACCCTGCACAGCATCCTGGCCCTGGTGCGCAAGGACGCGCGCCGGGCCGAAGAGGCGCTCTTCATGTTCAGCGAGATGCTCCGCTATCTGCTGGACACCGAGCGCAGCGGGGACGACCAGGTGCTGCTGCGCGACGAGCTCGCCTTCACGGAGCAGTACCTGTCGCTGGAAGCCATCCGCCTCGGTGATAGGCTGCACGTCGACTGGCAGGTGGATGCCGCGGCGCTCAGCGCGACGGTGCCGGCCCTGTCGCTGCAACCGCTGGTGGAGAACAGCATCAAGCACGCCTTCAATCCGCGGAGCGCGCCGGGCACGCTGCGCGTGTCGGTGCGCCGCACGCCGCAGACGCTGGACATCGTCGTGGCCGACGACGGTCCCGGCGTCGCACTGCCCGTTGCCGGCGGTCTGCCCGAGGGGCGGGGACTGGGCCTGCGCACGGTGGCGCGGCGCTTGGCGCTGCGCTGGGGCGATGCGGCCCGGCTCGAGGTGACCTCGGCGCCCGGCGCCGGCTTCGAGGTGGCGATGAGGATGCCGGCATGAGCATCCGCGCCCTGATCTGCGAGGACGAGCCGCTGGCCCGCGAGACGCTGCGCGACTTCATCGCGGCGTCGCCGGACCTGCTGCTGGTGGGCGAGGCCACCAACGGCCGCGAGGGCTTGACGCTGATCCGCGCGCTCGCGCCGGACCTCGTGTTCATGGACATCCAGATGCCGGAGCTGACGGGTCTGGAGGTGGTGCGCGAGCTGCTCGCGGCCGGGGAGCCCATGCCGCCGCTGATCTTCACCACCGCCTACGACCAGCACGCGGTCGCGGCCTTCGAGCTGCAGGCGCTGGACTACCTGCTCAAGCCCTTCACGGCGGCGCGTTTCGATGCCGCGGTGAAGCGGGCCCTGACCACGTCCGCCGCCACGGCCGAGCGTGGCGCGGCCGCCGTGGCGGCGCTGGGCGGCGGGCTGGGCGCGCCGCTGTCGCGCATCCTGGTCCGTGATCGCGGCCGCATCTTTCCGCTGTCGCTGGACGAGATCGAGCATCTGCGCGCCGATCTCAAGTACACGCAGATCATGGCGCGCGGCGAGAGCTTTCTCGTTCGCATGCCGCTGAACGAGCTGGAAGCCCGGCTCGATGCGACCCGCTTTCTGCGCGTGCATCGGAATGCCATCGTCAACCTCGATTTCGTCGCGTCGATGCGGCCCGACGAGCAGAGCCAGCTGCACATCCTGATGCGGGACGGCACCGAGCTGGTGGCCAACCGCGAGGCCAGCAAGCGGCTCAGGGACATGGCGATCTGAGCGCGGTCTTCGACATGAAGGGATGCGCGCGCATCTCCCTTGACTCACAGCAGTTCCTGTCACTGCCATGGCCCGTTGCCGCGGGTCGGGATGGCATCTCCGTCAATCGAGGCCATGGTCTGGCGTCAGCGCCACAGCCACCATGTGGGACCAAGGACCAAAGACGACCATGACGACTCGACAAATCTCAGGAAAGACGGAGATCAACGGGGAGGGGATCAGGAAGCACTTCCGGACGAGCGATCCGTGGCGCGCGATCGCCGAGCTGGCTTGGAATGGCTTCGACGCCAAGGCGTCCAATGTCGACGTTCTTGTCGAGGAGTCGCCGACGGGCGATGCGACGCGAGTGAAGGTGTCCGATGACGGGGAAGGCATCGAGCTGGCGTCGCATGCCGAGACCTTCGGACGTTTCAACGACTCCAGCAAGAAGCAGGACGTGACGACCCATGGCTCGCATGGCCGCGGCCGACTGTCCTTCCACAGGCTCGCCGAACGAGCTGTCTGGTGGACGAATGCCGCAGCGTCTGGGCCGGCGCGGATCGAGGTGCACGGCGGGGCACTCACGAACTATGAGGGCCAATCGGTGGCGCCATCCGCCTTGCCCGCAGGGATGGCTGTGGACGGGACCGGGACGATCGCGGAGCTGTTCAACTTGCATGCCTCGCTACCGACCACCGATGAACTTCACAAGCTGCTTTCCATCGAGTTCGGTTGGTTCCTGGCCCTGAACCCGGCGAAGAGGCTGCGACTCAATGGGACGGCGGTGGCCGTGCCCTCGCACGACCTCACCCGGCGCAAGTTCTCCATCGACGGCCACGACTTTGACGTGTCGGTCCTTCGCTGGGACCAGAAACCAAGCTCTGAAAAGTCCTTCGTCTACCTTCTGAACGCCTCAGGCAAGACGGTGGACAAGCGGTTGAGCCCCTTCAATCACAAAGGGAACTTTCATACCAGCACCTACATCGGCTCAAGGTGGGCCGATGACTTCGCGCCGAGCGGAGGTGATCTGGCGAACCCGGACGCTTCGGGCTACGAGTCGGAGACATGGCGCAAGGTGGCGCGGGAACTCAGCAGTATCACCAAGTCCGTCTATGAGAAGTTCCTGCGTGAGCGGTTCGATCGGGAGATCGAAGGCTACGTTGCCGATGGCGTCTTCCCGACCTACGAAGGTCTGCACGAGGACTACAAGCACTGGCGGCTCGAGAACACCACGGGCATCTTGCGCGCCATCTACACGGCCGACCCGACGGCGCTGACATCGCTCAAGAAGAATCAGAAGAAGATCATCGTTCGCCTCCTCGACAAGCTGGCGGTGTCCAACGAGAACGATGCAATCTTCGAGGTGCTCAACAGCGTGCTGGAGCTGGACGACGTCTCGACGAAGCTGCTCGCCAAACACCTCAAGGGCGTGTCGCTGCAAAGCATCGTGTCAGCGATCGAAGTCCTCCGCCGCAGGCACGAGGTGGCGGACAAGCTGCGAACACTGATGAACGAGCATCATCTGGACACGCGCGAGACGCCGGACTTGCAGGGCATCATCGAAGCCAACACCTGGTTGTTCGGCAGCTCCTACGAGACGCTTGGCGCCGAGGAGGACTCGTTCACCAAGATCGCCAAATCGCTGCGCGATGCGGTCAGGGGGATAGCCGATGTTGCCTTGGATGACCTGGATGCGGCTGATCCCTCCGCCATCGATGGCGCGCGGAAGCAGACGGACTTGTTCCTCGCCCGCAAGGTCCCGCACCACGATTCGATGGGTCGCAAGATCTATCGTTGCATCGTGGTGGAGATCAAGCGTCCAGGGATCGCGCTCAACTACAAACACCTCCAACAACTGGATGGCTATGCACAGCTGATCAAGAAGCACGCGGAATTTGGCAGCGAAGCCATGCACTTCGAACTCATCCTGATCGGGCGCAAGATCTCCGAGGCGGATACGGAGATTCGGAGCCGGATGGAGGGGCAGGTGGCGAAGGGATTGCCCGGGCTGGTCAGCGACGAGCGACGCATGAAGCGCTTCGTGCTGAACTGGTACACATTGCTGGACAACTTCATGCTCACCAATCAAGCCATGATCGACGCGTTGACATTGAAGCGCGAGTCGTTCGCACACGCGTCGCGGTCGGAGCTGATTGCTGACATGCAGAAGCAGGCCGCCTGACGGCGCCTGATCGGCGGCCAACCCGAGTGAGTCGCAGCCGCTCAGCAGTGCCCACCCGCCCGCGCCCGCAACCGGCGCCAGCCGGCGCGCATGAGCCACGTGCCGATCGCCGCCAGCAGCAGCACGATCACGAACGCCCCGCCGGCGCCCGCTGGTGCGCCCGTGCCTTCCGCGGCGCCGATCAGCGGCTGGATCGCGTTGTAGCCCGCCACCACCGCCGCAATCCACAGGACCGCGCCGCCCAGGAACTGTCCGATCGCCACCAGCTTGTTCATCCCGTCACTCCGTCCACGTCGGACACTGCCAGGCGTGCAGCCTAACGGGCCTCGCGGCGGCTCCGCTCAAAGCCCCTCGCTGAGGAACGGCATCACCGCCGCCAGCAGCGCATCCGGCGCTTCTTCAGGGATGTAGTGACCGCAGGGCAGCGGCCCGCCGTCGACGTCCGCCGCGACGCGGCGCCATTCCTTCAGCGGGTCGAAGCACTTCGCCACCACGCCCTGCGCGCCCCAGTACACGCGCAGCGGCATCGCGAGCTTCACGCCGGCGTCGCGGTCCGCACGATCGTGGTCCAGGTCGATGCCCGCCGCGGCGCGGTAGTCCTCGCACATGCCGTGCGCGGTGCCCGGCAGCGCCAGTGCGCGCTGGTACTCGGCGAACGCGCGCGGGTCGAAGGCCGACAGGCCCGCGTGCCGCCGGCCCATCACGTCCAACGCATACGCCGCCGGATCGGCCTCGATGAGCCGCTCCGGCATCGGCGCCGGCTGGATCAGGAAGAACCAGTGCCAGTACGCCCGCGCGAAGGCCTCGGTCGTCTGCTCGTACATCGCCAGCGTCGGCGCGATGTCCAGCAGCGCGAGCCGCTCGACCGCGGCCGGATGATCCGCCGCCATCCGATGCGCGACGCGCGCGCCGCGATCGTGCGCCAGCACGCGGAAGCGGGCATGACCCAGCGCCGCCATCACGCGGACGAGGTCCAGCGCCATGCGGCGCTTGCTGTAGTTGCCGTGGTCCTCGTCGCCCGTGGGCTTCGAGGAATCGCCATAGCCGCGCAGGTCCGGCATCACGACGGTGAAGCGCGCCGCCAGCGCCGGCAGCACGCGGTGCCAGATCACCAGCGTCTGCGGATGTCCGTGGATCAGCAGCAGCGGCGGACCTTCGCCGCACACGCGCGCATGGATGCGCACGCCGGGCTCGGTCTCGACGGACAGGCGTCGCGTCGACGCAGGAAACAGGGCATCGGCCGGATGCGGCTCGACGGTGAGGTCCGCCGGGAAGGCGGAGGAGCCGACGGAGGCGGCGGTGGAGGAGGGCGCGCTCATGCGCCGATGCTAGGCGCGTCGTCCCGATCCCCGCTGTCGGGAGCGAGACACATCGCCCGCGAACGCCGCTCCCACGCGGCGAGCGCGACCAGCACCGCGCAGGCGAAGGCGCTGGTCGCGACCGGCGGCCAGTCGTGCACGAACGGCCCCGCCGCCGCCAGCACGATCACCGCCACGCCGTGCGACCACGGCCAGCGGCCGACGACCGCGCGCTTGAACAGCCCCACGCCGATCACGTAGATCGCCACGCCGCCCAGCAGGCACAGCGCCGTCTTCAGGTCGGTGTGGCCGTCCGGATGCGCCAGCACGAACTCGTCCGCCGCCGCGTTGACGATGATCCCCGCCACGATCGGCAGGTGGATGTAGGTGTAGGCCAGCCGCGCCAGCCGCCCCGGGTCGTCGCTGTGGGTGATGCGACCGGTCGCGAAGTCGTTGGTCGTGTCGAAATACAGCCACCACAACGCGATGCTCCCGGCGAAGGACACCAGGAAGGCCAGCAGGCTCGAGGCCGTCAACGGCGTCTCCGCGAAGGTCGCGCCCGTCACCAGCAGCGATTCGCCCAGCGCGATGATCACGAAGAGCGCGCAGCGCTCGGCCAGGTGACCGCCGGAGATCGTCCAGTCCGCCGTCGTCGATCGCCCCAGCCCCGGCACGAAGAAACCGGCCGACGGCCCGACGACCTCGATCGCCAGCGCCGCCACCCACAGCGGGACGCGCAGCGACGGGCTCAAGGCGCCGGCGATCCACAGCACCGCGGACACCGCCAGCCACGCGCCGATGCGCTGGAAATTGCGCACCAGCCCGGCCTCCGCGCCGCGCGCCGCCCAGAGGAAGAACAAGGTCCGCCCGACCTGGATCGCGGTGAACGAGGCCGCGAACATCAGCGCGCGCTCGCCGAAGGCCTGCGGCAGCGCGACCGACATCAGCAGCCCCGCCAGCATCATCGCGAACAGGCAGATCCGGACCGGCAGGCGCTCCGGATCCAGCCAGTTGGTCACCCACGAGGTGAAGATCCACACCCACCAGACCGCCGCCATCAGGAACCCGGTCTGCAGCGCGCCGCCCAGCGTGACGCCGTCATGCGCGAAATGGCCGATCAGCGTGTGCGACAGCTGTGTGACGGCGAAGACGAAGACGAGGTCGAAGAACAGCTCGACGAAGCTGACTTTCGCGTGGCCGTGCGGGTCGGGCTGGCGCAGGAGGGAGATCGAGGGCATCCCCGGACTGTCGCATGCCGGCACCGCCGGGGCTCCGGGGCCGATGCCGGCTTGACGGCAATCGCACGGCCCTCCCCATAATCGTCCGCAGTCCCCACCGGCCCCGCTGCCGCCACGGCCGGTCGAGCGCCCGTCCCCGCGCGCGCCAGGGCCCCACGCTTCCGCGGCCCGCCAGAGACCGCCCCGCCCGAGACCTCGCCATGCGTTCCTTCGCCGAGCCGATCCATCGCACCAGTCTCGGTCGCGGCGTGGCGTTGCTGATGGGGGCGCTGGTGGCGATGGCCGTGATCGTGACGCTGCTGGTCTGGCGCGCCCGCTCGACCATCGACGACCTGCACCGCGCCGAGCACCTCAACACCGTCCTCTCGGCGGTGACGCTGCTCAACGAGGACCTGCTCAATGCCGAGACCGGCCAGCGCGGCTACCTGCTGACCCAGCGCCCCGGCTACCTGCAGCCCTACCGCGATGCGGTGCGCAACCTCGACCGGCGCCTGGTGGACCTGTGCGCCTGCGACGACGACCCCGCCCACGCGCCCAGGCTCGCCCGCATCCGGGAGCTGGTCCAGCTCAAGATGACGGAGATGGGTCAGACGATCCGGCTGCACGATGCGGGCCGTCATGAGGAGGCGCTGGAGCTGGTGCACGGCGACCAGGGCCTGCACCACATGGATGAACTGCGGGACGTGCTGGGCGAGCTGACCTCGTCGCTGCGCGCCGAGCGCGCGGCGATCAGCGAGCGGCTGTGGCGCGAGGCCACCCATGCCGAGCTGCTGATGCTGGCCGGCCTGGCGGTGCTGGCGCTGTTCACGGTGCTGGCGACCTCGCAGGTGATGCTGCGCTCGCGCGACCTGCTGCGGACGCAGAAGCTGCTGCGCGGCATCGCCGACAACGTGCCGGCGCTGATCAGCCATTACGACGGACGCGGCCGTCTGCGCTTCGCCAACGCGGAAATCGGCCGCGTCTTCGACGCCGATCCGCAGTCGCTGATCGGCAAGACGCTGGAAGAGGTGCGCGGCGAAGAGAATGCCGCGCAGATGCGCCCCTTCATCGCGCGCGTGCTCGGCGGCGAGGCGGTGGCTTTCGACGCGGAGCAGGTCATCGACGGCGAGACGCTGCACTTCCACCAGAGTTTCGTGCCGGAGCTGGCGGGCGGCCGCGTCGAGGGCTTCTACGCCTGCTCCATGGACATCACCGAGCGCAAGCGCGCCGAGGCCGCGATCGCCGCCAGCGAGCGCCGGATGAAGGCGATCACCGACAACCTGCCGGTCTTCATCAGCTACATCGACGCGGAGCGCAAGCTGCGCTACACCAACGAGACGATACGCAGCTGGTTCGGGCTGGACCCCCAGGCGGCGCTCGGGCTGCACATCGACGAGGTCTTCGGCGTCGCGAGCACCAGCCAGCGCAGCGCGCAACTGGCGCTGGCGCTGGGCGGCGAGCGCGTCGAGTTCGAGATCACCTCGACCATGCTCGGCAGACAGCGGCACCTGCGCTCGATCTACATGCCGGACGTGGCGCCGGACGGGCGCGTGACGGGCATCTTCACGCTGTCCATCGACATCACCGCCATGAAGCAGGCCGAGGCGCAACTCGCGCGGCTGGCCAGCTCGGACGCGCTCACGGGACTGCCGAACCGGCGCGAGTTCGACCAGGCGCTGGCCGGCGCGCTCGCCCGGCAACGCCGTCAGGCGCGGGAAGGGCGGATGCTGGCGCTGCTGTTCCTGGACGTCGACCACTTCAAGACCATCAACGACACGCACGGGCACGGCGTCGGCGACATCGTGCTGCGCGACTTCGCCGCCGTGCTGCGACGCTGCGTGCGGGGCAGCGACCATGTGGCGCGCCTCGCGGGCGACGAGTTCGTCGCGGTGCTCGAGGGCTTGAACCGGACCGAGGAGGCCGAGCAGGTCGCCGCCAAGATCGTGGAGGCCGTGCGGGCCGCGCGGCCCGCGGGCGTCGCCATCACGACCAGCATCGGCATCGCCAGCGTCGCCGACGGCGACGTGCCGTCGATGGACCTGATCGCGCTCGCCGACCGCGCGCTGTACCAGGCCAAGCACCAGGGCCGCGACGGCTGGGCGGCCGTGCGATGGCCCGGGCCCGACCAGCGACGCTGACTCGGCGGCACCCGCTCCACAACCACGCCGACAACCACACCGACAACCACGCCGACACCCGCGTCGGTGATCGGCGATGATGGCCGGATGAAGCACTCCCGATTCCTCCCGGGTGTCCTCATCGCCGCTGTGCTGGGCCTGGGACTCTCCGCCGTCTCCGCGGTCTCCACCGCTTCCGCGGCGTTCGCGCAGACGACCGCAACGCCGCCGGCCGACCCTGGGGCCGGACCCGGCGCTGGACCTGCCGCTGGTCCCGCCGCTGGTCCCGCCGCCTTGCGACCGTTGCGCCCGCTGACCAACGACATCGGCGAACGCATCCAGGCCTGCACGCTGTGCCACGGCGCGCAAGGCCGCGCGACGGCGCAGGGCTACTTCCCGCGGCTCGCGGGCAAGCCGTCGGGCTACCTCTACAACCAGCTGCAGAGCTTCCGCGACGGCCGCCGCCATCACGCGCTGATGGCCGGGCTGCTGCGCCACATGAGCGACGACTACCTGCGCGAGATCGCCGGCTACTTCGCGGCGCTCGACGTGCCTTATCCGGCGCCGGGACCGTCGGGCCTGGACCCGGCGCAGCAGGCCCGCGCGGAGCGGTTGATCCTGCAGGGCGATCCGGCGCGCAAGGTGCCGGCCTGCACGGCCTGCCACGGCCCGTCGATGGCGGGGCGCGAACCGGCGATCCCCGGTCTGCTCGGACTGCCGCGCGACTACCTGGTCGGGCAGCTCGGCGCGTGGCGCAACGGGCTGCGCCGCGCCCACACGCCCGACTGCATGGCCGACGTGGCCAAGGCGCTGTCGACCGACGACATCGCCGTCGTCGCGAGCTGGCTCGCGGCGAAACCCGCCGGCGCGCACCCGGAACCGCCGTCGACGACGCCCTTGCCGGCGCCGTGTGGAGGGCTGGCGCCATGAGCGGGGCTCCGACCTCCAAGCCGCGCGCCGGGGACGCCGCCAGCGAGACCGGCGAGACGTCCAACGCGGCGCCGATGAGGACCTTCGTCCGGCTGCTGCTGGGCCTCGCGATCGCGGTCCCGCTGATGGCCGCGTTGCTGCTCGCCGGCGCGTGGGGCCGGGAGCTCTGGCTGTCGGGACGCCCTGCGCTGTCCGGCGCGCAGGACACCACACCCGCGTTGATCGCCCGCGGCGCCTACCTGGCGCGGATCGCCAACTGCGCCGGCTGCCACAGCCCGCGCGGCGGCGCGCCGCTGGCCGGCGGCATGCCGCTCGGGACGCCGTTCGGGACGCTGTTCAGCAGCAACCTCACGCCCGACGCCGAGACGGGCCTCGGCCGCTGGAGCGCCGACGACTTCTGGCGCGCGATGCACCACGGCCGCAGCCGCGACGGGCGGCTGCTCTATCCCGCCTTCCCGTACACCAGCTACACGTCGATGACCCGCGAGGATGCCGATGCGATCTTCGCGTGGCTGCGGCAGCAGCCGGCGGTCACGCAGACCGCGCCGCCCCATCAGCTGGGCTGGCCGTACCGCTGGCAGTCCGCGCTGGCGGTGTGGCGGCTCATGTACTTCACGCCGGGCGATGCGCCGTCGCGTGACGACCCGGGCATCGATCGCAGCGCCGATCCTGGCGTCGGTCGTGGCGCAGATCGTGCTGCCGGTGGTGCCGGTAGTGCCGGTGGCGGTGCGGTCCAGGACGTCGCCGGCGAGGCGGCGCTCGCGCGAGGGCGCTACCTCGTCCAGGCGGTCGGCCATTGCGCCGAATGCCACGCGCCGCGGAACCGGCTCGGTGCGCTCAGGGACGCGGCGGGCCTGCGTGGCGGCTGGGTGGGCACGCAGGGCTGGATCGCGCCGTCGCTGGCCGATCCGCATGCGGCGGGCGTGCAGGACTGGTCCGAGGCGGAGGTCCGGTCGTGGCTGCGATCCGGCTGGTCGCCCAAGGGCGCGGCGCTCGGCCCGATGGCCGACGTGGTCGCGGAAAGCCTCCAGCACCTGAGCGACGCCGACGCGCAGGCGATGGCCGTGTACCTGCGCGGCCTGCCGCGCGAGGAAGCGGAGGCGGCCGAGTTCAAGCCGGCCTCGTCGACGCAACTGGATCTCGGTCGTCAGGTCTACGCCAAGCACTGCGCCGATTGCCACGGCGACCAGGGGCAGGGCCGGCTGATCGACGGCCAGCCGGCCTACCCGCCGCTGGCGGGCAACCGCACGGTGACGCTGGAGGCGCCGCAGAACGTGCTGCAGATGCTGGCCGACGGCGGCTACGCGCCGACGACGCCGGGCCACCCTCGTCCGTACGGCATGCCGCCGCTGCGGCAGGTGCTCACGGAAGCCGAGATGGCCGCCGTCGCGACGGTGATCCGGCAGAGCTGGGGGAACCAGGCGTCGGCGGTGACGGAGCAGGAAGTGCTGCGCTTGAAATAAGCGGGACTGGGGGCGGAAAAGTACCCGGCCGGCCATCCCGGCTCGCGCAGCGGGCGCGCCATATGGGGACGGGGCCCTCGCGATTTCAAGATCTTGAAGCCCGGCTTGTCGGTCTCAGGTGGGGATGCATGGCGGACACGTCCCGCCGCGATCCACCCGCAGGAAGCCAAGGAGCCCCGCATGTCCCGTCAACTGTTTGCCCGTGAGCTGTTCAACGACCTCGACCGCTTCCAGCGCGAGATGAGCGGCCTGTTCGAATTCACCGCTGGCCGCGCCACCGCGCGCGGCGGCTATCCGGCCCTCAACGTCGGCCTGTCGCCGGAAGCGGTGGAGGTCTATGCCTTCGCCCCCGGCCTGGATCCCGCCACCATCGGCGTCGACCTGGAGCGCGGCGTGCTGAGCCTGTCCGGCGAACGGGCGGACGCGCTGGCCGCGACCAGCGACAGCGCCGCAGCGACCGCTGGTGCCGCGGAAGGAGGGACCGCCGCCCCCGCCGCACTTTCCGCGAAGACCGCCGGCAAGACCGTCGTCCATCAGCGCGAGCGCTTCGCCGGCAAGTTCCGCCGCGTGGTCAGCCTGCCCGACGACATCGATCCGGAGCAGGTCTCGGCCTCGTACAAGGACGGTGTGCTGCGCGTCAGCGTCAAGCGCCGCCCCGCGCCGCAGCCGCGCCGCATCGATATCCATTGAGTCGCGGACCGCTGCGTCCACCGACCCCAGACACGAACCGAACCCGATTCGAAAGAACACCATGACCACTGCCGTGCACACCCCCGCCGCCGATGCGGCCGATCAAGTGAAGACCAGCGCCTCGACCGCCGCGCAGGCCGCGCGTCGTCGCGATGACTATGCGATCCAGCCCGCCGTCGATGTGGTCGAGGACGCGCAAGGGCTGACGCTCTTTGCCGACCTGCCCGGCGTGCCGCGCGAGCAGCTCCAGCTGCGCGTCGACAAGGACCGGCTGATCATCGAGGCCGAGATGCAGCTCGACCTGCCGGACGGCCTGAAGGCCGGCCATGTCGAGGTGTCGCGCCAGTTCTACCGCCGCGCGTTCACGCTGAGCAAGGAACTGGACGCCGAACAGATCGGCGCGGAGCTCAACAACGGTGTGCTGCGCGTGCGCATCCCCAAGGCCGCGCATGCGCAGCCGCGCAAGATCGAGATCAAGCTGGGCTGAAGACGCTCACCGCTGCTTTCCCCCGAGCGGGAGAGCGGCAGGCGGCCTGTATGGCCCCTCTCCCGCAGTGCGGGAGAGGGAGCAAGAGGAAGCGGTGGTGCTACTGGAGGCGCGACAGCGTCACGTCCGGCTCGGGCGGCGCGGCCATCGCGGCGAAAGCCGCATCGGCCGCTTCGCCCGCGCGGGCCGCGTCGTCCAGGCTGACCTGCAGCCGGCGACGCATCCACGGCCGCAGGTCTTCCAGCGGACCGACGTCGGGCAGCAGGCTCCAGTCCTGCAAGGCCTGCACCGCGTGCGGCACCGGTTCCTGTCCCACCAGCGCCCGTTGCAGCCGCCTGGCCGACTCCGGCAGCTCGGCCAGGAAGTCGGCGTCCAGGTCCTTCGCGCGGCGCATCAGGCTCTGTCGCATCATCGAGAGATGCGCCATCAGCCGGTAGCCGTGGTCGAGCACGGTGTTGAGCTCCTGCAGCGGCGGGCGCACGCGGCGCGGTTCGGCCGCGCTGCGCATCAGCGCCGCGGACAAGGCGGCCAGCGCGTCGTAGGCCTGGCGCCGCGCCATCCGCTGCGTCAGCGCGCCGGCCGGCGTCATCGCCGCGGTCATCGCCTGCATCGCATACTGCTGCAGCGCGCCACGCGCCCGCTTGAGCGCGCGCGGCAGGTTGCGCCGCTCCCAGGCCGGCAGCACGTAGCTGAAGGCCCAGGCCAGGATCGCGCCCAGCACCGTGTCCGCGAGTCGCTCGGAGATCGCGATGCCGTGCGTCGGATCGGCCAGGTGCGATTGCAGCAGCGCCATCACCGTGGCCGCGATCGCGGTGATCAGGTAGCGGCGCGTGACGAACGCATGCGCGATGCCGACCGCGATCTGCAGCACGACGATCCACAGCGTCTGGTTCGGGATGAGCGAGAGCGCCAGCATCAGCCCGCAGCCGATCGCCGTGCCGAGCACGCGCATGTTGCGGCGTTCCAGCGTCTGGTCGAGGCTGCCGCGCAGCACCACCGCCACCGACAGCACCAGCCAGTGCGGATGCGAGGCCCAGGGCAGCGCGAGCGCGATGAAGTAGGCCGCCGACAAGGCCAGCGCGCTGCGCAGCGCGTGGCGCAACACCGGCGAGTCCAAATGCAGCTGCGCCTTGAGCAGGCCGATCGGCCAGCCCACCGGCGTCACGAAGCTGCGCAGCTCGCCGGCGTCCAGCGGCAGCGGCGGCAAGGGCTGGGCGGCGTCGAGCGCGCGGCCCATCGCCAGCACCTCGCCGTCCAGGTGCGACAGCCGGTCCTGCAGCACGAGCTGCAGGCGCGTGCGCGGGTCCTGCGGCGGCAGGTCCGGCCAGGGCGTCGGACGGACGGTGTTCATCGCCGGCGCGCGCTCGTCGAGCAGCGCATCGCGGTATTCGTCCAGCAGCACGGACAGCGCCCGCAGACGGCCGACCAGCGCCGTCCGCATGTGCTGGCCGACCGGGTCTTCGCCCAGCAGTTCCAGGTCCAGGCGGCTCGCCAGCATCAGGTCGCGCAGCTCGACGATGTGCAGCAGCACCGCGGCGCTGCGCGGATCGGTCTTCGCGCGCGGGAAGACCTGGTCGCGCGCCGTCTGCAGCAGTTCCGCCAGCTGGGCTTCGTTGCCCAGCCAGTCGCGCATCGCATGCGCCGCGCCGCCGCTGCCCAGCAGTTCGGCGCGCGCGCTCAGCAGCTGCGCCAGGCCGTGCAGCGCGTCGGCCAGCGCGAGCCGATGGAAGCGCCGCTGCAGCACCGCGCTGGCGATCACGCTCCACACGAGGTAGAGCGCGATGCCCGCCGCGCCGCTGGCCAGCACGATGGGCAGCGGCTGGGGCGGCCACGCGAGCGCGAACACCATCGCCAGGATGGGCGCGAAGGACACGGGCCCCGCGCGCGGGCCCCAGCTCAGCAGCAGGGCGCTGCCGAAGGCGAGCGCCGCGACCAGCGCGCCCATCGCCGCGTGATACGGATGCAGGACCGCGACCAGCCCCACGGCCAGCAGCGTCATGCCGCCGGCGGTGAGGACGCGGTTGCGGTTGCGCCGGACGCTGCCCGGCAGATCGGCCAGACTGGCGCAGATGGCGCAGGCCATCGCCAGCTGCGAGGCGATGTGCGACAGCGCGGCCGGAGCCGCGTGCGACACGATCACCTGCACCAGCATCACCCCGAGGGCGACGCTGAGGCCGTTCCACCAGTGCGCCGGCCAGTGCCGCCAGCGACCGGCCGCCATCAGGCTTCCCGGACGCGCTGGTTCAGATGCGCCAGGGCTTCTTCGACCTGGTCGACCAGCACCAGGCAGAGATCGCCCGGCTGCAGGCGCTCCAGCGCGCGGTCGATCGCGACGAACTCGCCGCGGATCTCCTCGATGTGCTTGGTCCGCGTGGCGCCCTTCAGGCCCTGCTGCAGCAGCGCCAGGACCTCGCCGTCCTCGCGGCCGCGCTGGCAGGCGTCCTGGAACAGGATGGCCTCGTCGAAGGCCTCGCCCAGGATCTGCGTCTGGATGCGGATGTCCTCGTCGCGGCGGTCGCCGGCGCCGGAGATCACCACCGAGCGCTTGTTGGCCGGCAGCGCCTGCACCGCCTGCACCAGCGCGCGCATCGCGTCGCCGTTGTGGCCGTAGTCGGCGATGACGGTCGCGCCGCGATAGTCCATCACGTTGAAGCGGCCCGGCACGCTGTCCGGGTCGCTCATGAAGCTCGCCAGCCCGCGCCGGATCGTGTCCCAGTCCAGGCCCACGCCCCAGGCCGCCGCGACCGAGGCCATCGCGTTCTCGTTCTGGAACGGGATCGCGCCGCCGCGGGTGAAGGGGATGTCGCGCAGCGGGATCGACTCGCGCCAGGCGCCCTGCGCCGCGACCAGCGCGTCGCCGTCGATGTAGACGCAGCGCTTGCCCTGGGCGCGGTGCGTCGCCATCAGCGGGTGGTGGCGGTCGCTCGCGAAGAAGATCACCTGGCCGGGGCAGACCTCGGCCATCCTGGCCACGACGGGGTCGGCGGCGTTCAGCACCGCGTAGCCGTTGGGGGCCACGTTCTGCACGATCACGCGCTTGACCAGCGCCAGTTCCTCGACGGTATTGAGGAAGTTCATGCCGAGGTGGTCGCCCTCGCCGAGGTTGGTCACCACCGCCACCTGGCAGCGGTCGAAGCCCAGGCCTTCGCGCAGCACGCCGCCGCGCGCGGTCTCGAAGACGGCCGCCTCGACGTCCGGATGCATCAGCACGTTGCGCGCGCTCTTCGGGCCGGAACAGTCGCCGCTGTCGGTCTGGCGGCCGTCGACGTAGACGCCGTCGGTGTTGGTCATGCCGACGCGCAGGCCTTGCGTCGCGAACATGTGCGCCACCAGGCGCGAGGTCGTCGTCTTCCCGTTGGTGCCGGTCACCGCGACGATGGGGATGCGGCCGTCCTCGCTGGCGCCGCCGCGGTGGCCGCCGTAGATGCTGGAGATGATGGCCTCGCCCACGTCGCGGCCCTTGCCGTAGGACGGGCTCAGGTGCATGCGCAGGCCCGGCGCGGCGTTGACCTCGACGATGCCGCCGTTCTGTTCCTCGAGCGGCCTGAGCACGCTCTCGGCCACGACGTCGACGCCGCAGACGTGCAGGCCGACGACGGTCGCCGCCGCGATCGCGCGGGCGGCGACCTCCGGATGCACGTCGTCGGTCACGTCGGTCGCCGTGCCGCCGGTGGACAGGTTGGCGTTGTTGCGCAGGATCACGCGCTGGCCCTTGTCCGGCACCGATTCCGGGGTCAGGCCTTGCAGGTCCAGGCGCGCCATCGCGATGTCGTCCAGGCGGATCCTGGTCAGCGAGGTCGCGTGGCCGTCGCCGCGGCGCGGGTCCTCGTTGACCTTGTCGACCAGCTGGCGCACCGTGTGCACGCCGTCGCCGGTGACGTTGGGCGGATCGCGGCGGGCCGCGGCCACCAGCTTGTCGCCGACCACCAGCAGCCGGTAGTCGCTGCCGGGCAGGAACTTCTCGACCATCACCGTGCCGATCTCGTCCGCGGCCTTGTAGGCGATCTCCATGTGCTCGCGCGAGGCCACGTTGACCGTCACGCCCTTGCCCTGGTTGCCGTCCAGCGGCTTGACCACGACGGGCAGGCCGATCTCGAGCGCCAGCTCCCAGGCCTCGTCGACCGTCTCCACCGGCGCGCCGATGGGCACCGGCACGCCGGCCGACTGCAGCAGGCGCTTGGACAGGTCCTTGTCCTGCGCGATCGATTCGGAGACGGCGCTGGTCGCGTCCACCTCGGCGGCCCAGATGCGGCGCTGCTTCACGCCCCAGCCCAGTTGCACCAGCGAGCCCTGCGTCAGGCGCCGGAACGGGATGCCGCGCTTGCAGGCGGCGTCGACGATGGAACCGGTCGAGGGGCCGAGGCGGATGTCCTCGTCCGTCTCGCGCAGCGCCTTGACGGCGGCGTCGGCGTCGAAGGCGGCGCCCGACTGCGCGGCGTTGATCAGCTCGACGGCCTTCTCGAACGCGGCGCGGCCGACGTCTTCCTCGCTGTACTCGACGACGACCTGGTAGGTGCCGGCCTCCGACGTGGTGTGCGTGTGGCTGTAGGTCACCGGGCAGCCGGCCTGCGCCTGCAGCGCCAGCGCGGCCTGCTCCAGCACGTGGGCCAGGGTGATCGGCGTCTTGGCGGCGCTGGCCGGCCGCAGCGGGCCGATGCCGGGGAAGCGTTCGCGCAGGCGGGCCTCGAAGCCGGCCATGTCCGCGATGGTGCGTTCCGTGTCGCTGCAATGCACGACCGCTTCGATCGCGGTGTGGCGGCTCCACATGTTGGGACCGCGGAGGGCACGTGTGCGGGAGACTTCCATCTGTCGTCTTTCGGGTTCGACTGTTCTTTGAAGCGGCTTGCCGTCAGCAGCGTGTGCGGCGTGATCGCGCTTCGGTTGGCTTACTGCGGCAGGTCCGGCACGAAGGTGTCCAGGCCGGCCGAGATCAGCTCGGGCGAGATGCCCATGGCCCAGCCGGTCGCGACCGCGGCCAGCACCGCGTCGGTCGCGATCTCCTGGCCGACCGCGCGGAAGCGGGCCTGCAGCGATTCGACGTTGGCGCCGGAGGTCTCCGACGTGCCCTGCGCCAGCATCGCGGCGCCGCCGCGCAGGAACACGCCGCGGCCTTCCTTGGCGCGGTGTTCCGTCAGCGCGGCGTTGCCGGCGTCCAGCGCGTAGAGGATCACTTCGCCGTCGGACAGCTCGGCCATCTCCGCCACCTTGGGCTCGTCGGCGTTCAGCACCGCGACGCCGTCGGACAGCACGACGTCGACCTGGGTGCGCAACACCTTGAAGAGCTGGTCCTCGGTCTGGATGTCGTGGTTGTCGAGCTCGGCGACGCGGCCGAGGTCGGTGACGACGCCGACCTGGCAGCGGTCGTAGGCCAGGCCGTCGCCCAGGATGGTGCCGGCACCGTTCTCGACCACGATGGCGTCGACGGCGCGGTTCATCAGCAGGCGGTGGCTGGCGGCCCAGGTCGCGCTGGGCTTGCGCTCGACGCGGCGGGTGCCCAGGAACAGGCCGGCGCCGCAGGCCAGGCCGACGTGGCGGCCGTTCAGGTGCAGCAGCCAGCCGACCAGGCGCGCGATCTGCGCCGTGCCGCGCGAGCCGGCCACGCCCACGATGGGGATGCGGCCACTCTCGTCCTCGGCGAACAGGTGGTCGATGATGGCCTGGCCCACCGGCTGGGGCATGCCCTCGGCCGGCTTCAGGTGCATCAGCAGGCCGGGGCCGGCGTTGACTTCGACGATGGCGCCGCCGGTTTCGGACAGCGGCTTCGAGATGTCGCTGCAGACCAGGTCGACGCCGGCGATGTCCAGGCCGACGGTACGCACCGCCAGCGAGACCGCGTGCGCCACTTCCGGATGGATCTGCGCGGTGCAGTCGATCGCGACATTGCCGTTGCGCTGGATCAGCACGCGCTGGCCGGCTTCGGGCACGCCGTCGCCGGTCAGGCCCTGGCGCTGCAGGTCCAGCAGCACGACCGGGTCGCCGGTGATGTCGATGCGGTTGAGCGGGAAGTCCTCGGTCGTGCCGCGGCGCGGGTCGGTGTTGATCTGCAGGTCGATCAGCTCGACGACGGTGTGGGTGCCGTCGCCGGTGACCCAGGCCTCCTCGCCGCGGGCGGCGGCGACCACCTGGCCGCCGACGACCAGCAGCCGGTGCTCCATCCCGGGGATGTAGCGCTCGACCAGCACTTCCGAGCCTTCCTTGTCGGCGACGTGGAAGGCGGCCTCGACGTCGGCCTCCTGGCGCAGGTCCAGCGTGACGCCGCGGCCGTGGTTGCCGTCCGACGGCTTCACGACGACCGGCAGGCCCAGGTCCTGGGCGACGTCCCAGGCCTCGGCGGCGGTCTTGACGGCCTGGCCCGCGGGGACCGGCACGCCGACCGACTTCAGCAGTTCCTTGGTCAGGTCCTTGTCGCGCGCGATGCCCTCGGCGATGGCGCTGGTCATGTCGGTCTCGGCCGTCCAGATGCGGCGCTGGCGCGCGCCGTAGCCGAGCTGCACCAGGTTGCCGTCGTTCAGTCGGATGTGGGGGATGCGGCGGTCGGTGGCCGCCGCCACGATGGCGGCGGTGGAGGGGCCGAGGTAGCAGTCGTCGAGCTTGTCGCGGATGGCCGTGACGGCGGCGTCGACGTCGAAGTCGTCGCCGTTGATCGTCGCCATCAGGAGCGCGTGCCCCTGCTCCAGCGCGCAGCGGGCGACCTGCTCGTCGCGGGCGCGGAAGACCATGCGGTACACACCGTGGCGCGAGGTGGAGCGCGTCTGGCCGAAACCGGTCGGCATGCCGGCCAGGTTGAGCAGCTCGATGACGATGTGCTCCAGCACATGGCCCATCCAGGTGCCCTCGGTGAGGCGCTGCAGGAAGCCGCCGCGCTCGCCGACGCCGCAGTGGTGCTCTTCCAGCGCCGGCAGGCGCTTGCACAGCCGTTCGGTGAAACCGGGGATCAGGTGGGAGGGGTGTTCTTCCAGGCCACCCAGGTCCAGCCAGGTTTCCAGCACCGGACGGTAGGTCCACATGTTGGGGCCGCGCAGGTAGTTGATGCGCAGGAGCTTGATGTCGTCGTGTCGGCTCATGAGGGGTGGAAACGTGGAAGGGGGCCGCCCGGCGGACCACCGGACAATGATGCGAAGCACAATTGTGCGCTTAAGCGAAAATTGTGCGAAACATGCCACGACCCGGGTGGACCGGGTCTTGCCCCAGGAAGGGGCGGTGGCAGAACACTCTCGGGGAAATCGCCCGGGAATCTCCCGAGAAATCTCCTGTTCCGCGGATCGCCAGAAGAATCACAAATGCAGCATTCACATCCTGTCGCGTTGGCCGGTGCCGGCGGCGCTCCGATCCTCGGGGGCATCGAAACACGCCTGCGGCGTGGCGAGAACGTCCGGGCCTCGCTCGAGGTTGACCTGGACAGCCGCCTGCGCTTCTCGGCGGGCGGTCTGCGACTCACGGATCAGCGGCTGCTGGCCCTGGAGGCCCCGGCGGAGGGCCACGGCGACCCGGTCTTCCGGGAATGGCCGCTGACGCCCGAGCTGAAGCTGGTGCTGTCCGACCACGCCGGGCTGGGCGCGCTGGAGCTGGTGGACGCCCGCGGCCGGTTGGCGCAGTGGCGCTTCACGATGAAGGCCAACCTGCAGGCGCAGCGCTTCCTGGACGCCTTCAACCGCCGCGACGAGGTCGAGACCCGCCTGGACGAGGAGCCCGAGCTCTGCCCGAGCTGCCAGGCCGTGCTGCCCGAGGACAGCGAGGAGTGCCCCTCCTGCGCCCGCGAGCTGCACACGCCGCCGTCGACCTGGGTGCTGCTGCGCCTGTGGCGCTTCGCCGGGCCGTACCGGGGTCAGCTCTTGCTGGGCTTCCTGCTGATGCTGGGCGCGACCGGCGCGACCCTGGTGGCGCCCTACCTGGCGATGCCGCTGATGGACGACGTGCTGATCCCGTTCCAGCAGGGCAAGCAGATCGACACCATGCTGGTGGTGATGTACCTGGGCGGGCTGTTCGGGGCGGCGATCGTGTCCTGGATCCTCGGCTGGGCGAAGACCTACATCCTGGCGCTGGTGTCGGAGCGCATCGCCGCCGACCTGCGTACCGCCACCTTCGACCACCTGCTGGGCCTGTCGCTGGAGTACTTCGGCTCCAAGCGCACCGGCGACCTGATGAGCCGCATCGGCTCGGAGACGGACCGGATCAGCGTGTTCCTGTCGCTGCATGCGCTGGACTTCATCACCGACTGCCTGATGCTGGCGATGATCACGGCGATCCTGTTCCACACCAACCCGTGGCTGGCGCTGGCCACGCTGGTGCCGCTGCCCTTCATCGCGTGGCTGATCCATCTGGTGCGGGACAGGCTGCGCACCGGCTTCGAGAAGATCGACCGCGTCTGGGGCGAGGTGACCTCGGTGCTGGCGGACACCATCCCCGGCATCCGCGTGGTCAAGGCCTTCGCGCAGGAGCGCCGCGAGGCCGAGCGCTTCCGCAACGCCAACAAGCACAACCTGGTGGTCAACGACCGGCTGAACAGGACCTGGAGCCTGTTCACGCCCAGCGTCTCGCTGCTGACCGAGATCGGCCTGCTGGTCGTGTGGGCCTTCGGCATCTGGCTGATCGCGCATTCGCAGATCACGGTCGGTACGCTGACCGCCTTCCTGGCCTACATCGGACGCTTCTACGGGCGGCTGGATTCGATGAGCCGGATCGTGTCGGTGACGCAGAAGGCGGCCTCGGGCGCGAAGCGGATCTTCGACATCCTCGACCATCATTCCAACGTGCCGGAGCCGACCCAGCCGGTGGTGCTGGACAAGGTGGCGGGCGAGCTGTCGCTGCAGGACATCGGCTTCCGCTACGGCAACCGGACGGTGATCCGCGACCTCAACCTGGTGATCAAGCCGGGCGAGATGATCGGGCTGGTCGGCCACAGCGGCTCGGGCAAGAGCACGATGGTCAACCTGATCTGCCGCTTCTACGACGTGACGGAGGGGGCGATCAAGCTCGACGGCGTCGACCTGCGGCGCTTCAAGCTGTCGGATTTCCGTCGCCACATCGGGCTGGTGCTGCAGGAGCCCTTCCTGTTCTTCGGCACGATCGCGGAGAACATCGCCTACGGCAAGCCGGACGCGACGCGCGACGAGATCGTCGCCGCGGCCCGCGCCGCGCATGCGCACGAATTCATCCTGCGGCTGCCGCAGGGCTACGACTCGCTGGTCGGC
The DNA here is from genome assembly GCA_946886855.1 of uncultured Roseateles sp. The sequence goes on along the minus strand of CAMPJJ010000013.1, from coordinate 28,503 downwards.
GAGCGGGGTCAGGGCTTGTCCGGCGGCGAACGCCAGCGGATCTCGATCGCCCGCGCGCTGCTGATCGACCCGCGCATCCTGATCATGGACGAGGCGACCTCGGCCGTGGACACGGAGACGGAGAAGGAGATCCAGAAGGCGCTGGACAACCTGGTGCGGGGCCGCACGACGATCGCCATCGCCCACCGGCTGTCGACGCTGCGCAAGGCCGACCGGCTGGTGGTCATGGACCGCGGCGAGATCGTCGAGGTCGGGCCGCACGACGAGCTGATCGCCAAGCAGGGCGCCTACTGGCGCCTGTGGGAGGCGCAGGCCCGCCGCGTCGACGCGGAGGAGCAGGACAGCGTGGTGGTCGTCGCTCCGAACGTCAACGTCCACACGGCCACGCAGGCCTGATCGCGCCGAGGTTTCTTCATGAACAACATCCAGACCCTGGCGCGCAACGCCTTCGGCCGGCTGATGCTGGTGGACGACGCCGGCCAGACCCACGACAACGTCACGCCCGTGCGGGCGCATCCGCTGAGCGCGCCGGAGGAAGGCCTCTCGCTGGTCGGCACCGACGGGCATGAGATCGCCTGGATCGACCGGCTCACGGACCTGCCGCAGGCGCAGCGCGAGCTGCTCCAGGACGAGCTCGCCCACCGCGAGATGACGCCGACGGTGCTGAAGCTGCTGGACGTCTCGACCTTCTCGACGCCGTCGCAGTGGACCGTCGAGACCGACCGCGGCACGACCGCGTTCATCCTCAAGAGCGAGGAAGACATCCGGCGGATCGGGGAAGGGCGGCTGCTGATCGCCAGCTCCCACGGGCTGCACTTCCTGGTGCCCGACCGCTTCGCCCTGGATCGGCATTCGCGCAAGCTGCTCGAACGCTTCCTCTGAGGTCGACCGGGCGCAGCCTCGGGAAGCCGGGCCGCCCCCGGCTCATACGCGCGCAGGCTCCGCTAAATCGCCGGGTGCGGCCCGGCTTCCCGAGGCCCGTTACACCGAGCCCGACTGCGGGAGGTGGGGGCGCTACTTAAGCATTTCTGCAGTAGCTGGATCGGGGTAGCTGTGGCCTACAATTGACGTTTACGTAAACGTAAGACGAACAGCCCAGCGGCCGCCCGGAGAAGCGTCCGCGGAGGCGGTCGAGGAGACAAACCCATGAGCCTGCCCGGTCTGAACTTCCATCTCGGCGAAGACATCGACGCCCTGCGCGACGCGGTGCGCGAGTTCGCCCAAGCCGAGATCGCCCCCCGCGCCGCGGAGATCGATCGCAGCGACCAGTTCCCGATGGACCTGTGGCGCAAGATGGGCGACGTCGGCGTCCTGGGCATCACCGTGCCCGAGGAATACGGCGGCGCCGCGATGGGCTACCTGGCCCACATGGTGGCGATGGAGGAGATCAGCCGCGCCAGCGCCTCGGTCGGCCTGAGCTACGGCGCCCACTCCAACCTGTGCGTCAACCAGATCAAACGCAACGGCACCGACGCCCAGAAGCAGAAGTACCTGCCCAAGCTGATCTCCGGCGAACACGTCGGCGCGCTGGCGATGAGCGAACCCGGCGCCGGCTCCGACGTCGTGTCGATGAAGCTGCGCGCCGAGGACAAGGGCGGTTACTACGTCCTCAACGGCAACAAGATGTGGATCACCAACGGTCCCGACGCGGACACGCTGGTCGTCTACGCCAAGACCGAGCCGGAGCTCGGCGCCCGCGGCATGACCGCCTTCCTGATCGAGAAGGGCATGAAGGGCTTCTCGATCGCGCAGAAGCTGGACAAGCTCGGCATGCGCGGCAGTCACACCGGCGAGCTGGTGTTCCAGGACGTCGAGGTGCCGGCCGAGAACGTGCTGGGCCAGGTCGGCGGCGGCACCAAGGTGCTGATGTCGGGCCTGGACTACGAGCGCGCCGTGCTGGCCGCCGGTCCGATCGGGATCATGCAGGCGGTGATGGACAACGTCGTCCCCTACATCCACGACCGCAAGCAGTTCGGCCAGTCGATCGGCGAGTTCCAGCTGATCCAGGGCAAGGTCGCCGACATGTACACCGTGCTGCAGGCCGCCCGCGCGTTCTGCTATACCGTGGGCAAGAACCTGGACGCCCTCGACGGCGCCCATGTCCGCCAGGTGCGCAAGGACTGCGCGTCCGTCATCCTCTGGTGCGCCGAGAAGGCCACCTGGATGGCCGGCGAAGGCATCCAGATCTTCGGCGGCAACGGCTACATCAACGAGTACCCGCTGGGCCGCCTCTGGCGTGACGCGAAGCTCTACGAAATCGGCGCGGGCACGTCGGAAATCCGCCGGATGCTGATCGGCCGCGAGCTCTTCGCCGAAACGATGTGAGGCCTTCGCGGTTGCGACAGCCGCATGTCGGGCCTTAACCGCGACAATCCACGTCCATGAGCACGAACCAACTCCAAGACCTGCTGGACAACAACAAGCGCTGGGCCACCGCGACTGAGGAACAGTCGCCCGGCTTCTTCTCGCGCTTGCTGAAGCAGCAGACGCCGCAATACCTGTGGATCGGCTGCGCCGACAGCCGCGTGCCGGCCAACGAGCTGGTGGACCTGCTGCCGGGCGAGCTCTTCGTCCATCGCAACGTCGCGAACGTGGTGGTCCATTCGGATCTGAACTGCCTGTCGGTGATGCAGTTCGCCGTGGACCAGCTGAAGGTCCAGCACATCATCATCGTCGGCCACAGCAACTGCGGCGGCGTGCGCGCCGCGCTGGAAGACCTGCGCGTCGGCCTGGTGGACAACTGGCTGCGCCACGTCCAGGACGTGCGCAACCACCATCAGGAATGGCTGGACCAGGTGGCGCCCGACCAGCGTGCCAATGCGCTGTGCGAGCTCAACGTGCTGGAGCAGGCCCGCAACGCCTGCCAGACGACCGTGGTCCAGGACGCCTGGGCGCGCGGCCAGTCGGTCGCCGTGCACGGCTGGGTCTACGGCCTGCACAACGGCCTGCTGAAGGACCTGAGCATCACCGTCGGCAAGGCCGATGACGTCGGTCCCGCCTACCGCAGCGCCCTCGACGCCCTGCACCGCCGCTACGAGGCGGCCATGGGCCGCTGAGCCGACCCCGCGGACGGCGCGCGATGTTCCCCCACGAGCTCAACGACCCGCGTGCCTTCGAGATCGCGCAGGCGATGCTCGCGGGTTTCGACAAGCATTACCGCCTGTTCCGCGCGGCGTCCGCGACCGCCAAGCAGCGCTTCGAGCAGGCCGACTGGCACGGCCAGCAGCGCGCGCAGCGCGAGCGCATCGAGTTCTACGACCTGCGCGTCGACGAGGCCGTGCTCGAGCTGGAGCAGCGCTTCCACACCAGCGCGCTGCCCAGCGAGGTCTGGCAGCAGGTCAAGCTTCACTACATCGGGCTGCTGACCAAGCACCTGCGGCCGGAGCTCGCCGAGACCTTTTTCAACTCGGTCACGACGCGCATCCTCCACCACAGCTACTTCCACAACGAGTTCATCTTCGTCCGGCCGGCGATCTCCACCGAGTTCATCGAGAACGAAGAGCCCGCCGCGCAGCCGACCTACCGCTGCTACTACCCCTCGCAGGACACGCTGCGCGACACCTTCATGCGCTTCGTCTGGAACTTCCAGCTGGCGCTGGAGTTCGAGGACCTCGGCCGCGACATCGACCTGGTGCTGGCGGCCGTCGGCAAGGAACTCGGCGCCTTCCGCTGGCGGACCAACTTCCAGGTGCAGGTGCTGTCCTCGCTGTTCTTCCGCAACAAGGGCGCGTACATCGTCGGCAAGATCATCAACGGCTTCACCGAGACGCCGTTCGCGCTGCCGATCCTGCACAAGGAATCGATCGACGGCCGTACGCAGCGGCAGCTCTACATCGACGCGGCGCTGTTCGGCGAGGACGAGCTGCAGATGCTGTTCAGCTTCGCGCGGGCCTACTTCCTCGTCGACATGGAAGTCCCCAGCGCCTACGTGCAGTTCCTGCGCTCGCTCATGCCGCGCAAGCCGCGCTCGGAGATCTACGCGACGCTGGGGCTGCAGAAGCAGGGCAAGAACCTCTTCTACCGGGACTTCCTCAACCACCTGCGCCACAGCAGCGACAAGTTCCGCATCGCGCCCGGCATCAAGGGCATGGTGATGCTGGTCTTCGACCTGCCGTCCTACCCCTTCGTCTTCAAGGTCATCAAGGACTTCTACCCGCCGCAGAAGGACACGACGCGCGAGCAGATCCAGTCCAAGTACCTGCTGGTGAAGCAGCACGACCGCGTCGGGCGCATGGCCGACACGCTGGAGTACACGCGCGTCGCCTTCCCGCGCCACCGCTTCGAGGACGAACTGGTCGCCGAGCTGAGGCACTTCTGCCCGTCGCTGCTGGAGGAGAACGGCGACGACCTCGTCATCAAGCACCTCTACATCGAGCGCCGCATGGTGCCGCTCAACATCTACCTGCAGGAAGCGTCGCCGGCGCAGCTGGCGCACGCGGTGGTGGAGTACGGCAACGCGATCAAGGACCTGGTGGCGGCCAACATCTTCCCCGGCGACATGCTGTGGAAGAACTTCGGCGTGACGCGCCACGGCAAGGTCGTGTTCTACGACTACGACGAGATCGAGTACCTGACCGATTGCAACTTCCGCAAGGTGCCCGAGGCCCGCAACGAGGAAGACGAGATGTCGGGCGAGGTCTGGTACACGGTGAACAGGCATGACGTGTTCCCGGAGACCTTCGGCCCGTTCCTGCTCGGCCATCCCGGCGTGCGCGACGTCTTCATGGCGCACCACGCCGACCTGCTCGATGCCGCGTTCTGGCAGACCCACAAGGAACGCATCCTGGCGGGTCACGTCGAGGACGTGTTCCCGTACGACCCGCACAAGCGCTTCCACGTCCGCGACGTCGCACCGGCCCTGAAGGTGCCGGAGTCGCAGGACCGCGAGCTTCCCATCCACTGAACACACAGGCTTTCTAGAAGGAGACCTCCATGTCCGATGCCATCGTCATCGTTTCCGCCGCCCGCACGCCGATCGGCGGCCTGCTGGGCGACTTCGCCGGCCTGGCCGCGTGGGAGCTGGGCGCCGTCGCCATCCAGGCGGCCGTCGAGCGCGCCGGCATCCCGACCGATTCGATCGAGGAAGCCTTCCTCGGCAACTGCCTGATGGCCGGCCAGGGCCAGGCCCCGGCGCGCCAGGCCGTGCTGAAGGCGGGCCTGCCTCAGTCCGTGGGCGCGGTGACGCTGTCCAAGATGTGCGGCGCCGGCATGCGCGCCACCATGTTCGCGCACGACACGCTGAAGGCCGAAAGCGCCGACATCCTGATCGCCGGCGGCATGGAGTCCATGACCAACGCGCCGCACCTGATGTTCGCGCGCAAGGGCGTGAAGTACGGTGCCGCGCAGATGTACGACCACATGGCGCTGGACGGCCTGGAAGATGCGTACGAGCGCGGCAAGGCCATGGGCGTCTTCGCCGAGCAGTGCGTCGACAAGTACGCTTTCACGCGCGAGGCGCAGGACCAGTTCGCGATCGCGTCGACGGAGCGTGCCAAGCGCGCGAACGAGGACGGCAGCTTCGCGTGGGAGATCGCGCCGGTGACGATCGCCGGCAGGGGCGGTGACACCGTCATCTCGCGCGACGAGCAGCCCTTCAAGGCCAAGCTCGACAAGATCCCGACGCTGAAGCCGGCGTTCAAGAAGGACGGCTCGATCACGGCCGCGACCTCGTCGTCGATCTCCGACGGCGCCGCCGCGATGGTGCTGATGCGGGAGTCGACCGCCAACAAGCTGGGTGTGAAGCCGGTCGCGCGCATCGTCGGCACCGCGGTGCACGCGAACGCGCCGGAGTGGTTCACGACCGCCCCCGTCGGCGCGATCCAGAAGCTGCTGGCCAAGAACCAGTGGGACGCGAAGAGCGTCGACCTGTGGGAAGTCAACGAGGCCTTCGCCGCGGTGACCATGGCCGCGATGGCCGAGTTCAAGCTGCCGCACGAGATCGTCAACGTCAACGGCGGCGCCGTGGCGCTGGGTCACCCGATCGGCGCATCGGGCGCCCGCATCCTGGTCACGCTGCTGGGGGCGCTGAAGCATCGCGGGCTGAAGCGCGGCGTCGCGGCGCTGTGCATCGGCGGCGGCGAAGCGACCGCCGTCGGCGTCGAGCTGATCTGAGGACGGGCCGGATGACGCAAGTCCTCATCATCGGCGCGTCGCGGGGCATCGGCCTCGAGCTCGTGAAGCAGCACCGCGAGCGCGGCGACACCGTCGTCGCGACCGCGCGGGACGACGCCAGCCTGGAGAAGCTGAAGGCGCTCGGCGCGACGCCGATCAAGCTCGAGGTGTCCGACGTGGTCAGCATCGCCGGCCTGGCCTGGCAGCTCGACGGCTACCAGTTCAACCGCGTCCTGTACGTGGCCGGCCTCTACGGTCCGAAGACGATCGGCCTGCAGCCGCCGAGCGCGGCCGACTTCGACGCCGTCATGCACACCAACGTGCTGGGCCCGATGCGCGTGCTGCCGCAGCTGCTGGACGCGCTCGCGCCGGACGCGCGCATCGGCATCCTGTCCTCGCGGATGGGCTCGCTGACGCTGCGCGCGAACTCGGCGGGCTGGGTCTACCGCGCGTCGAAGGCGGCGGTGAACTCGGTGATGAAGGACCTTTCGCTCACGCTCGACGGCCGCGCGATCTGCGTCAGCCTGCATCCGGGCTGGGTCAAGACCGACATGGGCGGCCAGGAGGCCGACATCGACGTCGCCACCAGCGCGTCCAGCCTGCGCGCGGTGCTCGACGGGCTGAAGCCGGGCGACAACGGCGGCTTCTTCAACTACGACGGCAGCCCGCTGCCCTGGTGATCCCATGATCCTTTCCGAAGACCACCGCGCCGTGCAGGACGCCGTCCGCGCCTACGTGCAGGACCAGATCGCGCCGAAGGCGGCCGCGTGGGACAAGTCCCACCAGTTCCCGGCCGAGGAGCTCAAGGGCCTGGCCGCGCTGGGCTGCTACGGCGTGGCCGTGCCCACCGAGTACGACGGCGCGGGCCTGGACTATCTGGCGCTGGCGATCATCCTGGAAGAGATCGGCGCCGGCGACGGCGCGACCTCCACCGTCGTGAGCGTCAACAACTGCCCGGTGTGCAGCATCCTGATGGCCTTCGGCAACGAGGACCAGAAGCAGCGCTTCCTCAAGCCGCTGGCGCGCGGCGACATGCTGGGCGCGTTCTGCCTGACCGAGCCGCACGTGGGCTCCGAGGCCGGGGGACTGAAGACGACCGCCGTGCTGGATGGCGACGCTTACGTCCTCAACGGCGTCAAGCAGTTCATCACCAGCGGCAAGAACGGCGACGTCGCCATCGTCATGGCGGTGACCGACAAGGCGGCGGGCAAGAAGGGCATCTCGGCCTTCCTCGTTCCCACGAACACGCCCGGCTACGTCGTGGCGCGCATCGAGGACAAGATGGGCCAGCACGCCAGCGACACGGCGCAGATCCTGTTCGAGAACTGCCGCGTGCCCGTGGCCAACCGGCTGGGCGAGGAAGGGCAGGGCCTCAAGATCGCGCTGTCGGGGCTGGAAGGCGGCCGCATCGGCATCGCCTCGCAGGCCGTGGGCATGGCCCGCGCGGCCTTCGAGGCGGCGCTGCGCTACAGCAAGGAGCGCGTCGCCTTCGGCGTGCCGATCTTCGAGCACCAGGCCATGCAGCACAAGCTCGCCGACATGGCCACGCAGATCGAGGCCGCGCGTCAGCTGATCTGGCACGCCGCCGCGCTGAAGGACGCCGGCCAGCCCTGCCTGAAGGAGGCGGCGATGGCCAAGCTCTTCGCCAGCGAGATGGCGGAGCGTGTCTGCTCCGCCGCGATCCAGGTCCACGGCGGCTACGGCTATGTCAGCGATTTCCCGGTCGAGCGCATCTACCGCGACGTTCGCGTGACGCAGATCTACGAAGGCACGTCCGAGGTGCAGAAGATCCTGATCGGCCGCGCGCTGGCCTGAGCCATCCGACCGACCGGCTGACCCACCAGCCGGTCAGCGCGCCGGCGCCGCGATGGCGGCGCCGCGCGCAGGCTTATTCGCTTTCCTGGACCAGACGCGCGTTGAGCGCTTGCACCGGCCGCGCGTTCCTGCCGATCAGCTGGCGGAACGCGGCGATCTGGCGGGACGACAGGGTCACCGCTTCCTTCAAGACCATCCAGTGCACGCCCTCCGAGCAGGGCGGCGTGGTCAGCGATCCCGCGAAGTCGTAATAGCCCAGCGACTTCGGCAGCAGCGCGGCCAGGTCCAGCGACAGGTCCTCCACGGTGATCGTCTCGCCCACGCGCGGCAGGTGCCGGAACACCGGTTCCCACGCCGGATTGGCGCGCCCCGCGCGGATCAGCACCGCCACCACGCCGAGTTCCCCCGCCGCGTTCTTGTGGACGAAGTGCGCCACCATCGGCTGCGACTTGCCCTCGATGTGTTCCTCGCTGGGCGTGTGGAAGTGGAACTGCAGCAGTTCGTAGGTCTGTCCGCCGACCGCCAGCGTGTTGCCGGCGGGCAGGTTCACCTGCACCGTGTGGCCGTTGTTCCAGATCGTCGGGGCGGCGTTGCCGTAGTGGAAGTCGAGGCGGGGCAGGGCGGCCTTCACCGGTTTGACGATGTCGATCGGGCTCTGCTGGTGGCCGGCGGCGCACTCGGCGAACGAGGGGTCGATCGCGCCCCAATGCGCGGCGCCTCTGTCGCCGGTGTAGGCCCAGCGCGGCGCGGCGGTCGCGGACAGGGTGCAGGACAGGAGACCGGCCGACAGGACGGCGAAAAGGAAACGGGTGGGCAGGGACATGAGGAAGCTCCGAAGAGGTTGGAACGGAAGGCGTCAGTGAGGCGCTGCGCCCACGCAGTGATCGGCCTGAAATAAAGATGTCATGGAAACGTGGAATCTGACGGCTGACCGATGAACACTTGTTCAAGTCATCGAACTGTTTGGAAGGTCGGTTCCACGCGTGCGGACCTTGGCGTTTTCCCGATCCCCCTTTGGACGGCTTGCCCGCGCGGGACGGGGACGGTAGATTCCCGCGCGCTGGCGACAAGACCTGATCCTCGACGAGAACATCGGGCATCGCCATCGGTTTTCAGCCAATCAGGGAGAGAAGATGAACAAGCTGCCGGAACGGCCATACGCCGTCGGACGGAATCTCACGTTCTCGAATCAGCCGACAGCCGCCAGAGCCGCCTTCGCCGCCGCCGCAGCGGCGCTGCTGCTCGCAGGCTGCAGCGGATCGAGCGGTGGCAATACGGTCGAGGACATTCCGGCCTTCACGCTGGACAAGGACACCGTCGAGTGCAAGGCGGCGCCGGAGGCGGCCTGCGATCAGATCACCGTCTACGCCACGCCGGTGCATCTGGAGCGGCGTGATCGCACCCCGCTGGTCTACGTGCGATCGGTGGACGGCGCGCCCGGGATCCCGCTGGGTATCTTGTCGACGTCGACTCAGCTGCCGGATGGCCGCTGGCAGCTGGTGCTGCGCCTGGACCCCGACCGCCCGGCCGGTGTCTACGTCGGGGCGATGCATGTCGATCTCGAGGCGACCGCGCCGGAGGGTAAGCGTTATCGCGGTGCGCGGCTCAGTTACCGCCTGGAGGTCACCGCAGTGACCGCGTCGACGACGCCGCTGCCGGCGGCCGTTCCGGGCGCCGCCCCCTGGACCGAGGCGCCCGCCGGTCCGACGCGCAGCGGTTACGTGCCGGTGTCGCTGGACGCCTCGAAGTTCTCTCGCCGCTGGATGACCTGGGTGCTCGGCGGGACCGACCTGTCCACGCCCGCGACGCCGGCGCTGATCGACGGCCAGATCCTGCTGCCGCAGGCACGCCCGTTCGGTTCGACGGCCGGTCCCAACGCCCTGGCCTTGTCCGAGCAGGACGGCAAGCCGCAATGGTCGGTCACGATCGCCGGCGAGCGGCTGACGGGCGTGACGGCCAGTGGCGACCGCGCCGTCTGGTCCTCGCTGCAGTCGCCGACGCAGTCCCTCTACGCCGCCTACCTGACGAACCGGTCGGCCGGCACGGTCATCGGGTCGCGTCCGCTCACGGACACGAACGAGCCCAAGTTCTGGCTGACGGCGGGCGACACGCTGTACCTGCCCGACCGGAACAAGGGCCAGATCACGGCCCTCAGCCTTACCGATCTGCAGCCGCGCTGGACAGTGACGGCCGAACCGTCGCCGGGGAGCCTGCTGCCCGCGCATGGACTGTTTGGCGCGACGCTGGCCGACGGCGTCGTTTACTCGCACTCCGGCGCCAACTTCCGTGCCTTCCGCGACAGCGACGGCGGTCAGCTCTATGACGTGCCCGCGGATGGCGGCCAGACGCTGCTCTTGAAGCTCTACGAGAGCCAGACCCCGGTGATCGCCGACGCGAACACGGTGCTCGCCATGGACCGTCCGCGCTATGTCGCGCCCGATGCGGGCGTGAATTCGGGCATCCAGGCGTTGTCGCGGATCGACGGCTCGGTGCGTTGGACCGTGCGTCAACCGTTCCGTGGGCTGCCGGTCACCGCCAACGGCGTGCTGTACGCGGCCAACCAGGGCAACAAGTCGATCGAGGCACGCAGCGTCGCCGATGGCTCGTTGCTGTGGTCCTGGCCAATGGACGCGGGCGATGGGTTCTGGCAGCAGGCGATGGTGTTGACGGACACTCACCTGTTCGTGTCCACCGACCGGCGGACCATCGCCATCGATCTGGCGACGCACCAGGCGGTGTGGCGCTATTCGCAGGGCGGCTGGCTGGGCATGACGCAACGCGGCACGCTGATGGTGTTCGCGGTGAACGCCGGCACGGTGAATTCGCCTGCGGCTTTGACGGCGTTCGACCTGCGCTGACGATCACGCGCTCGAAGGGTCGCCGTGATCACTCGTCGCTGTCGAGCGCCTGGGCCCACAGCGGCTTGGCCGCCTCAAACATCGACGCCGCGCTTCCCAGCGCCTTCGCGTCACGGGCCAGCTTGAGCCACGCGAGTGTGTCATGGTGGCTGCCCGGCAGCAGGTCGCGGCTGCGTTCCTGCATCAGCCAGCCGTGCAGCGCGGCGTACTGGTCCGGGTGACGCTGCGCGGTCCAGCCCAGCGCGACGAGGTCGCCGTAACCTTCCTCGCGGCGCACGGACTTCATCGACAGGTAGGCGCGTTGCAGGTCCGGGCTCAGGCCGTCTGGCACCGGCGTGGCCGAGAAACCCGCCGGCAGGTGGAACCAGGCGCCTTCCAGGTAGCGGCGGCAATGGCCGAGTTCATGCGCCGCCATCAGTTCGAGCGCGCTGTCTTCCAAGCCGGCGGGCAGGCGCTGCGTCGCCGCCTCGCCCTCGGGGTTGCCGCGCAGACTGAGGACGAACTTGCAGCGGCCGTCCTTGAAGCCCAACGCCAGCGGCGCGGCCTCGGGAGCCTCCTGCGGCTGCACGACGATGTCGACCGGCATGCCCGCGGTCCTGGCGTGTTGAAGCACCGGGGTCATGCCCGCGATCCAGCGCTGTTCCAGCGCCGTCAGGACGGCGGCGTGAGCGGTCGTCGAGACGACGGTGAGGGCGGCGGCGAGCGCGGCAAGCGCGGCGAAAGACTTCTTCATCACGGCTCGGATCCTGCAGGCAAGAAAGCAGAACACCGATGGTGAAGGCGTGCGCGGCGCTTGTGGGCGCCGCGACTCCCGCGCGCGCGGAACTCGCGTGAAAGGCTGCCGCTTGATCGCGGCGAGTTGTCAATCGTACGCGTGCGCCGGACGCCGGACGCCGGACGCCGTGCGCTCAGCCCAGCGCCGTGTCCAGCACCATCATCAGCGCGAAGCCGAGCATCAGCCCCTGCGTCGCCCAGCGCTCATGGCCCTTGCGGTGCGACTCGGGAATGATCTCGTGGCTGATGACGAACAGCATGGCGCCCGCCGCGAATCCGAGGCCCCAGGGCAGCAGCAGCGGCCAGGCGGACACGACCCACGCGCCCAGCACCGCACCGACCGGCTCGACCAGCCCCGACGCCGCGCCCAGCAGCAGCGCCTTGCGCCGCGAGTAGCCTACCGTCATCAGCGCCACGGCGATGACGAAGCCCTCGGGCAAGTCCTGGATCGCGATGGCCAGGCTGAGGCTGGCCGCCGCGACCGGATCGTTGGCCGCGAAGGCCACGCCGATGGCGAGGCCCTCCGGCAGGTTGTGCAGCGTGACGGCGATCACGAACAGCGTCGTGCGCCGCAGCCGCGTCGGGTCCATGCCCTCGCGGCCCTTGATGAAGTGCTCGTGCGGCAGCCAGCGGTCCATCGCCATCAGTGCCCAGGCGCCCAGCAGCACCGCCAGCGCGACCTGCGTCGCGGCGGCGGTCGGCGTGGCATGCGCGCGCGCGGCTTCGAGGCCGGGAATGATCAGCGAGAACGAACACGCCGCCAGCATCACGCCGGCGCCGAAGCCCATCAGCGCGTCCTGCCCGCGCGCGGACAGGCTGCGCGTGCCCAAGGCGGGCAGCGTGCCGAAGGCCGTCGCCGCCGCGGCGAGCAGCCCCGCCTGCAGCGCCATCGCAGTCACCGAGCTGCGGCCGGCACCGGCGCCCGGGGTGATCCACGTCCAGCCCTGCTGCAGGAGCAGCACCGCACCGATCAGGAGGATCGTGAACCCGAACGCCTGACGCAGGCGATGCCGGCGCACCAGCGCACGCTCGTCGCGGACGATCGCGTCAGAGTCCGCCATCGGTGAGCTTCGCGGGGTCCAGCATCTGCTGGAGGGTCGCGCGGTCGAAGTCGGTCATCTCCTCGGCGACGTCGAGGATGGGACGCTTCTCCGCATAGGCGCGCTTGGCGATCGCGGCGGCCTTCAGGTAGCCGATCTCGCGGTTCAGCGCGGTGACCAGGATCGGGTTGCGCGCCAGCGCGTGCTGCAGCCCGTCCTTGTTGACCTTGAAGTCGCGGATCGCCTGCTCGGCCAGCGCCTTGGTGGCCGCGGACAGCAACGCCAGGCTGTCCAGCAGGTTGGTCGCGATCAGCGGCAGCATCACGTTGAGCTGGAAGTTGCCCGACTGGCCCGCGATCGTGATCGCCGTGTCGTGGCCGATGACCTGGGCGCAAACCATGGTCACCGCTTCCGGGATCACCGGATTCACCTTGCCCGGCATGATCGAGGAGCCCGGCTGCAGCGCGTGCAGCTCGATCTCCGCGAGGCCGGCCAACGGGCCGGAATTCATCCAGCGCAGATCGTTGGCGATCTTCATCAGCGAGACCGCCAGGCCCTTCAGCGCGCCCGACAGCGCCACCGCCGTGTCCTGCGCCGACAGCGCGGCGAAGAAATCCGGCGCCGGGCGGAAGCTCAGGCCGGTGAGCGCGGACAGCTCTTCGGCGAAGCGCCGCGCGAAGTCCGGATGCGCGTTGATGCCGGTGCCGACCGCCGTGCCGCCCTGCGCGAGCTCGCACACCGACGGCAGCAGTCCGCGCAGCTGCGCGCGGCGAGCGTCGATCTGCGCGCACCAGCCGCCGAGTTCCTGGCCCAGGCGCAGCGGCATCGCATCCATCAGGTGGGTGCGGCCGGTCTTCACGTGGTGGCCGTCGCTCTGGATCTTGTCCTGCAGCGTCTGCACCAGCAGGTCCAGCGCCGGCAGCAGCTCGCCTTGAAGCGCCTGCGCGGCGCTGATGTGCAGCACCGTCGGGATCGAGTCGTTGCTGCTCTGGCCGGCATTGACGTGGTCGTTGGCGTTGACCGTGACCGGATTCGCCGCGCCGCTGCCGATCAGCCGCGTGGCGACCGTGGCGATCACCTCGTTGGCGTTCATGTTCGAACTGGTGCCCGAGCCGGTCTGGAAGATCTCCACCGGGAAGTGGCTCATCAGCGCCGGGTCCTGCAGCAGCTGCGTCGCGGCGCGGTCGATGGCGTGGCCGATGTCGGCGGGGACCTGCTCCAGCGCGATGTTGGCCCGCGCCGCGGCCGCCTTCTGCAGCACCAGCGCGCGCACGAAGCGCTCGGGCATCGGCTGGCGGCTGATGGCAAAGTTCTCGACGGCGCGCTGGGTCTGCGCGCCATACAGCGCGTCGACGGGCACGGCGACTTCGCCCATGGAGTCACGTTCGATGCGGGTCGCCTTGGTGGGCTTGGTCATGGGGAGGCTTCTTTCCTGGTCATTCCTGGAGGGGGTGGCGCACGGCTCCTGGCGATCGAGGCGTGAACCCGGACGATCCGGCGGACACGGGGCGAGCAGGGGCGCTGGTGTTGGCGCAACGGGAAGGATCCGGCAAGAGCGGCACCCGACGCAAGGCAGGAAAGAAAAGAGAGGTCGAACCGCGACACGATGCCGATCGGATCGCGGCGCAACCCCTCTGCAAGTTGCATTGGTCGCGCGGGGTCGGAGCCCGCAGGAGTCTTCTCGTTTGGTCCCATCCTAGATGAGAATTGATCTCATCTGCAAGGCAGTGTCTGCAAGCGCTTGCCGGGCCTGGGGGCTTTGCGCGAAGCGCCGTCAGACCAGGCGAAGGTCCTTGGGGCGCACGCCGGGAAAGACACGGGCGAGGGCCGCGTTGGACAGGCCGAACTGGCGCTGCCACAGGCCGCCGAGCACGGCGCGGTAGTCGTTGAGCACGGGATAGTCGCGGTTCTGGAACAGCGTGGTGGCTGTCAGCGCGATCTGGTCGCCGGCCACCGGACCGCCGGACGCGAGGCCGCCGCCCAGCAGCCAGTACACGCTGCCATGACCGTGGTCGGTGCCGCGGTTGCCGTTCTCGCGGAAGGTGCGGCCGAATTCGCTGATCACCATCACGGTGGTCTGGCGCCACAGGTCCGGTCCGAGCTCATCGGCAATGGCCGCCAGGCCGCGACCGACTTCCTCGAAGCGGTTGGCCAACTGGCCGGTCGCGCCGCCCTGGTTGACGTGCGTGTCCCAGCCGCCGACATCGATGAAACCGAGGCTGAAACGCCCCCGCATCAGCGTCGCGATGCGGCGCGCCTCCAGCTCGAACCCCTTGGCGGGAATCGCGTTGCGACCGGCGGCGTCGGTCATCGTCTTCATCCGGTCGGGGGACAGGTCGCGCGCGAGTTCCTCGCGCAGGGCCAGCCCTTCCTCGACCGAGGCGCCCAGGCTCTGGCCCTGGTACATGCTGGCGATCAAGGCACGGTTCTTCGCGTCGACGGCGGGGCGCGCGGTGTCGCGCAGGCCGGCGTTGGCGATCCTCACCGGGCCGCGGAAGGCGATGGGCAACTGGTCCGTGAACGACAAGGCCTGCTGCGCGTCCAGCTCGGCCGCCAGGCGGTTCAGGAAACCGGAGTTGTAGTCCCGGGACCCGCCCACCGGCTGGCCCAGCTCGATGCTGTCCTGCGTCTCGAAATGGCTGCGCGAGAGGTCCTCCGTCCCGGCGAACGGAAGGAAACGCGCCTGCCCCGCCTGGGCCAGCGGGTAGAGGCTGGCGCGCAAGGCCGGGTGCAGGCCCCAGTCGGCAGTCAGCGGCAAGGCAGCCGCCGCGTCAGTCGCAGACGGTCTGGCGATCGCGATCCTGGGTCGCTGCTCGTAGTAGAAGCTGCTGCTGGTGGGAATCAGCAGGTTGGTGGCGTCGTAGCCGCCGCGCAGGAACACCAGCAGGAATCGGGGGCGTGCGCCCGAAGCCGGGGACGCCGGTGCCCCTTTCCGCTCCATCGCCTCCTCACGCTCGGCATTCGCTTCAAGGGGCACCGGCGTCCCCGGCTTCTCCGGAGGCTGCACTGCGCTGCCGGTGCCGGTGGCGAAGAGGCGGGCGTGCGAGATCGTCAGGGACCCCGCCGCCAGCGCTTGCAGAAGATGTCGTCGATCCATGGTCAGCGATACATGAAGTCAGGACTGGAAAGCCACAGCGTCAGCCATTGCTGCGGCGTGGTGGTCTGCGCCAGGGCCGTGCGCGTCGCGGGTGCCAGCGTGGGCTCGACGCGCAGGCGCAGCGGCTGCAGGTCCGGCAGCGGCACCGGCGTGTTCGTGCCCTCGGGCCGGTACAAGGCCACCGCACCACCGCCGATCTGGCGCGCCACCTCGAATCTCAAGGTCATCTGCCCCGGGCTGTTCCAGGCGTCCGCCGTCAGCGGATAGCCGTCCGGCGTTTGCTTGTCGTAGAGGCCCTGTCCGAGGCGACGCAACCAGTTCTGCAGTGGCTGCGCGTTCTGCAGTTCACGTTGCTCGAAGCCCGCGCGCAGGCTCGACAACAGGTAGACGTGCGGATCCTTGAACCGCGGCGTGTCCGCCGACGCGAACTGTGGTGCGTACAGCATCGCGCGCAGCGTCGCGGGCAGGTCGCCCTTCGTTCTCAGGAAGGCGGCGGCCATCGCATCGACCACGTCCCGTGGCGGCTGTTCGCCGAGGAAGAACACCGCCAGCTTGCCGCAGACGAAGCGCGCCGTCGCCGGCTGCGCCACCAGCAGGTCCAGCACCTCGTCGAGCTCGTCGGCGCCGCGGCCCTTGATCGTGCGGCCGAGCAGCTGCTTGTCGCCGAAATCGTGACGGCCGGGGTGGAACTCGAACAGGCCGTCGCGCTTGTACAGCGCCTCGAAGCGCGGCGCGACCTTCGCCGGATCGGGATCGACGCGCACGCCGAAACCCGTCAGCACGCGCGCCAGCTCCTGCACGTCGCGCTGCGTGTAGCCGCCGTCGACGCCCAGGGTGTGGAGCTCCAGCAGCTCGCGCGCGTAGTTCTCATTGATCGCGCGCACCGCGTTCTGGTCGTTGTCGAGGTAACGCAGCATCGCCGGATGCCGGGCGACCGCGCCCAGCATGGTCCGGAACGAGCCCAGCGCCTGCGGGCGCAGCGCGCGGTCCTGGTAGTCGGCCAGCATCAGCCGGATGTCGCGCTTGCCCTGGTGCACGTTGAAGTGGTTGAACCAGAACCACGACAGCTGTTCGAGCAGTTGCTGTTCGGCGTAGAGCTCGCGCAGCAGCTGACGTTCACCGGTCTCGCGCGCCGCGAGGCCCTGCGCGTCCTGGTACGCCTTGCGCGCGGCGACGCGTTCCTCTTCGGTCGCGCCCTTGTTGTCGCCGTTGCGCCGGAAGGATTCGGCCGCCCGCACGCGCGACGGCAGGTCGCCCTGGCTGATGCCCATCGCGTCGATGCGGGCCTGGACCGCCTTCGGCAGCGGCGTCTTCGGATCGGCCCGGAGCTGGCGTTCGACATAACGGCCCCAACCGACGCGTTCGATCTCGCCCAGCTGCGATTGCGTGGCGCCCCAGCCGATGCGGTTGGCGGCCCGCAGGCGCTGCGCCGCGTCCATCGGGATGTCGGGCGCCGAGGGCAGCCCGCCGCAAGCGGCGAGCGCCGCGGAGGCCGTCGCGCCCAGCAGCAGGGAGCGGCGCCGGAGCGCGAGGGCGGGTGCCGGAGCCGGCACCACCGTCGATGGCGGGATCGGTGTCGAGGGTGACATGCGACAAGCATGCCGTCGCCCTGTCGACCGTGTCCAGTGTCCTTTGCGCTACTTCACAGTTGTAGCGCGCCGCGCCCTCAGAGTTCAGCCACGCCCTTCACGCGTTCGGGCGCCTTCGCCAGCGGCACGACGGCGATGGGCGCCTCGACCGCGCGACCGTGGAAGCGGTCCAGCAGATCCTTCCACTGCGCGCGCACGGTCACGACGTTCGCCAGCTTCACGTGGCCGTAGCCGCGGATGCCTTCGGGCAGTCGCGCGAGCTTGATGGCGATGTCGAGCTTGTCCGCGCTCAGGTGCGTCAGCAGCTCGTCGACGAGCGCTTCGTAGTCGCGGACCAATTGACGTTCGATGCGGCGCTCTTCGGTCTTGCCGAAGATGTCGAGCACGCCGCCGCGCAGGCCCTTGACCTTCGCCAGGGTCTTCAGCGCCTTGAAGGTCCAGGAGCCGAGCTCGACCTTCTTCGCGCGGCCGTCGGCGCCCGGCTTGGACAGCAGCGGCGGGGCCATGTGGAAGCTCAGGTGATCCCAGTCCTCGAACTGCGCCTTCAGCGCGGCTTCGAACTTGCCGTCGGTGTACAGGCGGGCGACTTCGTATTCGTCCTTGATCGCGAGCAGCTTGGCGTAGTAGCGCGCGACCGCCTTGGTCAGGCGCAGGCCCTTGCCGGCCTCGCCGAGCGCGGACTCGGCGGCGCGCACGCGCTGCACCAGCGCCTCGTAGCGCGCGGCGTAGGCGGCGTCCTGGTAGTCGGTGAGGAAGGCCTTGCGGCGCGAGACCAGACCGGGTTGGCCGTCCTTGTCGTCGAGCTGGTCGAAGTTGAACCACTGGACCGCGGAGCCGCTCTGCTCGCCGGCCAGGCGGCGCAGCGCGTCAGGCGCGGCGATCGCGAGGCGGCCCAGGGCGAAGGCGGTCTTGTTGTTCTCGACCGCGACGCCGTTGAGCTCGATCGCGCGCATCAGCGCCTCGAAGGACACCGGCACCAGGCCGCGCTGCCAGCAGGCCCCCAGCATGATGATGTTGCTGGGCATGGTGTCGCCCATCAGGCGCTTGGCGATGTCCTGCGCGTCGATGCTGGCGAGCAGGTCCTGGCCCTCGCCGACGGCGTGGCGCATCTTGGCGATCAGCGCATCGGCCTGCAGGCTCGCGTCCGGGTTGCGGACGAAGGCGGCGGTCGGCAGCTCATGCGTGTTGGCCAGGATCACCGTGCGGCCGGCCTTGATCGTGGCCAGCGCGTCGGCGCTCGCGCCGACCACCATGTCGCAGGCCAGCAGCACGTCGGCCTGCTGCGTGTCGATGCGGACCTGGTTGAGCAGGTCCTGGGTCGGCGCGACGCGCACGAAGGACAGCACCGCGCCGCCCTTCTGCGCGAAGCCCATGAAGTCCAGCACCGAGCTCTGCTTGCCTTCCAGGTGCGCGGCCATCGTGACCAGCGCGCCCACCGTCACGACGCCGGTGCCGCCGACGCCGGTGACCAGCATGTCGAAGGGGCCTGTCCACGCCCAGGGCGCGGGCGGCCGGATCGCGGCGATCTCGCGCGCCAGGTCCGCCGGGCCGAAGGCAGCGCCGGCGCGCTTCTTGAGTTTGGCGCCGTGCACCGAGACGAAGCTCGGGCAGAAGCCGTTCACGCAGCTGAAGTCCTTGTTGCAGCTGCTCTGCTCGATCACGCGCTTGCGGCCGAAGTCGGTCTCGACCGGCACGACGGACAGGCAGTTGCTGGCCTGGCCGCAGTCGCCGCAGCCTTCGCAGACGGACTCGTTGATGAAGATGCGCTTGTCGGGGTCGGGGAACTCGCCCTTCTTGCGGCGGCGGCGCTTCTCGGCGGCGCAGGTCTGGTCGTAGATCAGCACGGTCACGCCGGCGATCTCGCGCAGCTCGCGCTGCACGGCGTCGAGCTCGGCGCGGTCGTGGAAGGTCGTGCCGGCCGGGAAGAGGCCGTGATGGCCCTCGTACTTGTCGATGTCGTCGGAGACCACGACCAGGCGCTTGACGCCCTCGGCCTCGACCTGGCGCGCGATCTGCGGGACCGAGGTCTGGCCGTCGACCGGCTGGCCGCCGGTCATCGCGACCGCATCGTTGTAGAGGATCTTGTAGGTGATGTTGGCCTTGGCCGCGATGGCCTGCCGGATCGCCAGATAGCCCGAGTGGTAGTAGGTGCCGTCGCCCAGGTTCTGGAAGACATGCTTCTCGGTCGTGAAGCGCGAATGCGCGGCCCAGTCGACGCCTTCGGCGCCCATCTGGATCAGGCCCGAGGTGCCGCGCTCCATCCAGCTCGCCATGAAGTGGCAGCCGATGCCGGCCAGCGCGCGCGAGCCCTCGGGCAGCTTGGTCGAGGTGTTGTGCGGACAGCCCGAGCAGAAGTAGGGCTGGCGGCGCACCGCGTCGGCGCTGTTGGACAACAGGCAGGGCGTCAGGAAATCGACCACCAGATGGCGCCGGTCCAGCGCCGGATTCAAGCGCGCGAGCCAGTCGGCGACGGTGGGCATGATGCGCGACGGCCGCAGCTCGCCGAGCGCACTCAGCACGGCGGCCCCGTGTTCATCGGACTTCCCGACCACGCGCGGACGCTGCGCGTCGGGCAGGTGGTAGAGCAGTTCCTTGATCTGGCGCTCGACCACCGGCGCCTTCTCCTCGATGACCAGCATGTCGGTCAGGCCCTGCGCGAACTCGCGGATGCGCGTCGGCTCCAGCGGGTACACGAGACCGACCTTGTAGACGCGCACGCCGGCGGCGGCCAGCGCGTTGGGGTCCAGGTCCAGGCGGCGCAGCACTTCCATGAAGTCGTAATGCGCCTTGCCGACGGTGACGATGCCCAGCGAGGCGCGCGGGCTGACGACGATGTGCTTGTCGATCGAGTTGACCTTGGCGAAGGCCAGCACCGCGTCGATCTTGTGCGCGAGGCGCGACTCCAGTTCCAGCGACGGCAGGTCGACGGAACGGATGTGCAGGTGGGTCGGCGGCGTGTGGTCGACGGGCAGCTCGAAGTCCATCGGCACCGCGTCGAGGTCGACGGTCATGCCCGACTCGACGACTTCCGAGATCGCCTTGAAGCCGACCCACGCGCCCGAGAAGCGCGACAGGGCCCAGCCGTAGAGGCCGAACTCGAGGTACTCGGCGACGTTGCCCGGATGGACCAGCGGCATCGACCAGGCCTGCAGCGCCAGGTCGCTCTGGTGCGGTGTCGACGAGGACACGCAGCCGTGGTCGTCGCCGCAGACGACGAGCACGCCGCCCTGCTTCGCGGTGCCGTAGACGTTGCCGTGCTTGAGCGCGTCGCCGGAGCGGTCCACGCCCGGGCCCTTGCCGTACCACATGGCGAACACGCCATCGACGGTGCGCTTCGGGTCCAGCGCCACGCGCTGCACGCCCAGGCACGCGGTCGCGGCGAGGTCCTCGTTGATCGCGGGCAGGAAGTTGACGTCCGCCTTGTCGAGGAACTTCTTCGCCTTCCACAGCTGCTGGTCGACCATGCCCAGCGGGCTGCCGCGGTAGCCGCTGACGAAGCCGGCGGTCTTCAGGCCCTGGCGCTCGTCCTGCGCCTTCTGCATCAGCAGCAGGCGCACCAGGGCCTGCGTGCCGGTCAGGAACACCGGCCCGGCGCTCGCGGCCAGGTTGTCGGAGAGCTGGTAGGGGCGCAGGGCCGGCGCGGCGGCAAGACTGGCTTCGGTCATGGCTTGTCTCCCCAATGGGGCGAGCCGGCCGGCAAGCACCGGTCGGCTCGGAGGTCTGTAAGGATGAATGAGGGGATTCTTTCCGAGACAATGCGAACTTTCTTCCTCCGTTTACTAGCACGGCGGCAATGAACGACTGAATCATTCTCGGAAAGTGCCAATATGGAGAACGAACGTTTCGATCGCGCGACGCGCCTGATCCTGGAGGCCTTGCAGGCCGACGCGCGGCAGAGCACGCAGCAACTGGCGGAGAAGGTCGGGCTGTCCGCGACGCCGGTCTGGCGCCGGGTCAAGGAGCTGGAGGAGCGCGGCGTCATCCGGCGCCATGTGGCCTTGGTGGACAGGGAGCAACTGGGCCTGTCGATCTGCGTCCTGGCGAATGTCAGCCTGGTGCGGCACACGGAGGGGGCGGTCGACGCCTTCGAGGCGATGGTCGCGGGCAGCCCGGAGATCGTCGAATGCCAGGCGATCACCGGCGAGGCGGACTACGTCATCAAGATCGTCGCGCCCGACATGAAGGCCTACGACCAGTTCCTGCAGAGCAAGGTGTTCCGCGTCCCGGGCATTGCCAGCGTGCGCAGCAACGTGGTGCTGCGCGAGGTGAAGTACGAGACCGCGTATCCGGTGCCGTGACGCCCCACCGTCAGTCCAACGTGCAGTCAGAAACTGCAAGTGGGGCCGGAATGACGCTGGGGGTTCGCGGACGCGATGCCCCCTGCGTCGTGGAGTGCCCGCGCTTGGCCTCGCGCAGGAGAGCGGCCGTCGCAGTGCGCGTTCTCCTCAATGGGCATCGCGTTTTCGACGTGAGATCCTGACGCCATGTTCTCCGTCTACGGCACTTCCGGAAAGATTCTCACCGGCGGCCTGGAGCAGGTTCGCGACCTGGCTCCGGTGCAGGCGGTGGCGCGCACGCGCGCGGTGGCGCCGATCGCGCGGCAGGGGGATCTGACGCCGTCGACGGTGGTGCTGGCGGGTGTGGGGCAGGGCGTCGGTGGTGGTGTCGGCGGCGGGCCGGGATTCGGCCCGTCGGCGTACATGGCGCACGAGGCGTTGGCGGCCTACGCCGGCGATACCACGCGCGTGCCGCTCACCCAGGTGCATCAACTGATGAGCCGCAAGTTGATCAGCGTGATGGCGGGCTCATCGCTGCGGCAGGCGCTGCGGACGATGTCGCGCGCGGGCGTCGCGCAGGCGCCGGTGCTCGGGCCCCAGGGCGAGGTGCGAGGTCTGGTGTCGCGCGGGGATCTCACGCGCGGGCTGGCGGAAGACCTCGAGGAGATGGCCGAGATCATGATGATCGCGCGGCGGCTGGCAGCGCCCGTGGACGACCTGATGTGGACGCCGGTGCCCGTCGCGCAGCCCGACACGCCGTTGCGGGAAGCCGCCCAGTTGATGCTGGACCTGGGCCTGCCCGGCCTGCCGGTGGGCGACGACAACGGCCGGTTGATCGGTTTCCTCTCCCGCAGCGATCTGCTGCGCGGCATGACGCACGAGCCGCCGCTGGACCTCTGGTCCTGACGACGGCCCCCAGGGGCGCGCCAGGGGGTCAGTACTTGCGCATCCCGCGATCGGCTTCTTCCTGCTCGATCGCCTGCAGCGTGCGCCAGTCGGTGCACACGAACACGCCGTCCTCGACGATGCGGTCCGGCAGCGAACCGTCGCCGCGGGCCACCTTCCCGTCCTTGCAGATCAGGGTGCCGCGGGCCTGGCCCTGGTCCTGCAGCGCCTTGCCGACGACCATCGAATCCCGCGTGTACAGCGTCAGCATCAGCAGCGCGAACAGCACACCCAGCATCAGCGCCACGCCGACCACGATGTCGCTGACGTCGCGCAGCGCCGAGGGCGGCGCCGGCTGCGCGCCCTGCGCGCGAGGCGCGGCGGCAAAGCTCCGCCCGTCGTCGCGCGAGGCGCTCGAAGGCGAACGCGATGTGGACGGACCGGGTCGCGTGTTGGCGCGGGACAGACCGGGCGAAGGACGGGTGGTAGCCATGTTCATGAAACGGATCGCTTTGCCAAAGACAAACACCAGCAAGGACGGACCGATGACGGACGGGACGAAGGCTACAGGCGACGGCCCCGGTCAACTACTTAAATGCGGGGTTCCCCACCAAAAATGCACGGGTGTCCGCGACCCTTTCCGTTGGTTACAGCAGTTGCAGAACTAAGATTTCTGCACCTCCAAGAGCGCTTCCTGGCGCCCTGAAGCGCCCGAAGTGGCGCAGTGCGCATATCGCGCGAATCCACACGCCGACCCTGCGACCCTTCGCGAGTTCGAACATCATGTCCCACGCCGATACCCCTCTCACGACCGCCGCGCATCAGGCGCTGCAGAAGCTGTCGCACGAGTTGCCGGATGCCTGCGAGCGTCTGGACTACGTCAAGCGCATGACCGACCAGGCGGCCAACAAGGTGCTGGGGATCGTCGAGTCGGCGCAGGACGACGCGCAGGCGGTGGCGCGTCAAGGCCGCGAGTTGTCGGAGTCGCTGCAGCGCCTGGCCGCCGCGCCGGACCTGAGCGTCGAGCGCGCCCGCGCGATGATGCGGCTGTGCGCCGCCTATGCGGCCGGCGCCGCCGGTTTCGCCGACCGCGTGAAGGGCCTGCAGACCGAGATCATGATGGCCCAGGACTTCCAGGACCTGTCCGGCCAGGTGATCAACAAGGTGCTCAACATGCTGCGCCCGGCGGAGGAGCCGCTGCAACAGCTGCTCGCCACGCAGGACCACGCGGCGCCGACTGCCGCCGAGCAAGAGCAGCTCGCCGGCGTGCAGACGCCGGACAAGGCGCTGCAACAGGACGACGTCGACGCGATGCTGGCCGAAATGGGCTTCTGAAGACGCTGAAGCCGCTGAGGCCGCTCCCGCCGCCCCGACCGTTCCCCACCTGCCGATGAACGCCGTGGTCCGCGTTCAGGACCAGAGCATGGGATCCACTTCGTAGTACCGACGCAGCTCCGCATACAGCGCGGGATGCGCCTGCGCCAGCGCCCACGGCTGCCCGAAGAATCGTTCGCTCGCGACGGCGAAGAATTCCGCCGGCTCCGTGGCCGCATAGTCGCCCAGCGGATCAGGCTCGCCTGCGGCCAGCCGTGCGCGCAGCAGGTCGAAGCTCTGCTGCATCACCACCGCCCAGCGCGCCTGCCGCGCCCGGTTGCCCAGCCACGGCGCGCCGTTGGCCAGACCCTTGACCTGGTCGAGCTGGTGCGCAAACTCGTGCACCGCCACGTTGTGGCCGCGCTCCGGGTGAGCGGCGTCGCGCAGCACGTCGTCCCAGGACAGCACGACCTGGCCCTCGCCCCAGGATTCGCCGCTCAGCACCTGGCGGTCCTGCATCTGCAACGGCCCTTGATGCCGCACGCGATCGACGATGAACGCCCCCGGGTACACCAGCACCGTGTGCAGTTTCGGGTAGTAGCCGCGCGTGCGGCCGAGCAGCGGCAGCGTCGCCAGCGCGGCGATGGTCACGCGGACCTCGTCGGTGATGACCTGGCCGGCGCAGCCGATGAAGGATTTCTCCGCGAGGAAGACCTGCATCTGGCGCTTGAGCCGGAGCTGCAGGTCCGCCGGCAGCCGCGCGACCTGCGGCACGTTGCGGCGAAGGATCGCGCGCCACGCGGCGGGGAAGGACTTCGCGCGCAGCCGGGCGCGGCGGCGCCCCTGCCGCCAGGAGTGGCTCATCAGCCAGAAGCAGAACAGCGCCGCGATCAGCGCGAGCAACAGCAAGGTCATGGCGGGGAGCGCATCGCGCTTCGCTGCAAGGGATCCAAGATGCGCGCGTTCCGGACGCTTTTCAAGAGCGGGTCAGGTCTTGCTCGCCCGTCTGGGAAATCCCGCTGGCAACCGCTGTCCGAACAGGCGTGCGGCGCCGGCGCGACGAAGTCCCCTGCGCCGGGCGATTGACGGTCGGTGCGAAGGCGAGGACGTCCGGACCCGGCCTGCGCGACCCGGACAATTTCGGCCTGGACGACCGCGGACTTGAGCGCTGATCAAGGCGTCGGCAGACGACGGTCGCCTTCAGATGAACCGATGAACATGAGGGGGGGCGGCACCCGGCCGGAAGGCGCGGTGGCCGTCGAGGCGATTTGAAGTTCTTGGAAGTGCAGGCGACGTCGCTGAGGACGTCGCCGTTCGACGTCAGTCCGCTGCAGCAGTACCGCGCGAAGGTCCAGCAGGAAATGCTGGAGGGGCCTCCGCCGTCCGTGGTGCTGCGCCTGTCCCCGTTCATCGGGACGGAAGGGCCGCTCAAGGAGATGTACGCGCAGAACAGTGCCGACGTCACCTACGGCCGGCACCCGCTCGGTCAGGAGGTGCCTCCGGTCAGCCGCGTCGAGACGCCGCCGTACTCGCACGGCACGTACACCGCCGCCCACTTCCCCGACCTGAGCGTGCGGGTCGAATTGGGACCGACGCTTGTCAGCCACGTCGATCGCGCCGGCGGCACGCCGCGCGTGCTGGACGTCACTGCCTGACCCGCTTTAGCATCGCCTGAAGCCGTGTGCGATTGGCGCGCGGACCATGCAACTTTGGGGGAGGCAAGATGGGTCAATCAGATCGGCAGGATCATCGCGTGCGCTGGATGCGGCGCGTCATCGCGGCGCCCGTCGCGGCGGGCCTGCTGCTGGGCGGTGCGCCGTCACGGGCGGCCGAGCAGACGATCGAGCTGAACTCGCGGGGTGGCTATCAGAGCCACCGGCTGCCGGAGGGCACGACCGATGTGGAGCTCTTGCAGCAGACCGCCGGCGGTTGCCGCTTCGGACGGACCTGGGGCTTCGACCTGGCCAGCAAGGAGATGTGGGTCGACGGCGGCTGCGGCGGCCGGTTCAAGGTCACGGTGGCGGCGGGCGGCACGGGCGGTACGGCCGACAGCAGCAGCTCGGACAACTCGAGCAACGTCGGCGCGGCCGTGGCCGCCGCGGCGGTGATCGCCGGCATCGCGCTGCTGGCCAGCAAGGACAAGGACAAGGACAGGGACCGCGACAACGACGGCGACTGGCACGGCGACGGCGGCTGGAACAGTCGCCAGATCCGCGGCAAGGGCGGCCTCTGCCTGGACATCGAGGGCGGCGCGCGACCCGGCCACAACCTCATCGTCTACGACTGCAACGGCGGCGGGAACCAGCGCTTCGAGTGGAACCGAAACGGCGAACTGCGCGTGTCGGGCCTGTGCCTGGACGTCGCCAACGGCAACAGCTCGGACGGCGCCCGCGTCATGGCCTACGAGTGCAACGGCGGCGCCAACCAGCGCTGGCGCACACGCGGCGGCGAGATCCGCAGCGCGGACTCCGGCAAGTGCCTCGACATCGAGAACGGCCGCGCCCGCCCGGGCACGGCCGTCATCATGTACCGCTGCAACGGCGGCGAGAACCAGCGCTGGTCTTGGTGACCGCGTCGCGGTGACGCCGGCCGCCGCGATCAGCGCGCGACGGTCTCCGTCCGCGCGGCGCGGACCGCCTCGCTGAGCACGTCCAGCACCTCGATCGAGTCGTCCCAGGCCAGGCAGGCGTCGGTGATGCTCTTGCCGTATTCCAGCCCGGACGGATCGTCCTTGCCGGGGCTGAACTTCTGCGCGCCGCCCTTCAGGTGGCTCTCGACCATCACGCCGAAGATGCTCGTGCCGCCGGCGCGGATCTGCGCGGCGATGTCGCGCGCGACGTCCAGCTGGCGCTCATGGTTCTTGCTGCTGTTGGCATGCGAGCAGTCGACCATCAGCCGTGTCTCGAGCTTGGACGTCGCCAGGTCCGCGCAGGCCGCGGCCACGCTCTGGGCGTCGTAGTTCGGCGCCTTGCCGCCGCGCAGGATCACGTGGCAGTCGCGGTTGCCCTTGGTCTCGACGATCGCGACCTGGCCGTTCTTGTGCACCGACAGGAAGTGGTGCGGACGCGCTGCCGCCTGGATCGCGTCGGTCGCGATCTTGATGTTGCCGTCGGTGCCGTTCTTGAAGCCGATCGGCGCCGACAGGCCCGAGGCCAGCTCGCGGTGCACCTGGCTCTCGGTGGTGCGGGCGCCGATCGCGCCCCAACTGATCAGGTCGCCGATGTACTGCGGCGAGATCACGTCCAGGAACTCCGAACCCGCCGGCATGCCCAGGCGGTTGATCTCCAGCAGCAGCTGGCGCGCGATGCGCAGGCCCTCGTCGATGCGGTAGCTCTCGTCGAGGTAGGGGTCGTTGATCAGCCCCTTCCAGCCGACCGTCGTGCGCGGCTTCTCGAAGTAGACGCGCATCACGATCTCCAGCGTGTCGGCGTGCTGCTCGCGCAGCGTCACCAGGCGCTTGGCGTATTCGAGCGCCGCGACCGGATCGTGGATCGAGCAGGGTCCGATGATCACCAGCAGGCGGTCGTCCTTGCGCTGCATGATGTCGCGGATGCGCTGGCGCGTGCCGACGACGAGCTGCTCCATGGCCGTGCCACGGATCGGGAAGAAGCGGATGAGGTGTTCAGGAGGCGGCAAGGGCGTGATGTCCAGGATGCGTTCGTCGTCGGTCTGGGAGGTCTTGTCCTGCGGCGAATACCAGCGCTCCGCCTGCGTGGCGCTGGGATAAGGACTGTTCGACTTGGCATTCATGGGAATCACGCTTTCTCGTGGGGGTCGGGGGGCGATGGGGGCGTCATCGGGTAGTCACTGGGCCCGGCCGAAAAAAAACCGCCGGGCTTGTAGGCCCGGCGGTTTCTTGAGGATTCTTTGGCGCTCTGCTTATGCGTTCGCCTCTCCTCCGCCGGGGCGGTGCGAGAACCAAAAATAAGCAAAGTAGAACTTGGGTGCGGAACGCATGGGGCTCATAGTGCCTGTGCTCACCGCGGCGCGTCAAGCGCCGCGGGGTGACAGCCGCCCCTGTCGCGCGACGACATCGGGCAAGCCACCCTTCGTGAACACCGAGGTCAGCAGGGTCAGGCCGTGCCGCCGACGGTCAGGCCGTCGATGCGCAGCGTCGGCTGGCCCACGCCCACCGGCACGCTCTGGCCTTCCTTGCCGCAGACGCCGACACCGGTGTCGAGCTGCATGTCGTTGCCGATCATGCTGACGCGGGTCAGCGCGTCCGGGCCGTTGCCGATGATGGTCGCGCCCTTGACCGGGTACTGGATCCGGCCGTTCTCGACCCAGAAGGCCTCGCTCGCGGAGAACACGAACTTGCCCGAGGTGATGTCCACCTGGCCGCCGCCGAAGTTGGTCGCGTACAGGCCCTTGTCGATGCTGGCGATGATCTCCTTCGGATCCTTGTCGCCGCCCAGCATGTAGGTGTTGGTCATGCGGGGCATCGGCATGTGGGCATAGCTCTCGCGGCGGCCGTTGCCGGTCGGGGCGACCTTCATCAGGCGCGCGTTCATCGCGTCCTGGATGTAGCCCTTGAGGATGCCGTCCTCGATCAGCACGTTGCGCTGCGAGGCGCAGCCCTCGTCGTCGACGTTGAGCGAACCGCGGCGGTCGGGGAGGGTGCCGTCGTCCAGCACCGTCACGCCCTTGGCGGCGACCCGTTCGCCGATGCGGCCCGAGAAGGTGGACGAGCCCTTGCGGTTGAAGTCGCCTTCCAGGCCGTGGCCGACCGCCTCGTGCAGCAGC